>JBKOZS010000311.1:0-21663 GCA_046726015.1 Acidobacteriota bacterium
ATCCTGGGGATGCCCGTCCATCACGGACACCCATGCAGGCGCTGCCAGTGCCGCCGCGTCCATCGTCGGATTCACGGTGCGGTTCGCCAGTGCGAGATCGACGGTCATCGCAACGCCAAGCACCACGCGCGCCAGCTGACGTTCGCGCCTTGCCGACACGGCAATCGCGACGAGGAGACCCATCGCCATCAGCTTCAAGAACAGCGTGGTCAGCAGCGGACGCGCGCGGAAGATGAGATATTCCGCTCCCTGGATTGGAAACCGCACGTTGGCGATCTCCGCGAGACGGAAGAACAGGTGCAACGGCCGCGCCGGCGCGACTAACAGCCAGGCGACGACCACGTACGCGGACAGCGCCACCGCGAACGCGACGCCGACAACGACGAACGCGCGGCGCCGCGGTATCTCGCCATCGAGCATCGACTGCCAGCCGTACGCGCTGAGCGCCGCCAGCGCGAACGATGCGAGCGACAGGTACTTGACCGGAAAACGGAAGGCGCTCAGGCCCGGAATGACTTCCTGTAGCGCCGGGTAGATCGGCGTGTAGGATCCGAGCGCCGCGACCACCGACGCGATCAACGCGGCCGCCCAGAACACGTGAAGGCGCCTTCCGACGGTTGCCGCGAGCGCCGCAACCAGGAGCGCGCCGACGCCAATGTACATCGTGTAGTAGAACGGCTCGCGGCCGCTGTTCAACGCGACCATCCACGCGAGCTCTCGCAGGTTCGAATTGAAGTAGTCGCCGTAGAAGTGCGGTACCAGGAGTTCGAGCAGCGCGAGCGGGTGGAACGACCAGAAATCATCTCCCGTCATCAGGCTGCGCACCGAGTGACGGCTCGCCTGGAGCAGCGGGACGAACTGGATGCTCGCAAGCCCAAGGCCGAGCACGACGGCAACGAACGTGACAACGAGCGCGCGCGCATGGAATCGCCACGAGCCGGCGGTGACCACCAGCGTGTAGGCCGCGGCCAGTGCCAGCGTCCCGGCCAGCGTGACCGGCTCCCCTGCCAGCGCCTGCATGGCCACCATGACAGCGAGCACGGCGGCATCCACGGCGCGATGTCTCGCGAGCACCCGATCGATTGCCCAGAACACGTATGGCACGGCGGCAATCGACCACGAGAGATTTGGAAAGTTGGTGGTGGAAACGATTGGGCCCGACAGCGCAAAGACCAGCGCGCCGAGCGTGGCTGGCAGATCGCGCACGTGCCGTCGCAGGAACAGCCAGCACCCTACGCCGGCCAGCGGCACGGGCAGCGCCACCCAGACATTCCACGCGAGCGTCTCGGGCAGCAGCAGGCGCAGTGCCAGGGTCGGCGGAAGAAACAACTGGTACAACGCGTCACCGGCGGCCGATTGCCCCGATGCGGGATACGGATCCCACCAGGGCCACTGTCCGGAGAAGACGGTGTTGCGAAGCCAGAGAAACCGGGAATGGAAGGCGAGCGCGAGATCGCGGACGAAGAAGATCCGCGACAGTGTGAAGACCCCGCTCACCGGGACGAGGCTCACCGCGGCCACCAGCAGGCACCATCGCCACGCGCGTTGCCTGACAGCAACGGCGGCGGGGGCACCTGCGACGGACGGGAGGGCCATGTGTGTGTGCAGGGGACGGACCGCCAAAAAAAAGGCGAGGGATGTCCGTAGACATCCCTCGCGCGACGCGGCTAACTCAACACGCTTACTGGATTGCCGTGGCGCTCGACGGCGTCGCGGTGTCGCTCATGCCGCTCAGCGTCGAGGTGTGCTGCCAGATCGTGCCCGTCGTGTTCGACCCGAAGTAGCGCGTGCCGGTCGAGGTCGACACCGGGTCCGCCCACGAGTGGTAGCCAGAGGCGAGAGAGCCCGAGCCGTTGCAGGCCGTGCCGGTCGCCGTGGTGCCGCCCATGCTGACGCGGTAGCCGCTCTTGGTCGCCGTCGCAGCCGCGCCCAGGTCCGGGCTGATGAACGCCGAGCCGCCCGAGGGGCCCGTGCCGAGAACGTCCAGCGCCGCCGCATACATGCCGTTCGCGCAGCTGGCCGAGAATGTCGACTGCGCGCTGCTGATGGCGCGCAGCGAACCAATCGCCGACGCCTCGTTACCGGAGATGCGCGCCCGCAGCAGGCCGGGGACGGCAATCGCCGCGATGATGCCGATGATCGCCACGACGATCAGCAGCTCGATGAGGGTAAAACCCTTCTGGTTACGAACCTTCATGTGACTCTGCTCCTAGAATGTGTTGTGCCGCGCCTTGGTCCCAGTGCCGCAAATCGACAGCTCCGCGGCACGCATTGGCGAAAGGAGCAACGGCGGTGCCACCCCAGCCGCGTCGAAGACCTTCTGAAACAAACGGTTTATTCATAATAGCTTAAACGGATCGTCTGGTGGCGGGTGGCGCCCCGGATCGTGCCAAAAAACGGCGGAGGGCCAATTTTTGTCAGCCCCGACTGGCGCTGATTGTCAGGGGCCCGATGGTGGAGGCAGGCTGGGTTCTTCAGCAGCCTGCTAAAGAAAAAAGCGCCGTCCTCCGGGTGGAGAACGGCGCTGGACGAACAGAGCCGGGAGTTCTACTGGATTACGCTGCCGCCTGACGGCGTCGCCGTATCGTCCATGCCGCTGAAGCTCGCGGTCCCCTGCCAGATCGTGCCGGTCGTGTTCGACCCGAAGTAGCGCGTGCCGGTTGACGTCGACACCGGGTCCGCCCACGAATGGTAGCCGTTGGCGAGCGACGACGAGCCGTTGCAGGCCGTGCCAGTCGCAGTGGTGCCGCCCATGCTGACGCGGTAGCCGCTCTTGGTCGCCGTCGCGGCGGCGCCCAGGTCCGGGCTGATGAACGCCGATCCGCCCGACGGCCCCGTGCCCAGGATGTCCAGCGCGGCGGCGTACATCCCGTTCGCGCAGCTTGCCGAGAACGTCGACTGTGCGCTGCTGATGGCGCGCAGCGAGCCGATGGCGGATGCCTCGTTACCGGAGATGCGCGCCCGCAGCAGGCCGGGGACGGCAATCGCCGCGATGATGCCGATGATCGCCACGACGATCAGCAGCTCGATCAGAGTGAACCCCTGTTGGTTTCGAATCTTCATGACGCAGGCTCCTCATGGCCGCCACGCGGGGCGACTGAAAAGGCAAAGAATATTTGGAACGCCCTCCTGTTGAGCAATCGCGATGCCGCGCTGCCCCGGGCGCCAAGCCATAAGCGTAAGTTGTTGATTGGTTGGATTTTAGGCTTTGTTCTATGCGCCGGGGGCGGCCGGTCACTGCCGGTCAGGCAATGGGCCGGCTGTTTCTGGAAACCTCGAATTGTCACGCCGATTACTGAATCGGTGTGCCGCCGGACGGGGTCGCCGTGTCGCTCATGCCACTGAGCGACGAGGTCGCCTCCCAAATCGTGCTCGTCGTATTGGATCCGAAGTAGCGAATGCCACTGTTGGTCGACTGGGGATCGGCCCACGAGTGAAAGCCGACGGCAAGCGAGGTCGTGCCATTGCACGCTGTCGCACCGGAAGCTGCCGTACCAGCCAGCGAAATCAGGTAGCCGCTCTTCGCCATGGTTGGCGCGCCGCCAAGGTCGACGCTGATGAACGGCGCATCACCCGACGGCCCGGTACCGAGGATGTCGAGGGTCGCCGCGTAGAGTCCATTGGCGCAGCTGCGGGAGAACGTTGCCTGCGCGCTGCCGATTGAACGCAGCGACGCAATCGCTGAAGCTTCGTTGCCCGAGATGCGTGCGCGCAGCAATCCTGGCGTCGCAATGGCCGCAAGGGCCGCGATGATCGCAATGACGATCAGCAGCTCGATGAGGGTGAAACCGGAGGCCCGCTTCATTTGAGGTTGTACTTCTTCATGTAATACCGGAAGGACCGGAAGCTCATGCCGAGCAGTTCCGCCGCCTTGACCTTCACACCACCCGATCGTCGCAGCGCTTCCGCGATGTACTCGCGTTCGAGGTGCTGCACGTGTTGCTCGAGATCGAACCCGGTCTCCGGCATCGCCGCCGGCTCGGGTCCCGCCGCCACCCCGTTGATACTGGCCGCGGCCACACCGCCGCGGACCGCCTCGGGCAGGCTGTCGGCAAGAATCGAGGACGTCCGCTCGAGCGCGACCGCCCGTTCGATCGCGTTCTCCAGCTCCCGCACGTTGCCGGGCCACGCGTACGACATCAGGCACGTCATCGCGGCGGCGGAGATCCCGGAGATCTCCTTCTTCATCTGCACCGCGTATTTCGCCACGAAATGCTCCGCAAGCGGCACCACGTCGTCGCCGCGCTCGCGCAGCGGCGGCAGCCGGACAGGAATCACGTTGATGCGGTAGAACAGGTCTTCGCGGAACTGGCCCTCGGCCACCATCTTCGCGAGGTCGCGGTTCGTGGCGGCAATGATGCGGATGTCGGCCTCGACCTCCTCGGTGCCCCCGACGCGCCGGAACTTGCGTTCCTGCAGCACCCGCAGCACCTTGACCTGCAGCATCGGGCTCATCTCGCCGATCTCGTCGAGAAAGATCGTGCCCTTGTCCGCGACCTCGATGAGTCCTTTCTTGTTGTTGTCGGCGCCGGTAAACGCGCCGCGCATGTGGCCGAAGAGCTCGGAGTCGAGCAGCGTTTCGGTGAGCGCGCCGCAGTTGACCGCCACGAACGGCCGTTCGCTGCGCGGCGAACGGACGTGGATGGCCCTGGCGATCAGCTCCTTGCCGGTGCCCGACTCCCCGGTGATGAGGACGGTGCTGCCGGTCGACGCGATCGTTTCGACGAGCTCGAACACTTCGAGCATCGCGGTACTGCTGCCGACGATATTCGAGAACTGGTGGGCCGAATGCATCGCGCGCTTCAGCAGGACGTTCTCCTGCTGCAGGCGCCGCCGATCCAGCTCCTTCCGGATCCGGAACTTCAACACCTCGGTGTTGAAGGGTTTCTCCACGTAATCGTTGACGCCGAGTTCCTCGACGCCCTTGATCAGATCAGGCGACCCGTAGGCGGTGATCATGATCGCGATCACCGCGGGGTTGACGCTGCGCGCGTGACGCAGCACCTGGAGTCCGTCGAGATCCGGCATCCGCGCATCGGACACCACGAGATCGAACGGACGCTGATTCAGATGTTCGAGCGCGCGGCGGCCGTTCTCCGCGACGGCCACGTCGTGCCCCTCGCGGCGCAACAGGATCGCCAGCATCTCGCGCATCGACCGCTCATCGTCGACAATGAGGATGCGCGCCGAAGGGGCGGCAACCGGGTCGATGGCCTGCACGTCGGTACCCATAAGAGTTCTCTTCAGCCTGCCAGCGGCGCGGCGATCGCGCCCACCGGCAGGACAACTTCCACCGTGGTTCCCCGCCCCTTGTTTGATGTGACCCGCACTTCGCCGCCGTAGTCGCTCGCAATCCGGTGCACGATCGACAGGCCCAGCCCGGTGCCGCGGGCGAACCCGCCGCGGAACGGCTGAAAGATGCCGTCCATCTCCTCCGGCGCGATGCCGACCCCCTGGTCGTGCACCGCGATCACCACGTGACCGGCGTCACCACCACGTCGGTGCACCGCCAGGCGCAACTCGCCGCCGTTGGGCATCGCGCGCAGGCCGTTCGTCGCCAGGTTCCACACGATCTGGCGAACCTGCGCTTCGTCCGCTCGATAGATGACCGGATCGGCCGGAGCATCGACCGCAATCGTGTGGCCGTCGATCAGCTCGGCATTGTTTTCGAGCAGAGCCGCCGTATCCGTCAGCACGCGCCGCACGTCGCAATCCGCCAGCGCGGCGCGTTGCGGCCGCGCGTACGCCAGGAAGCTGCGGATCGTGTCGTTCAACCGTTCCGACTCGCGCAGCACGATATCCATCAGCTGCGACTGCTCCGGCGTCAGTGGCAGCTCGTCGCGCAGGATCTGAATCGACCCGGCCATCGACGCCAGCGGGTTGCGAATCTCGTGCGCGATGCCGGCCGCCATTTCACCCACCGCCGCAAGGCGCTGCTGCACGCGCGCCTCGCGCTCGCGCTTCCTCGCTTCCGTTACGTCCTGGAACGTGAACAGGAACCCGGCATCACCACGCGGCGTAATCAGCGGCGCCGCGCTGATGCCTAGCTCGATCTGCCGCCCATCCGCTCGCGTATAGACGTACTCAATCCGTGGCAGCACGGGACGGCGATCGTGCGCACTGAAAAGACCGGCATACGCCTCCGGCAGTTGCAGTACTTCCGCGATCGGCCGTCCCAGGGCCTCCGCTGCCGGAATCGCGGTAATCCCCTCAGCAGCCCGGTTGAACGTCAACAGCCGCCCCTCGATATCGCACGTCGTCAAGCCGCTCATCAGGCTGTCGATGACGTGCTGATTGAAGGCCTGCAGGTCGGCCAGCTGCGTTGACGTCTCCTCGAGCTGCTCGCCGGTCCGCCTCAGGCCTTCCGCCAGGTACCCGCTCAGCGCCGCGACCGCCATGAACCCGAACACGTTCAACCCGACGGTGAAGAACGCGACGCGCGCGTTGGGCAACGTCAGCGGCGCCTCTACGAACGGCAGCGGCACGCCCTGGTACTGCGCGATGACGAGCGCGCCGTAGATGATCGAGCTCAGCACGCTCACCATCAGGCCGCCGCGCCACGACTGCACGGTACTTGCCGCAATGATCGGCAGTGTGTAAAGCGACGAGAAGTAGCTCGCGACGCCGCCGGTCAGGTGGACCATCGCGGACACGACCAGCGCGTCGCACGCCACCTGCACGTCGACCAGCCACGGATGCCGATCGACGAACCGCAACGTGATCGCCCAGACCGCCGTCAGCCCGTAGGTCAGGGCGATCAGGAAGAAGAACGGATCGATGGGCAGCAGGCCCGGCGACTTGATCTGGATCAAGATCGCCGATCCAAGCAGCATCGTGATGATCGCCGCGCGTCCGCCGATTAGCCAAAGCAGCCTGTGCCGAATATCGACCATGGGTTTGCGCTGTCTTCTGTCTTCTGTCTGTGTCCGTGTCTTCTTTTCTCAATGCGCGTGGGGCCCCCCTTCTTCGGCGCTCGGGGCCGCCGCTTCGCGGCGGTCCCCTCCGGCCCCTCGCTTGAGCTCACTCCACTACGCTCGCGCTTCGCCGCTCGCTCCGTTCCGTTCGCCGCGCGCTCTGCCTTCTGACGCTGCCTTCTGTCTTGTAACTACGTCAGCTTGCTGATCAGGTCGAAGATCGGCATGTACATCGCGATGACGATGCCGCCAACGACACCGCCGAGCACTGCGATCATGATCGGCTCCATCAGGGTCAGCAGGCCGGCGACCGCGGTGTCGACTTCTTCCTCGTAGAAGTCGGCGATCTTCGCGAGCATCGCGTCGAGCGCGCCCGTCGTTTCGCCGACGTTGATCATCTGCACGACCATCGACGGAAACACGTTGGTCTCGCGCAACGGCGCCGAGACCGTTTCACCGCGCTCGATGCTCGAGCGCGTCTTCTGGATCGCCTCTTCGACGATGGCATTGCCGGCGGTCTTCGCCGTGATGTCGAGGCCGTCGAGGATGGGAACGCCCGACGAGAGCAGCGTCGACAACGTGCGGCAGAAGCGCGCGACGGCAATCTTGCGGAGAATCATGCCCAGGATGGGCAGCTTCAGCGTGACGCCGTCGATCTGATACCGCCCGGCCGGCGTCGCGTAGTACTGCTTGAACGCATACCCGACGAGGCCCATGACGACGATGACGATCCAGCCGTAGCTCACCAGGCCGTTGCTCGCCGCGATGACGACGCGGGTCGGGAGCGGCAGTTCGGCGCCGAGGCCGGCGAACAACTGCGCGAACGTCGGGATGACCTTCCACAGGATGGCTGCGACGACGACCGCGGCAATCACGATGACCGCGATCGGGTAGATCATCGCGGACTTGACCTGGCCTTTGAGCTTGACGTTCTTTTCGATGTAGACCGCCAAGCGCTTGAGGATCGTGTCGAGGATACCGCCCGCCTCGCCCGCGGCAATCATGTTCGAGTAGAGCGGGTCGAACGACTTGGGGTGCTTCTTCATCGCGTCGGCGAGCGCCGCGCCTGATTCGACGTCGGACCGCACCGTCAGGATCGCTTCGGCGAAGCCCTTGTGCGGCTCCTGCTTGCCGAGGATGTCGAGGCACTGCACCAGCGGCAGGCCCGCGTCGATCATGACGGAGAACTGCCGCGTGAAGATCGCCAGGTTCTTCGCCGGCGCGGCCTTCCCCGTCGGCTTCTTGGCCTTGGCCTCCTTCGCAGGCGCGGCCACCTTGGTCGGGTCGATGCGCGTGACCTGGATCTGCTCGCGCCGCAGCGCCGCGATCGCCGCGTCCATCGTGTCGGCGATGCGTTCACCGGTTACCGTCTGACCTGCTCGAGTCCGTCCGCTATAGGCGAATGTAGGCATATTAAACAGTCCCTAGTCGCTAGTCCTCAGTCCACGGTTCTTGGTCTTCGGTCCCTGGTCCGCTGTTACCGGTTCACGGGCCTGTTCGGCAGTCCGGTGCCCGGCCGCTGCATGCCCGCGCCCGCGACCACGCCCGCGCCACGCGCGATGATCTGTTCGAGCTCGTCCTTGAGCGACGACGCGTTCATCGCGGCTTCGAGCGTGATCAGCCGCTTCTGATACAGGGACGACAGGCACTGGTTCATCGTCTGCATCCCGAGCTTTTCCTGCCCGGTCTGCATGGTGGAGTAGATCTGATGAACCTTGTCGTCGCGGATCAGGTTTCGAATCGCCGGATTCGGCACCATGATCTCGAGCGCGACGACGCGCCCCTTGCCGTCGGCGCGTGGCAGCAGCGCCTGACACACGATCCCTTCGAGGACGAGCGAGAGCTGCGTCCGGATCTGCCCCTGCTGGTGCGCGGGGAACACGTCGATGATTCGGTTGATCGTCTGCGCCGCGGAGTTCGTGTGCAGCGTCGCGAACGTCAGGTGCCCTGTTTCCGCGATGCGCAGCGCCGACTCAATCGTCTCGAGATCGCGCAACTCGCCGATGAGGACGATGTCGGGGTCTTCGCGGAGCGCGGCGCGCAGCGCGTTGGCGAACCCCTGCGTGTCCTGGTGGACTTCGCGCTGGTTCACGAGACAGCCCTTGTGCTGGTGCACGAACTCGATCGGGTCCTCGATGGTGAGGATGTGCTCGTGACGCTCGGTGTTGATCTTGTCGATCATTGCCGCCAGGGTCGTCGACTTGCCGGAGCCGGTCGGTCCCGTGACGAGCACCAGTCCGCGCGGGCGCTCGGCCAGGTTCGCCAGCACCTGCGGCAGGCCCAGCTCGTGGAAGCCTTTGATCTGTTCGGGGATGACGCGGTAGACCGCCGCGACCGCACCGCGCTGGTTGAACACGTTGCAGCGGAAGCGCGCGATGCCGCGGATGCCGAACGAGAAGTCGAGCTCCTGGCACTCCTCGAAGCGCTTCTTCTGCTGATCGGTCAGCACGCTGTACGCGAGCGACTTGGTTGCCGCGGCGTCCAGCGGCGGCAGATCCAGCGGCTGCAGGTGCCCGTGAATGCGGACCTGCGGCGGCGTGTTGGTCGTGATATGGAGGTCCGACCCGTTGTTCTGAACGAGCGTCGCTAAAAGTTCGGGCAACGTAGCCATCAATGATCCTTGTCTGGCTTAGGACTCAGGGCTTAGGGCTCAGGGCGAGTCTTAAGCCGCCTTGAGCCTTGAGCCTTGAGCCTTGAGCCTTGAGCCGCTCTACTTCACCGTCTCGCGTGCTACCTCTTCGATCGTCGTCACTCCGTCCATCACCTTGTGCAGTCCGCTGCGGCGGAGCGTGATCATTCCTTCTTCGACCGCCTTCTTCCGCAGTTCGAGCGCCGACGCGCCGACGAGAATCAGCTCGCGCAGCTCGTCGGTGATCTCCATCACTTCATAGAGACCCACGCGCCCCTTGTAGCCGGTGTTGTTGCACTTCTCGCAGCCGCTCCCCTTCTTCGGAATCACCTTCTCGGCTTCCTCCGGTGTGAAGCCGGCCTCGACCAGCGCCTGCGCGGCGTGCGGGTGGTCCTGCTTGCAGGCCGCGCAGACGCGGCGGACCAGGCGCTGCGCACAAATGAGGTTGACCGAGCTCGCGACCAGGAACGGCTCGATGCCCATGTTCATCAAGCGGCTGATCGTGCTCGGCGCGTCGTTCGTGTGCAGCGTCGACAGCACGAGGTGTCCGGTAAGCGACGCCTTGACCGCGATTTCCGCCGTTTCGAAGTCTCGGATTTCGCCGACGAGGATGATGTTGGGGTCCTGCCGCAGGAACGAGCGCAGTGCGGCGGCGAAGTTCAACCCGATATTCTCGCGGACCTGCACCTGGTTCACGCCGACCAGGTTGAATTCGACCGGGTCCTCGGCGGTCATGATGTTCGTTTCCGACGTGTTGATCTTGGCGATAGAGGAGTAGAGCGTATTCGTCTTGCCGCTGCCGGTCGGGCCGGTGACGAGCACCATGCCCCACGGCTTGCCGATCGCGGTCTCGAGCTTTTTCAGCGAGTCCGTCTCGAAGCCAAGCTTCGTCATGTCGAGCATCAGCTTGTCTTTGTCGAGCAGACGGAGCACGATCTTTTCCCCGAAGAGCGTCGGCAGGCACGAGACGCGGAAGTCAATCTCCTTGGTCCCCCCGTCGCCGTCCGCGAAGCGGATCTTGATGCGGCCGTCCTGCGGCAGCCGCTTTTCCGCGATGTCGAGCTTCGACATGATCTTGATGCGCGACGTGATCGCATCGCGGAACTTCATCGGCGGCGCCATGACGTTGTAGAGAATGCCGTCGATGCGAAAGCGGACCCGGAATTCCTTTTCGTACGGTTCGATGTGGATGTCGCTCGCCGCTTTCTGAATCGCGGACATCAGCATCAGGTTCACGAGCCGGATGACGGGCGCCTCGCCCCCCTGCTTCTCGAGCGACGAGACGTCGATCTGCTCGATCTCTTCGAGCAGCTCCACGTCGTCGTCTTCGACCAGCGTCGTTTCCTCGAGGGCCCTGGTGACCATGTCGAGGGTGGCGGCGTTATTGAGGTTGGCGGCCTGCTGCGGGGCGACGGCCTTCTTTTCTTTCTTTTCGACGCGTGGCGCGGCGCCGGCGGCCGGCGTCGCGGGAAAATAGCGGTTGATGGCGTCGGTGACCGCGGTCTCGGACGCGACGACCGGCTCGACGTTGTAGCCCGTCATGAACTTGATGTCGTCCATGGCGAACACGTTCGTCGGGTCCGTCATCGCGATCGTGAGCGTCGCCCCCGATCGGCTCAGCGGAACGATCTGATACTTCTGCGCCGTCTCGGCAGGTATCAGCTTGACGATCGACGGATCGATCTCGAATTGCGTGAGATTGATCGAAGGCACGCCGTACTGCTTCGACAGCAGCGCGGTGATCTCTTCGTCCTTGACGAAGCCAAGCTTGACCAGGTTATAGCCGAGCTTGCCGCCGTTCGTCTTCTGGTAGTTCAGCGCCTCCTGCAGCTGAGCAGGCGTGAGGCGCTTCTCTTTGAGCAGCAGCTCGCCAATACGGACGGCCATCGCTTAGACCACCACTGGTCCACACTTGGGGCGCCGAAGACTTGCCGGGGAAGGTGGCTATGTTACACGGGTGACAAATATTGTCAAGCTAGAACACAAAACGAATCCCGACGCCCCATCCGGTGTCGCCATTCTCGGACCCAAAGCTGAGCTGGCCGTCCGCTAGAACTGAACCGTAAACCGCGAAGCTTCCTCCAATGCTGCCGACGGGGGCCGCACCGGGGCCCCGGTCATCTCCAGCCGTGTTCCAGTGGATTCCCCCGCGCACCCAGGACCGTCCGGTCGGGTGCATTTCCGCGCCGATTGCCAGGTCGCGCCATTCGCCGAGGCTCGTGGAGGCCTTTGTAAAATCGAAGTCCGTCGCCACGGTGATGGCCTGGCGCACCAGCAGCGAGACGCCTCCCCGGATCCGGCGATCGAGTTCGATCGGCGCGCCATCGGGTGTCGGGAACGCTGGCTCCAACAGGTTCCGAACGCTGAGACCCGCCCGTGCCACGGGGCCAACCAGGAGCACACCGAGGTCGGCGTCGAATTTCGTCGTGCCCTCCCTCGGAAAGAGGTCCCCCGCCTCGTCAAACGCGTCGGCATCCGCCCGGTTGACCACTCCCGACGATGCCGAGCCGCTGATGAGACGTGGCGTCGCGCCAACGGCCAAGTACCGCCCGATCGACTGAACGAGCGTGACGCCGACGTGATGGGCTGCAAGCCGCTCCACGCGCACGGCCCCGTCCGGCACATGTCCGAAGGCGGCGGTCTCGGACGCGCGCGTAACCGTCGTATTGAAATAGGAGAGGCCAAGGGCCGGCATCGCCAGCGCCAGCGAAAACGCCGATCGCCGATGGGGATATGCGGAATCGTCGGCAGTTTCCAGCCGGTTGCTGTCGACAACGAGGCTGAAATAGGACCCGGCCGCCAATCCAGCCGGATTCCAGAACACCGCCGACGCGTCGTCTGAAACCGCGACGAAGGCCCCGCCCATCCCGGTCGCCCGGACTCCCGCGGGCGGTTCCGACTGGGCGGCCGCAGCCCGCGCCAGCGTGGCGGTGATGACCAGCGTGCAAAGAACGGTTCGCATCGCGAAAGCTTATCGCAGGCCGTCCCTAAGTCTCACAGTGCGTGAGATTTCTATCAGTCGCCCGCCGAAACATTCGAGGGGACTGAAGCGTATATAGCGTGATAATATCGGCTGTCCCGACCACTCAGCGAGCGCACCTTTCAAGGCGACATCTCTATGACGAACACTGCAATGGCGGCGGGGGCAGCCCCTGCGCCAATGGCTCTGCCGGCGCGCCTCCTCGGGATTCTCACCTCTCCGATGGCGACGTTCCAGAGCGTGGTGGCGAACCCGAAGTGGTTCGGCGCGCTCGCGATCACCACCGTGCTCGCGGCGTTCTTCACGGCGCTGCCGATGACGACGGAGGCGGGACGCCAGGCGACGCTCGATCAGCAGGTCGCGCAGATGAAGTCGTTCGGCGTCGAAGTGAACGACCAGATGTACGATCAGATGGAGCGCGGAGCGGCGCGGCTGCCGTATACCACGGCGGCGGGCGTGCTCGTGCTCGGGCCAATCTTTGCGCTGATCATCGCCGGCATCCTGTTCGCGATCTTCAACGCCGCGATGGGCGGCGAGGCGTCGTTCAAGCAGGTGTTCTCGGTTGTGGCGCACGCAGGGGTCGTGTCGACGATCTCGGCGATCTTCTCCGGAACCATCAATTATTTCCGAGGCGGCGTGGGCAGCATTGCGAACCTGGGAGCGTTGCTCCCGATGCTGCCGGAGCAGTCGTTCGTGGCGCACCTCCTCGGCACCATCGACGTATTCCTGATCTGGTGGGTCGTCGTGCTGGCGATCGGTCTTGCGGTGCTCTATCGGCGGCGCACGCAACCGATCGCGATTTCGCTGCTGGGCGTCTATGCAGTGATTGCACTCGTGATCGCAGTGGTTAAGAGCCGTATGGGGGGCGCATGACGCGCGGTAAGAAGATTCTGATTGGCGTCGGGGTGGTCGTGATCCTCGGCGCGCTGGCGTTCGCGAACATCAAGTTCAAGCGGCAGGAAGGCACGACGGTCAACGTCGAGACCGTGCAGAAGCGCGATCTCCAGGCGATCGTGTCGGCGTCAGGCAAGATCCAGCCGCAGCGTCTCGTGAACATCAGTGCCGACACGATGGGGCGCGTCACGAACCTGGCGGTCGAGGAAGGCCAGCGAGTCGACAAGGGGCAATTCCTCCTGCAGATCGATCCGCGCAACCTGACGAGCATGTACAACCAGACGCAGGCGTCGCTCGCCGCCGCGCGCTCGCAGATGGAACAGCTGCGCGTTTCGGCGGACAGCGGCAAGGCGGCATTGAAACAGGCGCAGGACGCCTTCACACGCCAGCAGCAGCTCTGGAAGCAGGGGCTCACGACGAAGGAAGCGCTCGACAACGCCGAGAACCAGCTGAAGATGCGGCAGGCCGAGGCGACATCCTCCGAGCGCCAGGTCGAGACGCAGCGGCTCCGCATGCAGCAGGAAGAGGCCTCGCTCGAGAACGCCAGGTACAACTTGAGCAAGGTGCGCATCGAATCGCCGATCACCGGGATCATCACCCGGCGCAACATCGAGGAAGGCGAGACGGTCGTCGTCGGGACGATGAACAATGCCGGCACCGTGCTGCTCACCGTCGCTGACATGTCGGTCATCGAAGCGGAAGTCGAGGTCGACGAGACCGATATCCCGAGCGTCCAGCTCGGACAGAAGGCCAAGATCACGATCGATGCGATGCCGGGGAAGACGTTCTCCGGCAAGGTGACCGAGATCGGCAACAGCCCGATCCAGACCACCGGTGCGGTTGCCGCCGCGTCGACGCAGGCGACGAACTTCAAGGTGAAGGTCACCGTCGACGGCCAGATTCCCGAGGTTCGCCCGGGCTTTACCTGCACCGCCGAGATCACGACCGCCACGCGGAAGGGTGTCGTATCGGTTCCCATCCAGGCCACCACCGTGCGTGAAATGGTCGTGGACAAGGAGGGCAAGATCGTGCGCGAACCGCGCAGTGACAAGCGCCCGAGCCGTACCAGCGTGCAGGCGTCCGAACTCAAGCCGGGCCAGGAGCGCAAGGAGATCGAGGGCGTGTTCGTCGTGCGTGATAACCGTGCGGAATTCCTGGCGGTCAAGACCGGCATTGCCGGCGAGAAGTACTTCGAGGTGGTCTCGGGGCTGAAGGAGGGGGACCAGGTGATCATCGGGCCCTTCAGCTCCGTGCGCGAACTGGCCGACGGCAGCGCGGTGAAGATCGAAGCGCCGAAGCGCTCGCCGGTCGCGAAGACCTAGCTGTAGGCCGGGTCTTTAGACCGTCTGTAGACCCGGCGTTCACGCGGCAGACCTAAAGGTCCGCCCTACACCATGAATCAATTCTTCGAAGCGGCGTTCATCGCACTTGGCGCAATCTGGTCGAACAAGCTGCGATCGTTTCTCACCGTCCTGGGGAACATCGTCGCGGTCACGTCGATCATTGCCGTCGTGTCGCTCGTCCAGGGCATGAACGAGTACGTCACCGACGCGATCGTCTCGGACGTCGGTGCGGACAACTTCACCATTCAGCGCGTGCCGGTCGTGCGGACGCAGGAAGACGAGGAACGCGTCCGCAACAACCCGCGCCTGACGATGGACGAAGCGGCAGCGGTCCGCAAGTTCAGCGACAACATCGGTGCGGTCGCCGGCCAGGCGAACGCGCGGGCGTTGATGTCCTACCGCGGCGAGTCGGTCGACGGCGCGGAGGTGCGGGGCGTTTCGCGCGATTACCTCTATTTCTCCACCTTCGATGTCGAGCGCGGCCGGTTGATTAGCCCGGTGGAGGTCGACGCCAACCGCCCGGTCACGGTCGTCGGTTGGGAGGTTGCCGACAAGCTGATCGGACCGGCCGATCCGCTGGACAAGATCCTGAAGATCGGCAACGCGCATTTCCAGGTGGTCGGCGTCGCGAAGAAGAAAGGCTCGGCCTTCGGCAACTCGCAGGACAACTTCGCCATCATCCCGCTCGGCTCGTTCCAGAAAATGTTCGGCGCGCGCATGCGGAGCCTGCAACTGCTGGTCAAGCCGAAGACACCAGATCTCGTGAAGGCGGCGATGGACGACGCGACGGTCGCGATGCGGATCGAGCGACGGCTGCGTCCGGCGGAGAAGGACAACTTCGGCATGTTCACCTCGGACACGCTGCTCGGCATCTATCACACCGCGACCAACGGCATCTTCGCCGTGCTCATCGGCGTCGTCGCGCTGTCGCTCGTCGTCGGCGGCATCGTGATCATGAACATCATGCTGATGGTCGTCAGCGAGCGCACGCGCGAGATCGGGCTCCGAAAGGCACTTGGCGCGCGGCGCCGCGACATCATCTGGCAGATCCTGACCGAGTCGGTGACGCTGTCGACGTTCGGCGGCGTCCTCGGGACCGGGTTCGGGTTCATCCTCGCGATGATCATCAGCAAGCTGTCGCCGCTTCCGGCCACGGTCCAGGCCTGGTCGGTGGTGATGGGCATCGGCATTACCGCCATGGTTGGATTGTTCTTCGGCCTGTATCCGGCGATGCGCGCCGCAAAGCTGGATCCGATCGAAGCCCTGAGGCGCGAATAGCATGAAGAACGTTCGCACCGGCCTCCTGTCCGAGATTGTCGTCATGTCGTTCGATACGCTGCGCACCAGCAAGATGCGCTCGGCGCTCACGGTGCTCGGCGTGGTCATCGGCATCACGTCGATCGTGGGCATGACGTCGCTCATCCGCGGCTTCGACCAGTCGCTTCGCGACTCGATCCGCGAGCTCGGCCCGAACACGATCATCGTGCAAAAGTGGGGCGCGCTCAGCTTCTCTGCCGGCAAGAGCTTTCTCGAAGTCGCGCGCCGGCCGAACCTGACCATGGAGGACGCGCGGGCGATCGAACGCGACTGCCCGTCGGTTGCGCTCGTCGACGTATGGCTCGGTGCGATGGGTACCGCCCAGTCACGCATCTACTACGGCCACGAGAAGACGAAGCAGGTCGCAATCGTGGGCGCGACCGAGAACTGGTCCGCCGTGAATTTCGCGAAGCTCGAGGCTGGCCGCCTGTTCATGCCGGCCGAAGTGGAACACCGCCGCCCCGTCGTCGTGCTCGGATATACGCCGTGGCAGTCGCTGTTTCCCAACATCGATCCGGTTGGCAAGACCGTGCGGATCGGCGCCGCGCAATACACCGTCATTGGGGTGCTCGGAAAACGTCCCAGTCCGGGCGGCTTCAATACGGGCGCGGACGACTTCGCCGTCATTCCCTACGGCACGCACGAGAAAATGTACGGCCGCGTGCTGAAAGGCTCTGCGAAGATCACCGCCAGCAACTTCAATCCCGCCGTGTTCCGCACCGCCATGATCGCCGTGGTTCCCCGCGACGGCGCTCGGGACGCGGCAATGGCGGAGATCGAGGCGCTGATGCGCATCCGCCACAATCTGAAGCTGGATCAACCGAACGACTTCGACCTCGCCACGCAGGACGCAGTCCTGAAAATCTGGGATCAGATCAGCCGCGCGACGTTCCTTGGCCTCGTCGTCATTTCGTCGATCGCGCTGATGGTCGGCGGCATCGGCGTCATGGCCATCATGATGATCTCGGTCACCGAGCGCACGCGCGAAATCGGCGTCCGCAAGGCCCTCGGCGCCCGCCGGCGCGAGATCCTGTGGCAGTTCCTCGTCGAGGCGGTGTTCCTCACATCCGCCGGCGGCCTGCTCGGGATCATCCTGGGCAGCGGGATCGGCCTCGCCGTCCACGCCTTCTCGGGTTTCCCGGTGTCGCTGCCGTGGTGGTCGTTCGCCATCGGCATCGGGTTCTCGGCAGGTGTCGGAATCTTCTTCGGATTGTTCCCCGCGTTCAAAGCGTCGCGATTGGATCCGATTGAAGCACTGAGATACGAATAACCGCGACAACCCCACCTGGTCCAGTACGCAGGATCACCGCGCGCAACCCTCCACCGCGTCGGCCGGCCGCGTCGTTTGACATCCAAAACAGCAGCGCTGCAAGGGCGGCGGCGATTGCGAATACGAGTACGGACATCCATTGCTCACCTGACATCTCGAACATCGGCACTGTCCAAGGATACGGCGGCTGCGCTGGCACAAAGGTGTAATGCCCGCAGAAATACACCAACTGGCTGACTAGCGGCACGCCCGACCTGGCCGCAGGCGACCCCGCTTGTATCCCCGCCCGTCCCGCAATACGATGGCCCTCTAAGCGGAGGCTACCCGCCTATGAAGGTTTATGATGCCGCCAGCATCAGGAACGTGGCCGTTGTCGGCCACTCCGGTTCTGGCAAGACGCAGCTCGTCTCCGCCCTGCTCTTCGATGCAGGAGCGGTGAACCGCCTCGGTCGCGTCGACGAGGGCACCACGGTCACGGATTACGACGACGAAGAAATCGCCCGCAAGCACACGCTCTCCGCAGGTCTCGCCTACGCCGAGTGGAACAAGCACAAGATTAATTTCATCGACACCCCCGGCATGGCGAACTTCCTGAGCGATGCGCGCGCGGCGCTGCGCGTGGCGGACAGCGCTCTGGTGGTGGTCGATGCGGTCTCGGGCGTCGAGGTGTCCACTGAAAAGGTCTGGGAGGTTGCGACCGAGCTGGCCGTGCCGCGCCTGATCGTGCTGAACCGGCTCGATCGCGAGCGCGCGAGCGTGGAGCGTTCGCTCGAATCGCTGCGCAGTGTCTTCGGCCGCACCGTGATTCCAGTCCAGCTCCCGATTGGCGAGGAAAGGAACTTCAAGGGGGTCGTCGATCTCGTGACGATGCGCGCCTGGACGTTTGCGACGGACGGCAAGGCCACCGAAGGCGACGTGCCGGCCGACGTGTCGTCAGCGGCCACCGCGGCGCGCGAAGCGCTCATCGAGATGGTTGCCGAGGCCGACGATGCGCTGATGGAGAAGTTCTTCGATGCGGGAACACTGACGCAGGAAGAGCTCGCCGGAGGATTGAAGCGCGGCATCGCGGCCGGCCGTGTGTTCCCGGTCCTGTGCGCCTCGGCAACGGTCAACATCGGCATGCAGCCGATCCTCGACGCGATCGTCACGTTCGCGCCGTCGCCGCTGGAGCGGCCAATGAAGGCGCGTACGGCTGAGGGCGAAGAGGTCGAAGTGCCAACGGCGGAGTCAGGCGCGTCGGCGGCGTTCGTGTGGAAGACGGTCGCGGATCCGTTTGCGGGACGCATCACGATGTTCCGCGTGATCTCCGGCGCATTGAAGTCCGATTCGACGGTATACAACCGGACGAAGGAGACGCCCGAACGGCTCGGCCACCTCGTCCTGCTGCAGGGAAAGACCCAGACGAACGTCCCGGAAATCCGCGCCGGCGATCTCGGCGCGGTCGCCAAGCTGAAGGAAACGCTGACCAGCGACGTCATCGGCGACAGCAAGGCGAACGGCGTCAAGGTGCCGCCGATCAAATTCCCGGAACCGGTGATCTCCTACGCGATCGAGCCGAAGAGCCGCGGCGACGAAGACAAGATCAGCACCGCGCTCCATCGACTGCAGGAGGAGGATCCCACGATCAGCTACAACCGCGATCCGCAGACGAAGGAACTGCTGCTGGCGGGCCAGGGGCAGTCCCACATCGAGGTCACGGTCGCGAAGTTGAAACGGCGGTTTGGCGTCGAGGTGACGCTGCGTCCGCCGCGGATCCCCTATCGCGAAACGATCACCGCGGCCACCGAGGCGCACGGCCGCCACAAAAAACAGACGGGCGGTCACGGGCAGTTCGGCGACTGCAAGGTGAAGTTCGAGCCGCTCGCGCGCGGCAGCGACTTCGAATTCGTCGACGACATTTTCGGCGGTGCGATTCCGCGCCAGTTCGTGCCAGCGGTCGAGAAGGGCATCCAGGACGCGCGCATGCGCGGGTTTCTGGCCGGCTATCCAATGGTCGATTTCAGGGCGACGGTCTTCGACGGATCGTTCCACCCGGTCGATTCGAACGAGCTGTCGTTCAAGCTGGCGGGATCGCTGGCGTTCAAGGACGGCATGTCGCGCGCGCGCCCGACCCTGCTCGAGCCGGTGATGAACGTCGAGGTCTACGCGCCAAGCGATTTCGCGGGCGACCTGATGGGCGATCTGAACAGCCGTCGCGGGCGCATTGGCGGAATGGACACGCGCGGTGCATCCACGATCATCCGCGCGAAGGTGCCGATGGCCGAGATGCTGACCTACGAGCAGCACCTCACGTCAGCCACCGGCGGCCGCGGCTCGTATCACATGGAGTTCTCCCACTACGAGGAAGTGCCGACGCACCTCCACAACAAGATCATTGCGGCCTCGAAGGCCGAGCGGGGCGCTGAGGCGGCCGAGGAGGTATGACGGCTCAAGGCTCAGGACTTAGGGCTCAAGAATGGCTTACGGCTCAGCGCTTAGGGCTCATGGCGGCTCACGGCTGGGGGCAACGGCATTAACTCAGACCAGAAAAAAGGGGCGGAGGCGCATCGCGCCTCCGCCCCTCATGCCATAAGCCCTGAGCCTTGAGCCCTGAGCCCTGAGCCGTTCTCGAGCCGATTACGACCCGCCGGCTTTCCGCGGGGTCGACGTCTTGGCGCCCTTGCCGCGGGTGTCGGCCTTGCCGCCGCCCCCCTTTGCGCGAGGGGCGCGCGTCTTCTTCGGCTCGACGGCCTCTCCGCCCTCTTCATCTTCGGCCTTCTTCGCGCGCAGGCGCTCGGCTGCGGCACGCAGGCGGCCGCCCACGCCCTTCGGCTTCTTCTTCTCCGCCGCATCCTTCTTCTCGGCCTCGGCGTTCGGGTTGTACTCGCTGCCGACCAGCTCGATGCGGGCGACTTCCGCGCTGTCGCCGCGGCGGTAGCCGAGGCGCAGGATGCGGGTGTATCCGCCCGGCCGCGTCTCAAACCGCGGCGCGATTGTGTCGAACAGCTTCGCGACGACGTCGCGGTTCGGGATGTCCTGCAGCACGGTGCGCCGCGCGTGCAGCGCACGCCCGTTGCCCTCGCCGCCGGCGATGCCGCGCTTGGCGATCGTGATGATCCGCTCGACGAACGGCCGCAGCTCCTTCGCCTTCGGCACGGTCGTCTCGATGTGCTCGTGGCGGATGAGCGCCTCGGCCTGGTTGCGGAGCATTGCGATCCGATGCTCCGTCACTCGTCCTAGTTTCCGATGTCCTACTCTGTGACGCATTGCTGTGATCCTTGTCGGCTCAGGGCTTAAGGCTCAGGGCTCAGGCCGGCTCAAGCCTAAGACGGCTTAGGCCCTAAGCCACCATGAGCCATGAGTCCTGAGCCATGAGCCATTATTCCTGTGACGCCGTCGCCGGCTGATCGAGGCGCATGCCGAGGCTCAGGCCCATGCCGGAGAGGATCTCCTTGATCTCGTTCAACGACTTCCGGCCGAAGTTCTTCGTCTTGAGCATCTCCCCTTCGGTCTTCTGCACGAGCTCGCGAATCGTCCGGATATTCGCGTTCTTCAGGCAGTTGTAGGAGCGGACCGAGAGTTCGAGCTCCTCGACGCTCTTGTCGAGATTCTCGTTCGACGCGGCACGCGGCGTATCGCCGGCCGCCTCCGTCTGCAACTCGCCGGCGTCCTCGAGGTTGATGAAGATGTTCAGGTGGTCGCGAATCAGCTTCGCCGAGAGCGACACGGCGTCGCGCGGCGTCACCGACCCGTTGGTCCAGACATCGACCGTCAGCTTGTCGTAGTCGGTCGCCTGGCCGATACGGGCCGCCTCGACGAGGTAATTGACCTTCTTGATCGGCGAGTGGACCGAGTCGACCGGGATCCAGCCGATGCCGAGATCCTCGTCGAAGTTCTTGTCCGCCGAGACGTAGCCGCGGCCGCGCTTCACGCGCAGTTCCATGTGCAGCTTGCCGTGCTCGGCCACCGTCGCGATGTGGGCGTCCGGCTCGAGGATCTCGATGTCGGCGTCTCCCTCGATATCGCGCGCGCGCACTTCGCCCGCCTTGTCGACGCGCAGATACAGCGTCTTCGTCGTGTCGACATGCATCTTCAGCGGAATCTGCTTCAGGTTGAGGATGATGTCGGTGGCGTCCTCGACCACGCCGGGGATCGGGGAGAACTCGTGCAGCACGCCGTCGATCTTCACCGCGGTCACCGCCGCCCCTTCGATCGACGAGAGCAGCACGCGGCGCAGCGCGTTACCGACCGTGGTACCAAACCCGCGCTCGAACGGCTGCGCGTAGAAGCGACCGAACCGATCCGTCAGTGTTTCCCGCTCGAACTCGAGCCGCTTT
>JBKOZS010000312.1:0-10923 GCA_046726015.1 Acidobacteriota bacterium
GTAGTACCCCGCGCGCGCTTGTCGGCCGTCACGCTCCAATAGTCGTAGAACGGGCCGTGAAACGGGGCACTCACCACGAGCGGCTGCCCGCCGAGCGCGCGGACGATGTCGAGCAACAGGGCGAAGTCCTGCCATTCCAGGCTGCGCGGTTCGTGACGGAGTCCCTTCACCATGAGCGGAATCACCGGTAGCGGCGTCCGGGCGCTGCGCCCGTCATGCGGGTGCTGCAGGCGGGGTGCGTTTGCGCGCCAGTAATTCCCGTCAAGTCCGAAGGGGTTGTTGCGGCCGCGGTTCGCGGCGTCGCGGCCCGCGTCGGCCTCGAGCAATGGCCAATCGATCCGAGCCGGCACAACGCTCTCGGAGCGGTGCAGCTCGGGATGTCTGTGCACGAACGCGACGAACTGCCAATGGTCACAGAGACCGAGCACCGCGCTCTGGAACAAGCCCAGCGGCAGTACAGCCGCGTAGCGCACGGGCCCCACCGGCGACGCGTCGGCAAGCGCCTCAAGGCCCTATCGAAGGATGGGATCGTCCGCGATGGTGGTCGGGTACTGCACCATGCGTCGAGCGGCGGCCTGCCGCAACGCGTAGGGGATCTGGCGACTGAACGTCAGCGCCATCGCCTGCACACGGGAGAGTTTCCGTTGTACGACGGTTGCTCGAGGCGCGGGCGATAGAACTCCGGAGGTGTGATAGTGATCACGACCCGCTTGCCGTGGAGCGCAGCACCCAGCGATCCGAGCCGCAGCGTCAGTATGATCGGCGTGGCAGCGGGTGACGCCACGGTGAAGGGCCGGAATCCCGTGGGGTAGTACTTGAAAACCTGGTCCGCGTCGTGAGTGGACCCGATGATGAGCTCTGACGAGCCATAGACGGGCAGGAGGTCGGCCTGCGAGAAAGCCCAGCGCTGGATCGCTATCGCGCGGGTCTTCTGCGCCCAGAGAGTTGTGGCGGGGGCGAGGGTCCGGACGTACCGCTGTTCCAGCGTGCATGCGTACTGGTGAATGGCAACAAGGCAGCAGGCCATGAAGGAAAGCGCCGCGCCCGCCGCGATCGAGATGTGGTGCCTTCGCAGCAAACCGGAGGAACGGCCGCGCCGCAGCATTCACGCGGGATTACCAGGTCGGGTCGATCCGACGCGACGCTCCACGTCCTCCGCGATGCGTCGCGGAGATCCCCAGAGCTCGCGATCGATCTCCGACGGGGAGATCTCGATACCGAGTCGCTCCGAAAGCGCGAGCATCAGTTCGACGGTGCGAAGCGAGTCGAGCAGATCGAGCTCGTAGAGTGCCAGGTCGGGCGCGTCTTACACCTCGCGGGTGTCGAGCACGTCGGCAAGCACCGCAAGGACTTCAGTTGAAATCGTCATCGGGGCAGGGGACGTGACGTCTCGGCAGCACTTTCTGCACGAGGCGTGCCGTGTGTGGTCAACAGCGGCGAGACCGAGCTGCCAGCCGGAAAGCAGCGCGAAATCCGCGAACAGGTATTTCGGTTGGGCGTTTCAGCTAGGCCGAGCAAGGGCCACCGTGGCTGGAAGAGATGTTATCGCCGGGTTACGACTTTTCCTGCAACACGTCGGCAGAGCTACCCCGTAGAATCAGCCTCGACACATGCCCCTCACTTCCGGCACTCGTCTCGGCCCGTACGAGATCATCGCGCCGCTCGGCGCGGGCGGTATGGGCGAGGTCTATCGCGCGCACGATACGCGGCTCGATCGCGATGTCGCCCTGAAGACTCTTCCCGACCTCTTCGCTCATGATCCCGAGCAGCTCACGCGCTTCGAGCGCGAGGCGAAAGCGCTGGCGTCTCTGAACCATCCGCACATCGCGCAAATCTACGGTGTCGAGGATTCGGGAACACTGCGCGCGCTCGTCATGGAGCTCGTTGAGGGACCGACGCTCGCCGATCGTCTGGCAGCCGGTCCATTGCCGATCGATGAGGGCGTGCGCATTGCGCGTCAGATTGCGGAGGCACTCGAAGCGGCGCATGAGAGAGGGATCGTCCACCGCGACGTCAAACCCGCCAACATCAAGATCACACCCGGCGGGACTGTCAAAGTGCTCGACTTCGGGTTGGCCAAGGCGAGTGCCGGCAATGCCTCACGCCAAGATCTCACGCAATCGCCGACAGTGGGTGGGACGCGTCAGGGCATCATCCTTGGAACCGCCGCGTACATGAGCCCAGAGCAAGCGCGCGGCAAACCACTCGACAAGCGCACCGACATCTGGGCATTCGGCTGCGTCCTCTACGAGATGTTGACCGGACGCCTGGCGTTTGGGAGCGAGACCCTCTCTGACACGATCGCCGCGGTACTTGGACGCGAGCCGGAGTGGAGCCCGCTGCCGGCGGCAACGCCGCCGAGCCTTCGGCGGCTGTTGGTCCGGTGCCTCGAGAAAGATGTCACACGGCGCTTGCGCGACATGGGCGACGCCCAGTCCGAGCTGGACGATGCCCTCACAGTTTTGAAGCCCGCCACCACACTGCCCCACCCGCCCTTGCGGATCTACTCGCGACGAATCGCATGGAGGGTCGGAGCCGCTGGCGCCGTTCTGGCGGCACTGGCAGCGTGCCTTTTCTTGGCATCGTACTGGAGGCCATCCCCGCGCCAGCCGGAACTGACGACGTCGTTGAAAGTCGTTCCGCTCACCACGTACCCCGGCATCGAAAGGACCCCGTCATTTTCACCGGATGGGAACCAGGTGGCTTTCTCCTGGAACGGGCCAACCGAGCAGAACTTCGACATCTACGTCAAGACGATCGGGCCGGGACCGCCGTTACGGCTCACGAGCGACCCGGCGGAAGACTTGGCTCCAGCCTGGTCCCCAGACGGCAGTTCGATCGCATTCCTACGGAGCCTCGGGGTGGGGAAGTTCGGCGTCCTGTTGGTTCCCGCGCTGGGTGGCCCCGAGCAGACGCTGTCAAACGTGCTCATCCCGAATGTCGAGTTTCAGCCGGGTCCCTACCTGTCTTGGCTCGCCGACAGTCAGTGGCTGGTTGTCACGGACAGGCCCGCTCCAGACGGCCCCAGCGCCCTCTTCCTCACGTCGGTTCGCACGCGCGAGAAGCGGCAGGTCACGTTCCCGCCGGCGGGAACGGTGGGGGACAGTTGTGCTGCTGTTTCTCCTGATGGCAAGGTCGTGGCGTTTTGTCGGAATGTCAGCCGCGCAAACGACGTCGACATCTACCTGGTCGGAATCGGAGACGATCTCAGACCACGGGGTGAAGCCAGGCGACTGACCTTTGACCATAAGGCGATTCAGGGTCTTACGTGGAGTACGGATGCGCGCGACCTCGTACTTGCTTTTGAATCATCGGTGTGGAGACTTTCCACTCTCGGCTCCGCCGGCCCTTCCAGCAATGCGCCCGTGAGGGTGGACGTTGAAGCAGGGGCTGTCTGGCCGGCCATTCCCAGGCACTCGAGTCGCCTGGTTTCCTCGCACCCGGTTGGCGGTGACCCCGACATCTGGCGGCTGCGACTTCCGGAGCCGGGCGGAAAGCCAGGTCGGCCGCTCAGGCTGATTGCGTCCACCAAGGGCGAGTTTGCTCAGCAGTATTCGCCCGACGGCAAGAGAATCGCGTTTGAGTCCGATCGTGGCGGCAATCTAGAAATCTGGGTGTGCGAAAGCGACGGCGGAAACTGCAGCGAGCTGACGTGGATCGGAGCGGCGTATACGGGAGTTCCGAGCTGGTCTCCGGACGGGCGTCAAATTGCCTTCTACTCGCGCGTCCACGAGACTTCACAAATCTTCGTGATCGGTGCCGATGGCGGCGCGCCGCGACGCCTCACCTCAGGCAGTTGGAACAACTCGTATCCTCGGTGGTCGGGCGATGGTCAGTGGATCTACTTCGCTTCGAACCGTACCGGCACTGATCAGATCTGGAGAATGCCTTCTCGGTGTGGAACGCCCGCGCAGGTGACTCGCAATGGAGGATTTGCGGCGTCCATATCTCCGGACGGCCGATGGGTGTATTACACGAGGGATGCCAGCCTCGACACCAGTCTCTGGAGAATGCCAGTTGGAGGCGGCGAGGAGACCCGTGTTCTCGAGTCGGTCAGTGCCTTTAACTACGCTGTTGCTGAGGACGGCGTCTACTTTGTTGCGCCCTCTGCCCAAGGGCTTGCCATGCAGTTTCTCAGCTTCCCAGCGAACACTACTCGCGTTCTCGCTCAGGTCGGAAAGTGCGACGTCGGGTTCAGTGTCTCGCCTGACAGGAAATGGGTGCTGTACACCCAGACCAACCCTGAAGGTAGCGACTTGGGTTTCGTGGAGAACTTCCGCTGACGAGGGGGACGCCGCAGCTGACCGAAGAATGTAACGCTTCGCGGACCCGCGTACCCAGCCAGTTCCAAGCCCGCTAACCCGCCTCGAAACGAGCCCGAAAGAACCTTTCGAAAATCTCGACGAGACATCTCTGGATGATTGAGAACTTTCGGTGAGCAGCTTTTTCCCTTGCCATTTGTCGGCGACCTGCTGAAAATCGGCCGGCAAGCATACCCGAATACACCCAACTCAACCGACAGCTGAAGACATCGGAGGCACGCAGCGCGTGTTGCAGCGTTCGCGCGCGAAGTGACGTTCAGAGCAGCCACGGCTGATTGAGGAAGGGAGGTCACTCCTATGACTCCTGCGCCGGTAAGACGACTACTCTCCTGGTCCGTGACGTTGTCGTTGGTCACGACCGCGTACGCGCAGACCAGTGCTCCCACCTTCCCCAATCCCGGCAAGACATCGATGTCCAGGGAAAATCAGCACGCGCTTGGGATGGAGGTGGCCGCGCAGGTTTATCAACAGATGCCCGTCCTGCCCGACAGCAGCCCGGAGTCGCAATATGTCCGGCAGCTTGGCCAGAAGCTGGTGGCCACGATCCCGCAGGAGTATTCCTGGCCGTTCGAGTTTCACGTCATTCCGCAAAAAGACATCAACGCCTTTGCGCTGCCGGGCGGGCAGATGTTCATCAATGTCGGGACGATCACGGCCGCCAGGACGGAAGCCGAACTCGCCGGAGTCATGGGACACGAGATGGCGCACGTGTACATGCAGCATTCAGCGAAGCAGGCCGGCAAGGCACAGACCACGAGCATGATTGCCGGGATCGCTTCAGCCGTGCTCGGTTCGACCGTGGGAGGGAAGGCGGGAGGACTGGTCGGTCAGCTTGGGCAGATGGGAATTCAGATGGGCGCCCAGGGCCTCGTCATGAAGTATTCCCGCAGCGACGAATCGCAAGCCGACGCGGTTGGCGCTGTGATCCTTTACAAGGCCGCCTACAACCCGCAATCGATGGTCGATTTCTTCAAGACGATGGGGGAGAAAGCCGGATCGGCGCCGCCGGAACTCTTCAGTTCTCATCCCAATCCCGGCAACCGGCAGGAGGCGATTCGAAAACAGATCGCTCCCTGGGCGGCGCAGACCTACGTCGAGGCGAGTCCGAGCTTCGACGAAGTCCACCAGCATGCCATGCAGGTGAAGACCTACACGGCACAGGAGATCCAGGCCGGTGCGAAGTCGGGGCAATGGGCGGCGCTCAATCAGCGGAATGGCGCGGGCCTGCACTCGAGCGGTGCGAGCGCCTTTCCCACCAGGGCCGAGGCCGCCGCCAATGCGCCACCGTCGCCGGTCTCGCTGCAGAGTGTTCTGCCGAGCCAGATGGTGAGCACCAACCTCGGGCCGCTGCAGATCCATCGTCCGGAGAACTGGGCGGTCACGCTCCCCGAGCAGAAGGGACAGTTCGTGACGATCGCTCCGCAAGCAGCCATCACGAATACGGGCGTGGGTTATGGCGTGCTTCTCAACGGCGTTGCCGGGCCGAAGGGACAGCAGATGAGCATCGACGACATGACGGTCCAACTGATCAAGTCCATCCAGCAGAGTAACGAACTGGAGCCGTTGGGAAATCCCGAGCCGATCTCGGTGGGTGGAACCGAGGGCCGCTCCACGTTCTTACGTTCGCCTTCGCCGTTGGCGGACGCGAACGGACACAGTCAGCCGGAACGCGACTGGCTGGTCACCGTCCCGCGAAAGGATGGCTCAATGATTTTCATGATTTTCGTGGCGCCGCAGGCCGACTTCGACAAGCTGAAGCCAACCTACGAGGCGATGGTGAAGAGCGTCCAGTTCCGCTGACTCGCCCTTGCCAGGATACCGGGCCTCGGGATGATGTTCACATTTGCATGCCGACGGTGACATCTTGTACGCCGAGGTCTATCGCCCAACACGAACGACAATTCGGCGCTTTGACGAAGAACTAGATGGCGTCGACGATGCGCGTGCGCGCGCGCGGCAAAGCAATTGAACGAGGGAAGTTGAAAGCGCTGGCGTCCCAGCTATCCGCGCCGGAATTCCGCGTCAATGTCTCGCACCCGGCCTTGCACCGGCGAGTACTTCTGGCCGGCAGCCATGGCGTTGCGATGGAACGCGACAAGTGCGTCGGGACACAGTCGTAGAAACAGCGCGAGCGACGCCATGACGACGCCAATATCGTCGAGTTGACCGAGGACAGGGAGAAGGTCAGGAAGGATATCGATCGGCCAGATCAGATAAGCGCCTCCGACGACTGGGATCGCCTTGATCATCGTGGGCACGGCCGGCTCTCGAATCAGCCTGAGCGCAAGCCGCGCTTGGTCCAGCAGCGTCCGCAGAAGGACGGGCTTCACCAGCCACGAACCGGCCCGTGAGACCATGCTCAGTACCTTACCACGCCCTCAATCGTCCGTCGATCGCGATGGAGCCGGCTTGCCAACAGTGGATGTCGCAAAATCGATCGGCAGGTTTCCGGAAGGTCTGCGGCACGTTTGAGAGTTTGAATCAGGGCACTTGCCAACTAGCCAGTGAGTATGCCAACTGTAGCTCCGCAGATTATCTCGGAAGCGTCGCAGCAGCATCACGAGTGCTCCGCCATGCGGCGAGCATGGCAAGGACGGCGAGCCAGATGCCAGAACCTGGCAAACCCTCTGTGCGCGGGCTCTCGATGCCGTATTCCGCGAGCGGCTGCGACTGGGTGCCGAAGAGTAGCGACCAGTGAACCGAGACGAGCCGTGCGATGCCGGGACCGATCGTGCGCAGATCGATGCACAGATGTCCGGCGATTTCGCCGGCCTGCGAGCGGCTGTGGAGTTGTGCGAGGGTCCAATCCGAGCATCACAAGGTACCGGGCGATGGCGTCGGCCAGTTGCGTCCGTTCCCGTACGACTGGCAGCAGAGAACGCTGACGGACATTCACGAGCGAGGGCTGCTTCAGAAGCCAAGCGTCGACGCTGTCGAGCATCAGCTTCGTGCGGACCACCAAATCCACTAGTGCGCGTTGCTGCGTCGAGATTGCCGTATCGCCGCCGAGATCTCCGATCAGCTCATCACGCCAACACGCTAGGGCCTTCCCGACCGTCGTGCGTCGGTCGACCGCGCGATTCCCGAGCACGCGGACCGCGCGTTTCAACCCGCGAAGACCGTCCCGCGAATCGAGGCCTATCGAGGGGGCACCGTGGCCGATTCCCGCTCTTTCTTCCCGTGCTCCCTGTCGTTTTCGGCTTTCACGGCCATGATCTGCTGCAATTGTCGCAGGTCACGCAATCGCACGGCACGTGCGGTCGGGCGGTTTGGGCGTCGGCTTCATGTGTCCGATTCCGAACGAAGTTTTCACGCCCGCGTGAAAAGTGGACCTGAGACCAATTTTGACTTAGTTTACGTATTCGCGACATGGTGGACACCGCAGAAAGGTTGGACGACCATGAGAAGAGCAGCATGCGGCAGCATTTTGGTCTTGACGCTTGGCTCGCTGCCGGCTTGTGCACCTCGCGAGGGAGACATCACAGGCGACGTTTTCATCGTCACGCGAGGAGGCGGCAACTATAAGTTGGGCCTCGTCTCGGTCAACGCCTACCCGGCCGAGGCAGTTCAAGTGAAGGTTGACCGACGACGCGCGGAGGCAAAGAAGGAACTGGATACCCTGAATCCGACCCTTCGGCAACGTGAAGCCTCAGCCGCCGCACAGTGGGAGGAGGTGGAGAGGCTGCGGAAGGTCTATCGGTACGACGAATCTTCCTCAGGTGCGATACTCCATCCTTTAGCGCAACCTGGCGGCAAGGAGATTGACGCAGCTAAAGAAAGGAGATTGACGCAGCTAAAGAAAAAGGCCAAGCTCTCGACCGCCAAGTGAGAGAAACGAAACAACGCATCGCCTCTTTGGGCGACTGCAAGTTCTACACGCAGTCACTGCCACCTCCCACGGCCTCTACTAAAACGGACGCTGACGGGAAGTTCACTTTGAAACTCCGACAGAATCAGCGTTTCGCGCTGGGGGCTCAGGCTTCGCGGGATGTAGGGCGTTCTACCGAAGAATACTGCTGGTTGGTCTGGACTTCCCTGGATGGTGCGATGGCGAAGCATGTGATGCTCAGCAATGACAAGCTGTGGGGTCGTGAATCCGAGGAGATGGTTGTCAAAGGCGCCGACCTGCCTGTTAAGCCAGAACAGTAACCAACTGCTCAAAGCGTTCTCCGGCAAATTCAGCGTAGATGGGGAGCCGAAGGGCGCCGCATACGAAGGGGCAGATGACAGCCGGGCGCTGCCGCGCTGCATGCCAGTCCCATGGTGCGCGGTTCTGACGGTTCGTCATGTTGCCGGTAGGCTCAACATCGCCAGCCGTCATGGAGGCGTTACGGCTTGTCATGCTACCGGCGGCGGTAGAATTAGAGCCGTCACGGTTGCGTCCAGCGGGCTCGTGGGCTGGACCCATCCTGGTTCGCCTCCATTCGTGCTTTGTCTCGCCGCTTGCTCACCGGTTCCGTGAGGGCCTGCGCCTCCATCTCCCGCCGCCCTGACGCCACAGCCGCCGAAGCGCACGCGACACAACTCGCACGAGCCACTGGCTGCGAAAGTCCGGTGCGCCGTCCCCATGCCACCAGTTCGCGCACGGAGGCACCGGCCTCCGCTCGGCAAGCCGTCATGACGATGTCGCTCATCCTCGTGATCGAAGGCTCGTAAACGCGGCGCCAGCAGGTGCCACGCGCTCTGCCACGCGATCATCGCTGCCACGCGGTCTGCCACGCGGAAATTGACGGTCTGCGGAGGGGAGTGACGGCTTGGGACGGATGCCCAATCTCCAGAATCACTCACTGAATCGAAAAGACTGGCGCGCCCGGCAGGGCTCGAACCTGCGACCCTCGGCTTAGAAGGCCGATGCTCTATCCAACTGAGCTACGGGCGCGTGGTTCCAGTGTAGCCGAACCAACGCAGGTCCTCGGCGACACGACTAGTTGGTCAACACGCGTGGTTCCGGTGAAGCCTTACCCGCCGGTCGCCCTCACGCGGATTTGGATCTCGACGCTACCGGCTGACGGAACGTCGATGTCGCGCGGCCACCGATCCGATCCCGCGAGCGCAAAGCCGGAGGGCAAGGTCACCTCCGCGCGGACCCGTCTTACGCCGTCCGCAACGTCGCAGCGAAACGCGCCGTCGCCGGCGGTCAATCCCCGGTCGTGCCAGCGCCCGTCGACGTCCGACACTGAAACTGCCAACGACGCGACCAGCAGCCCGCGGTCGTCGATGGCCACGAACACGATGGTTGCCCCCGTGATTGAGGTCGGCGATGTGGAGATCACCAGCAGGCAGGACGACAGCGTCAGCAACAGGAAGACTGGCAACACGGCGCACCAGGTCGGCCGCGATGGCTGCATGGCCCTACTCTGCGCCCGCCTCGGCGGTTCGTCCTTCGTCCTTCGTCCCTCGTCCCTCGTCCCTTGTCTCGTTACGCGTCCAGTACCAGTAGAACGGCAGCCCTGCAAGGATCAGTGCGAGACCCGTGAAGGCCTGGACCGGCGCGGTGACGAACGCGTTGACGAGCAGGTACCCGACCACCAGCAGGAAGAGTGCCGGCGTGACTGGATATCCCCAGGTGCGATAGGGGCGCTCGGCGTCCGGCATGCGCCGGCGGAGCACGAAGATGGAAGACGTGATCAACGCGCTGAACAGCAGAATCGAGAAGATCGCGTAATCAGTGAGCGCGTCGAACGAGCCGGAAAGCACGAGGACAACTGCCCACGCAGACTGCGCGACCAGAGCGCGCACGGGCACTCGGGTCCGCGGCGACAGGCGGCCGAGCGCCGTGAAGAACAAGCCGTCGTTCGCCATTGCATATGGCACGCGCGCGTGGACCAGCGACGCCACGTGCAGCGCGCTGAAAATCGAGATCACCAGCGCCGCCGCCATTACCTTCACCGCTGCCGGACCCAGAAACCGCGCCAGGGTTTCCGTGGCGACAGACGACGACAATGGCACGCTGGCGACGGTGGCGGGCGCGAGGACGTAGAAGTAGGCTGTGTTCACGAACACGTAGAGCATTCCGACGATGCCGATTCCGGCGATGAGCGCGAGGGGCAGATTGCGGTTCGGATTGCCGATCTCGCCCGAAATGTACGTCATCTCGTTCCAGCCGTTGTAGGCCCACAGTGCGGCCATCATGGCCGCACCGAACCCGGCAACGCCGCCTCGTGCGGCTGCGGTGACGCCCTCGCACGCACCGCCCGCACCCGAGTGCGCCAGCTGCGCCCAGTCGCCGGGCGCAAAGACCAGTGCCGCCGTCCCCAGCCCGAGGATCAGCACGACCTTCAACGACGCCAGGACCGACGCGATGCGCCCACCGACGGTCACGGCGGCCGAGTTGATCAGCGTGACGGTAGCGATGGCGCCAATAGCCACGGCCTGGACGCCGCTCAGCGAGTAGTCGAGCCCCGGCACGTCGAGACGGAACAGCGTCGTCGCCAGGCCACCCGCCGCGAGCACGTTCAGAAAGATCGCGAGCCCGGCGGCGAGGGCGGCGACCCCGCCGGTATTCCCGATGAAGAATCGCATCCACCCGAAAAGGAACGCCCAGGCCCGTCCGTACGCTTCGCGGACGAAGACGTACTCGCCGCCTGCCCGCGGCATCATC
>JBKOZS010000313.1:0-24590 GCA_046726015.1 Acidobacteriota bacterium
TGTGTATAAGAGACAGGTCTCCATCACCGTGGAGAGCTCCATCTTGGCCTTCTCCGCCGCTTCCTTCAGGCGCTGCAAGGCCATGCGATCCTTGCTCAGGTCGATGCCCTCGCTCTTCTTGAACTCGCTGGTGATCCAGTCGATCACGCGCTGATCGAGGTTGTCGCCGCCAAGGTGGGTATCGCCGTTCGTCGCCTTGACTTCAACGACCCCCTCGCCGACTTCCAGGATCGAAATGTCGAACGTGCCGCCGCCAAAGTCGTAGACGGCAATCGTTTCATCCTTCTTCTTATCAAGGCCGTAGGCCAGGGCCGCCGCCGTCGGCTCGTTGACGATGCGCATGACCTCGAGGCCGGCAATCTGTCCGGCATCCTTCGTGGCCTGGCGCTGGGCGTCGTTGAAGTAGGCGGGAACCGTAATGACCGCCTTCGTCACCGACGAACCGAGGTATTCCTCGGCGGCCTGCTTCAGTTTCTGCAGGATCATCGCGGAGATTTCGGGCGGGGAGTACTCCTTGCCGCCGGCCTTGACGCGGACGTCGCCGTTCGACGCGCGCACGACCTGGTACGGCACCATCTTCATCTCTTCGTTGACTTCATCGAACTTTCGACCCATGAATCGCTTGATCGAGAACACCGTGTTCTCGGGATTCGTAACCGCCTGGCGCTTGGCCACCTGGCCGACGAGACGCTCACCAGACTTGGTGAAGCCCACGACCGACGGTGTGATTCGACTCCCCTCGGGATTCGTGATCACCACGGGTTCGCCCCCCTCCATCACCGCCACGACGGAGTTCGTCGTCCCCAGGTCGATGCCAATAATCTTGCTCATTTGCTATACCCCCGCTCTCGAAGCTTTATAACGTTATGAGTATAAAATGTGAGTAAGATCGTGTCAATCAAGGGCACGAAGATCTGCCCAGTATCATGTTCCTAGGGCAGCTCTTTAGGGCCCGGACAGCGGCGGTGCTATACTGCGAGTTGCCACCCTGCCTCAGCTGCGATTGAGGTCTCCCCATGGTTCGCCGCCTTCTAGCGTTTTTGAGCATTGCGGCGTTCGGCTCCCTGGCCATCCCCGTCTACGCCCAGGAAGGACCGGAGCCTCAGTACGACGCGCCCGCGTACGTCGCGTACGTGGAAGGATCCGCCACCCTCGAGCGCGAAGGACGCACGGAAACATCCGCGTTGAACGTGCCGCTGTTGAGCGGCGATCGATTGCGCACCGGCGACGGCCGCATTGAAGTGCTGTTCGAGGACAGCAGTGCCCTGCACCTCGACCAGCGCACGACCATCGACGTCCAGTCTGATGATTTGCTCCGGCTGACCGAGGGTCGGATCCGCCTCAATCTGAGGGGCGCCTCGCGGCAGGTGGATTACCGGATCGACTCACCCGTGGGATCCGTCCGCATCACGCAGAGCGGTGAGTACCGCATTTCGCTCTTGCGCGGCGAGCGGGAAACGCAACTGGAACTGGCGGTACTGCGCGGGTCCGCCGAGATCTTCACCGATTACGGCTCCACCCCTGTCCGGGCGGGCGAACGAGCATTCGCCAGCGAGGGTCTCGCGCCGTCGTATGCGTACGCGTTCAATTCGGCCAACTGGGATGACTTCGATCGCTGGTCGGAGACGAGGCGCGACGCGCGCCTTGGCGTGTCGTCGGAGTACCTGCCGACGTCGATGCAGTCGTACGCACCGGTGCTCGATCAGTACGGCGACTGGCGCTACTCGCAGCCGTATGGCTACGTGTGGTATCCGCGCGTATCGGTTGGCTGGCGTCCTTATTATTACGGCCGGTGGGCCTCGTATCCGCGTTACGGCTGGACGTGGATTGGGACCGACTATTTCGCATATCCCACGCACCATTACGGCCGGTGGGGCTTCTCCGCCGGCTCGTGGTTCTGGATCCCGGGCTACCACTGGGCACCCGCCTATGTTTCGTGGGCCTACGCGCCCGGGTACGTGAGCTGGTGTCCGCTCGGGTACAACAACCATGCGGTGTTTGCGATCAATGTGGGCTTTGCCAGCCACCACTACTACTCGCCATGGCAGGCGTGGACGGTCGTGGGCGCCGGTCACTTTGGCGGCGGGTATGTGCATCACCGCGCCGTGTACGTCGATCGCCTCCGGTATAAACCCGCGTTCGTGACGCGGCCGGTTGCGCCCGCCTATCGTGACGTGGCCGTACCTCGCGGCTCCGTTCCCGTTCACTGGGCGGGTGCACGGGCCGCTGCGCAGGGAGCCCCCGGCAGGGCGGGCGGAGGTGACAATTACTTCACGCGCGGCGGTGCTCCCAGCCAGCAGATTTCGCCGCCGCTGACTCGCGGTGCCCTCCCGGCGCCTTCGCGTCAGCCGCGGGACATCACCACGCTGCCCGCTCCGCGTCCCTACCAGGGAGCGCGCGATGGGGCCGCCGGCGAACGCGCCGTTCCACGGGGGACACCGGCGGCTGGCTACAGCGCGCCATCCGCTGCCGGGATGCAACGCGGTCCCGGTGCGATCACCGGTCAGCGCACTGCGCCAGACGGTGCGGTTCGCCGGGTGGACCCGCGCGGCAACGACAACGCCGTCTACGCGCCCCGTGAAAGAATCGGGCGCGATCCACGTCAGCCGTACGCCGCGCCATCCGCGCCCGTCACTGCCGACCCGCGCATGTCGGCGCCGTATTACGATCGGCGTTCAATGGGAGGACGGGAACCCTCGCCGGGTACGATGAGTGCGCCAGGCCGCATTGATGGACCGTATCGCGGAGACATGGCGGTGCCACGAGGAATGCCTTCGCAGCCGCGCCCTTCCCCTGGTCCCCAGGGCGGTAACCCCGGATACCAGCGTCCGTCGTACGGTGGACAGGGCGGCCCAACCCGCGTTGCGCCACCGCCCTCAACATCGGCGCCGGCGCCGCAGGCGGCCGCGCCGGCCGGCCGGTCGCGGTCGTCAGGCGGCCAGTCGAGCGGCCAGGCGACACGCCGCGGCGGCGGACGCTGAATCCTTGTCAATGTTCAATGGTCAATGCTGAATGTTCAAGAGAGATTCCTCTGAGCATTTATCATTGAGCATTGAGCATTGAGCATTGACACCCTGTCACCACATGCATCAATGGCCCGCTACGTTGTAAGACTCGCTCGCAACGCGTTCGTCGTCGTCCTCTTCGTGATAGCGGCGGCACTTGGCACGGTCACTGGCGTCGTGTTTGCGTTTGCCGGTGACCTGCCGCGCATCTCCGCGCTCGACGACTACTCTCCCAGCACGATTACGCGGGTTTACGGGTCGCGCGGTGATGTCGTCGGCGAGTTCGCGATCCAGCGCCGCGTCATCATCAAGTACCAGGACATCTCCCCCAATCTGCGCAACGCCATCCTCGCGGCCGAGGACGATGAGTTCTTTCAGCACTTCGGGCTGAGCATCCCCCACATCGTCATGACGGCATTCAAGGACCTGATCGAGCGCCGCAAGGCGGGGGGCGCCAGCACGCTCACGCAGCAGCTGACGCGCAAGCTGTTCCTGAACGACGAGAAGACCTGGTCGCGCAAGGTCATGGAAGCGATTCTCGCCATCCAGATCGAGAAACGCTACACGAAGGAAGAGATCTTCACGCTGTACTGCAACCAGATGTACTTCGGTCACGGGGCGTATGGCGTGGAAGCGGCCTCGCGCCTCTACTTCGCAAAATCGGCGAAGGACCTCAACATCGAAGAAGCCGCGCTGATTGCCGGGATTCTCCAGGGCAACGTCCGCCAGAGTCCCTACGTCAACATGGAGGCGGCGCTTCGGCGGCGGAATTACACGCTCGACCGAATGGCGGAGGTGAAGTTCATCACGCCGCAGCAGGCGGCCGAGGCGAAAAAGAAGCCGATCGTGACGCGCGGCGATCCGGCCATGCAGTCGGCAACCATCGCGCCGTACTTCCTGGAAGAAGTGCGGAAGGAACTCGAATCGCGTTACGGCGCGAAGCGGCTCTACGAGAACGGCCTCACCGTGCAGACCGGGCTGGATCTCGCCCTGCAGGACATTGCGAACCGCGCGCTCGACCATGGGCTGCGCCGGATCGATCACATCCACGGCTTTCGCAAGCCCCGCCGCAACGTCGTCGACGAGAAGCACTCGATCGACACCTTCAAGCTCTCGCGATGGGATCGGCCATTCGCGGTAAACGACGTCGTGCCGGCGGTGGTGACCGAGGTCGAACCGGCCGGTATGACCTTGCGCGCCGGCGACTATCGCGTCGCGATCGATAAGAAGGGATACGCATGGACGCGGAAATCGCCATCACAGCTGGTGCGTCGCGGCGACCTGGTTGAAGCCAGGCTACTGACGATCGACGAGGCGTCGCACACCGCGACGGCATCCATCGATCAACCTCCCGCGGTCGAAGGTGCGGTGCTCGCGCTTGACAACCGCACCGGCCAGATTCGGATCATGACCGGCGGCTACAGTTTCGATCGGAGCAAATTCAACCGGGCCACGCAGGCGTTCCGCCAGGTGGGCTCCGCGTTCAAGCCGTTCGTGTACACGACGGCGATCGATCGCGGCTACACGCCGACCACGATTCTGCAGGACGTGCCGGTCAGCTTTCCCGGCGGGGCCGGGCAGCCGGTCTACTCGCCGCAGAACTACGACCACAAGTTCGAGGGGCCGATCACGCTCCGGCGCGCGCTCGAAGATTCGCGCAACGTGCCGGCCGTGCGCGTGATGGATCAACTGGGCCCGAAACAGGTGATTGCCTACGCGCGGCGGTTCGGCCTCACCTCGTCGCTCCCGCCTTACCTGGCCGTCGCGCTCGGCGCCGCCGAAGCCACGCTGCTCGAGATGACCAGCGCGTATTCCGTCTTTCCGAACCAGGGCGTCCGGATGACGCCGTACGCGGTGCTGAAGGTGACCGATCGCGAAGGCAACGTGCTCGAGGAGAACCGGCCGGAGCCCAAGGATGCGATCCGGGCCGACACGGCGTTCGTCATGACGAACCTGCTGCGTGGTGTCGTGCAGCACGGCACCGCTGCCAAGGCCGCTTCGTTGAACTGGCCGATCGGCGGCAAGACCGGAACGACCGACGATTTCTCCGACGCGTGGTTCATCGGGTTCGATCCCGACATCACGCTGGCGGTATGGGTGGGCTACGACCAGCGGCGTCCGCTGGGCGCCGGCATGAGCGGCGCCGAAGCCGCGCTTCCGATCTGGATTGACATCTTCAAGGCGTGGATCGGGGATCGGAAAGAGGCTCCGAAGTTCGAAGCCCCCGGCAACATCGTGTTCGTATCGGTCGACAAGGGTTCGGGGACGGCGACCGATGCCGGCACGCCGGACTCAATCAACGAGGCGTTCATCGCCGGCACGCAGCCGGGATCTATCCGGCAATAACGTTCATTCGACGTCGTCGTCGGCCGCGGTCGACAACGCACCCGCGGCTTTCTTCATCAGATACGTCTTGATGAAGACGTCGATGTCGCCATCGAGCACGCGATTGATGTCCCCCACCTGCTCCTTGGTGCGATGGTCCTTGACCATCTGGTAGGGGTGGAGCACGTAGCTGCGGATCTGGCTGCCGAAGGCGATATCACGCTTCTCGCCGCCGAGTTTCTCGAGCGTCGCCTGCTGCTCCTTCATCTTCAGGTCGAAGAGACGCGACTTCAGCACCTTCATCGCCTGCGCGCGGTTCTTGTGCTGCGACCGCTCGTTCTGGCAGGAGACCACGATCCCCGTTGGCATGTGGGTGATGCGGACGGCGGAGTCGGTGACGTTGACGTGCTGCCCCCCGGCGCCACTCGATCGATAGGTATCGACGCGCAGGTCCTTTTCCTCGACGTCGATCTCCACGTCCTCGGGCAGCTCCGGCCACACATAGACTGACGCGAAGGACGTATGCCGGCGCGCGGCCTGGTCGAACGGCGAGATGCGCACGAGCCGATGGACACCCGCTTCTGCCAGCATCAGGCCGTAGGCGTAGTCACCGTAGACCTCGAACGTCGCGCTCTTGATGCCCGCCTCGTCACCCGGCTGTACGTCCATGACGTCGCGCTTGAAGCCGCGCCGCTCCGTCCAGCGGAGATACATGCGCAGCAGCATCTCGGCCCAGTCCTGCGACTCGGTGCCGCCGGCGCCAGGGTGAATCGTGACGATCGCATTCTTGCGATCGTGCTCGCCGCCGAGCATCTTCTTGGTTTCACCCGCTTCGACTTCTTCCGAGAACTCGTCGAGACCGCGTGCGAGATCGTCGGCAACCGGCTCCCCCGCCTGCGCCCATTCGACGAGCACGGCAAGGTCGTCACCGCGGCGGCGCAGTGAATCCGTCAGCCGCTGGTCCTCTTCGAGGCGGCGGCGCCGCTGCATGACCTTCTGCGCGGCCGCCTGGTCCTTCCAGAAATCGGGGTCTGCGGCGCGCTGTTCTATCTTCGCGAGTTCTTCCGCGGGACGTGCGGCGTCAAAGATAGCTCCGCAGGTCGGAGGCGCGCTTGGCGAGATCCTGGTACCGGCGGAGCTGCTCGTCTAACTGAATGGTGGGCATGATTCGGCTTATGACTTATGGCTCAAGGCTCAAGGTGGCTTATGGCTTCAGGATTCATTTTACCGCGCTCGCCAGGTGGTGAGGAGCGCCGCGACGGTGAGTGCCACGGACAACCAGCCGGCCAGGTCCCCGATCCGGCTATAGATCGTGCGGTGGGTAATGAACCGAAGGTCGTCGACCATAACGGCGCTCTCGAACATGTTCGACTTCTGCAGCACGCGCCCGTAGGGATCCACGAAGCCGCTGATGCCCGTATTGGCGGCGCGTGCCAGGTAGCGTCCTTCCTCGATCGCGCGCATGGAGGCCTGGTCCCAGTGCTGGTAGGCGGCGGACGACCAGCCGTACCACGCGTCGTTGGTGATCGTGGTCAGTAACTCGCTGCCGCGCAGGACGAACGCGCGCATCAGGCTCGAGTAGATCACTTCGTAACAGATCGCGGTGCTGGCCATGTGTCCCGCGACCGGCAACAGCACGGCGTCGTGACCCGCGGAGAAGTCGGACACCGCCTCGACGAGCGGTCCAACGAAAAACAGCAGCCGCTTCAGTGGCACGTATTCGCCGAAGGGCACGAGATGAATCTTGCGATACACCGCGCCCGTGCTCCCGTCGGGGCGGACGAGGAACGCGGCGTTGTAGTAGCGCGCCTCCGGCGCCTTGCCAGCGGCAACCGGACGGACCGGCTCGACCTGGTCGCTGCCCAGCAGGATCGTGACGTTTGCTTCGCGCGCGAGGCGGCGGACGGCGTCGCCACGGATCAGATCCTGCTCGTAATAGTACGGCGTCGAGGATTCAGGCCACAGGATGAACTGCGCGCCGCGTCCGATCGCCTCGCGCGTCATGTCGATGTAGCGCTGCGCAATCGCGTCCATCAACGCGCGATCGCCACGATACGCATCTTCCTTCTGTTCCTGCAGAACGTTCCCTTGCAGGACCGCGACACGAATGGGTGTGCCGGACGCGGTGAGCGCGCTGGCACGCACGCGTGCCGTTCCCCACACCGCGCATCCGAGGACGATCGCCGCCGTCACGGCGCCAGCCTGCCAGCGCCGATTGCTGCGATCCAGCGCCGCGTATGCGGCGGCGGCGCTCACCATCGCGACGAACCCCGACACGCCGTATACGCCGGCGACGCTCGCAAGCTGCGCGATCGGCAACACCGTCACCTGGCTGTACCCAAGAAGCTCCCACGGGAAGCCGTCCCAGAGGTACGTGCGTCCCATTTCGGTCGCGACCCATACAAACGGAGCGAGCACCAGCGCGCGCGTCCCCAGCGCACGGAACAATCGCGAATGGATCCAGGCGAAGGCGGCGGGAAACAGCGACAGATACGCAATCAGCACTGCCGCCGCGAATACCGCGACCGGTGTCGCAAGCCCGCCAAACGTCGTCATGGTCTCGACGAGCCAGTAGAGGGTGCCGGAGAAGTAGACCACCCCGGTCAGGAGCCCGAGCACAAACGGGGTCTGACCCCAGTTTGCATCCGCGCGAAGGAACTTGAAGCGACGACGTGGAGCGGCAGCGTCAGAAAACGGTGGGGTCTGACCCCAGGTCGACACGGCCAGCAGCAGCGGCGCAAGCGCGACCCACGCAAGCGCCGGATGGCCGAACTTCGGGAAGCTGAGCGCGAGAAGCGCGCCCGAGAGGATGGCTAGTGCTGGACCCAGGGCTTCAACTGCTCTTCTTTTTCGAGCCGACGGGCCACCTGCTCCGCTTCGCGTCGATCGGTATACCGGCCGACCTGCACCCGGTAAACGACCGGTGCCCCTGACGCGGGAGCCAGCACGAACGCGGGGTATCCCTTGCCGCTCAGTCGACGCGCCATGGCATCGGCAGCCCCGCGGTTCGTCAGCGCGTTCACCTGGATGACCCACGCACCCGAACGGGACGGTGGGGCCGTCGCGGCAGGCGTTGCGGGTTTCGCAGCCACAGGTGGCGGCGTCGTCTTCGCAGTCGCGCTCGCGACAGGTTGGGCGGGTGCCGGCGTGGGCTCTTCGCGCAGTTTCAGTTCCTCCTTGGGAGCCTTGTCAGACTGCAGCCGCTCCGCGTAGCTCAGGGAGGTATCTACTTCCTGCGGCGGCGCAGGAGGCTCAGCGGCCTGAGGGCCGGACGTTGCGGGCGCTGTTGACGCCGCGGGGGCGGGCGCCGGCGATGACGCCGCGACCGGCTCGCTGGTGTCAGCGATGCGCACGGTCCGGACGTTCCGCCCGACCTGTACACCACACAGGAAGATCACGACGGCCACGATCGTCGTCGCCATGAACAGGAAGACGAGCTGCTTCCCGCTCAATTGGATCTCATGAAACCCGTCGTCGATCTCGTGATGTGTGATCTCTGTCATTGTTTGAATCGCGGCGGCCCCTGGCTCCGCTCCTCGCGCTGTCCGCTACTTGTTGCGACCGATGATGTTCAACAACTCGATCGGCAGAGGGAAGATGATCGTTGAGTTCTTTTCCGAAGCGATTTCCGTGAGCGTCTGCAGGTAGCGTAGCGTAATGGTCACGGGCTCGGTCGCAATGATCTTGGCGGCCTGCGCCAGCTTTTCCGACGCTTGCAATTCGCCGTCCGCGTGAATGATCTTAGCACGCTTCTCCCGCTCGGCTTCCGCCTGCCGCGCCATCGCGCGCTGCATGTCGGGCGGAAGATCGACGTGCTTCACTTCGACCGCCGACACCTTGATGCCCCAGGGATCCGTATGCAGATCGAGGATCTGCTGCAGCTGCTGATTGAGGCGTTCCCGTTCCGACAACAGGTCGTCGAGTTCCACCTGTCCAAGCACGCTGCGGAGCGTCGTCTGCGCGAGCTGTGATGTCGCGTAGTGATAGCTCTCGACTTCCACGATCGCCTTGCGCGGCTCCATGACCCGGAAATACACCACTGCGTTGACCTTCACCGATACGTTGTCGCGGGTGATCACGTCCTGCGGCGGTACGTCCATGACGATCGTCCGCAGGCTCACCCGCACCATCCGGTCGATCGGTGCGAACACCAGGATGACGCCGGGGCCCTTCGGATGCGGCAACAGCTTGCCGAGCCGGAACACCACCGCCCGCTCGTACTCGTTCAGGATCTTGATCGAGCTGAGCAGGTAGAACGCGACAACCACGACGACAATGAGTGTGGGCGACACGATCACGCGGCCTCCTCGTGGCGGGCTAAAGCCCGGCCCTACAATGGCTTGACGGTCAGGAGCAGGCCCTTGACTTCGGTCACCACGACCCTGTCTCCTGCATGTATCGGCTCGGGGGAGGTTGCAGTCCAGATCTCGCCGTGCGTTGAGACACGGCCCACCCCACCGGGGGGAATGGACGTCAGCGCCTGGGCGATCGAGTGGAGCATGCCGCTCTCCCCGGTGACGGTCGGCGCCCGCTGCGCCTTCACGCCCAGGCGGACAAGAAACAGGATGATACCCGCGAGCGACAGCGTGATCGGCAGGATCATCCGCAGGCCAATCTGCAGTTCCGGCAATGGCGAGTCGATCAGCATCAGCGACCCAAACAGCAGGCTCGTGATCCCGCCGACGGCCAGCAGGCCGTGGCTCGTGATCTTCACTTCGAGCACGAGCAGCGCGAACCCAAACATGATGAGAAGGAGCCCCGCGTAGCTGACGGGCAGCACCTGCAGGGCAAAGAACGCGAGGATCAGGCAGAGCCCTCCCACGACACCGGGAAGAATCGCGCCCGGGCTCCACAACTCAATCGTCAGGCCGAGCGTACCGAGCGTCAGCAGCAGATACGCGACCTGCGGATGCGCAACCGCCGTCAGCACGCGCTGCGGCCACGTCATCTCGATCGTCCGTGTTTCGGCGCCGGTCAGTTCCAGCCTGGTCGTCGAGCCGTTGAACCGGCGGATGGTCCGGCCATCGAGTTTTTTCAGGAGATCCGGAACATCCGACGCCACGATGTCGATGAGCGCGGGCGACGCCGTCAGCGCCTCCTGTTCGGTGAAGGATCGGCTCTCCGTGACGGCCTGCTCGACGAGCTGGACGTTGCGTCCGCGCTGCGCCGCCAGCGTCCGCGCGTAAGCGGCGGTATCCGATGCCGCCTTCTTCGCCATCACTTCGTCCATTTTCTCCCCGGTGCCGGTGACGGGATGCGCCGCGCCGATGTGCGTACCCGGCGCCATTGCCGCGATGTCGGAGGCCATCGTGATGAGGAACCCGGCGGATGCGGCCCTGTTTCCTGAAGGGCCGACGAAAATCGCGACGGGAGTCTTCGCCGCGATGATGGCGTTGTTGATGTCGCGCGTGGAATCGAGCAGTCCGCCGGGTGTGCGGAGCGTGAAGACGATCAGCCGCGCGCCTTCCGCGTCGGCCTTCGCGATCGCGTTGCGCATGAACTCCGACGTGACAGGATGGATAATCCCGTCAACTGTCGCGGTTTCCACGATGCGCGCGGGATCGGCGGCGCCGCGCGCGAACGCGGCCACGGCTGCGAGGACGATCACGATGACCGATGAGATGCGCCGCATGACCTACGCGCCTCCTTTATCGATCCGCTCCTGTAACTGCCTGGCCTGAACCGAACCGGGTTCCAACGTCAATGCGCGCTGGACTTCCGCGCGCGCGTTCGGCAGATCCTTCAATAGAAGATACGCCTCCCCGAGCGCCACGTGTGCCGCTGCGGAATCCTGGCTCCAGATCGAGATCTTTAGCGCATCGACCGCCTCGCGTGGACGGCCGCCGCGCAGATGGATACGTCCGATCCACAGGTGCGCCTCGGCCTCGTACGGCGAGAGAAACACGGCTTTCCGCAATTCCGCCATCGCCTCGCGGTCCTGTTCGCGCTCGAACAGCCTCCGCCCGCGATCCAGGTGGAACTTCGCGAGCTCCTGCTGGTCGCGCTGCGTCGTGTTGACGATCGCGCGGTCCACCGACTGGGTGCGGCGCGGCTCGAGATCCGTCCGTGGCCGTTCGAGACCGCGCGGCAGCGCGTCGGCCATGGAACGACGAGACATCTCGGAGTACTTCGACGACAGTTGCGCCGCAAGCTCGCGCTCCCGCGCCGCTTCCGACGGGCGCCCCGCGGCGTCGAGTTGCGTGGCCAGCACGATGTGCGCGTCACCGTCGGCCGGATTGCGGCGCAGCGCCTCACGGAGCCAGTAAATCGCCCCTTGCGGATCGCGATCGAGCGCATACGCGTATCCGAGGTTGAACAGGAAATCCGGATCGTCGGGTTCGGCGTCCACCGCCTGCGTGAAAAAATACGTCGTCTTGCCTGTTTCCGGTGTCGACCCGCGCCTCACCTGGACGATGCCAAGATTATTCAACACCGCCGCGCTCGGCGATTCATCCTGCAGCGCCTTGAAAGCGGTGAAGGCCTCGTCGTAGCGCCTCAAACTCATCGTCGACAGCGCCGCAAGAAAACGCGCCCGCCGCGACGCCGGTGCGCCGCCCCGGACGGCCTTGACGGCCGCGAGCGCCGCCGCGTGATCGCCGGTCGCGGTGCGTACCTCCCATAAGGCGATACGCGCCCGATCGTATGACGGATCCAGCTTCAGCGCGGTCTCGAGAAACGTGGCCTGGCTTGACGGCTGCTCGGCCAGCAGTCCCTTGACGTAGTGTTCGAACGCCTGTAGCGATGGCGGTTCGGGAACCGCCGTAGCCTCACCTCCCGGCACCGCCCGTCGCGCGGCGTTCCGCGCCAGCGCCAACAGATCCTTCAGCTGCCCGCGTTCCGTGATGTCGTCGCCAGCGCGGCCGACATCGATCCTGATCGGACGCAGTTGCACGGTGAGCGCGTTACCATCGACGCGCACTTCACCGACAATCACCTGCTCCGCCCCGACGATCTGACCGACTCGAATGACGGTGGCCCGGCTCAGTACCGCGCTGGGCGGCAGGTGGAGCTGCTCGTAGGCGCGCGCGCGCGCCGCGCGCGTAATCGCGCCCAACCCGCGGGCGTTCACATCGTCGGTCACCAGCACCGCGAGCGCTTCACCGAGCCAGTAGCTCCTGCCGTCTCCCGCGGGCGTTTCGAACGGAACGACGAGAATACGCGGCGCTGGAAGTGGCGCCACCGGCCGGACCTGCGGCGCTGCCTGCAGCAGGCCGAGACAGAAAACCAGGGTGGTTGTGATCATGCCGCGATGGCGGTGTCGCTCTTCCGGCCGTTCAGCGTGACCGAGAGCAGGCAGCCTTTCTGACCTCCGACGGCGGCACGACACCGATTCACCTGCGCGTTCGCCGGCACATCGAACAACCGCAGCACGCGCGAGATGGCCGACGCGTAGAAGCCGCACAACGGCAGCATCGACGTCTCGCGCACTTCGCAGAACAGCGAGCCGCGAAGATCGATGGATGCGACTCCCTTCTTGACGCGCGTGATGGCGCGCGAGCCAGGGTAGGTGGCGCGCACGAGCGCGCGCGCGGTGCGCAACGCCGCGCGGACCCGCAGCTGCGGCGGTAATGCGCGGACGAGGCGGCGCTCGAACGCGGGTACGTTGTCGTAGGTCCAGGCGGCGGCGTATTCGCCGGCGCGCGCCGTGATGAGGTTGTAGGCCTCTCCTTCGCTGCGCAGAAAGCTCAACACCGCGGACAGGGGTGCGAGACCGATCGTGCCCTCGCGCAAGCCAGACACGTTCAGCCAGTTCTCGTAAAATTCGAGACGATTGGGCAGCAGATCGGCGATCGACTGGTGCAGGCTCGCGACGAGCACGCGACCGATTCTGGGTTCACTCATGGTAATGTCGAGCGTGCAATGCCGTGTCTCGGCGGCGATCCTGGCCGGCGGCCAGGCGACGCGGCTCGGTGGCGCGGACAAGGCGGCGCTTCTCATCGGCGGCGCGCGGATTATCGACCGTCAGATCGCTGAACTCGCGGCGGTCGCCGACGATCTCGCGATTATCGCGAACGATCCCGCGCGCTACGCCGGTCTTCAGATTCCCGTCCAACCAGACGTGATTCCCGGTGCCGGGGCGCTGGGAGGAATCTACACCGCGCTGGCCGGCGCGCGCCACGAGCGCGTGCTGGTGATCGCGTGCGACCTGCCGTTTGTCAGCCGCGCCCTGCTGGCCAGGCTCGTGGAAGAAGCGGCAGACGATGTCGACGCCGTGGTGCCGCGCTCGGCGCGTGGACTGGAGCCGCTGTGCGCCCTTTATACGCGTCGGTGTATGAGCGCGATCAAGGGGCGGATCGAACGCGGTGCGCTGGCCGTCGCAGATCTCGGGGCTGACGTGCGCGTGCATGAGATTAGCGCCGAAGCGCTCGCGACGTACGACCCTGATGGCCGATTGTTCGTGAACGTCAACACGCCGCATGATTACGCGCGCGCCAGGAATGTAGTGATGTCGGAACCGTCGCAAGATCGTATCACGGAAAAACAGTGATTCTGCCCATTCATCAACTCGTTCGACGTCATATGGCCGAGGCCGTCGGCCGCCTGTACGCGCTTCCGCCCGAGGATCCCGTCATCGCGGATATGGCGCTTGAAACGCCACCGCGCCGTGCGCTGGGAGACATTGCCGTCCCGATTGCATTCGCCCTGGCGCGCCGGCTGCGCAAAGCGCCTCGGGCCATCGCACAGGAGCTGGCCGCTGCGCTTGGCTCCATCGAAGGGGTGGCGCGCATCGAGGCCGCGCCCAACGGTTACATCAATTTCTTCCTGGATCGCGCCAAGTGGCTGAGGGACTGGCTGGGAGGCGTCCACCCAAAGACCGAAGCCACAAGAAGTTCGGCCGAAAAGGTCATCGTTGAGCACACCGCGATCAACCCGAACAAAGCGGCGCACATCGGGCACCTGCGGAACGCAGCGCTTGGCGACGCGTTTGGCCGGCTCCTGCGCTTCCAGGGGCGCCGTGTCGAAATCCAGAACTACATCGACGATACCGGCGTGCAGGTGGCGGACGTCGTGGTTGGCTTTCGCGAGCTCGAACACAAGGCGCTCGACGACGTCCATACGCTCGCCGCGCTGCCGCGCTTCGATTACTACTGCTGGGACCTCTACGCCCGCGTCACCGAGTGGTATGCGGAGGACAAGGAGCGGCTGAAGATCCGTGCGGCGGCGCTGCACGCGCTCGAGCACGGTGGCAACGACACCGCCGCCATGGCCGCCTTCATCGCCGATCGCATCGTGCAATGCCACCTGCGGACGATGGAGCGGATGAATATCGGGTACGACCTGCTGACGTGGGAAGGAGACATCCTGCGCCTGCACTTCTGGGCGCATGCGTTCGACTTCCTGAAGAAGACCGGCGCCGTCTACCTGCAGGCCGAGGGAAAGTTGAAGGGCTGCTGGGTGATGGCGATTGATGAGACGGCTGAAGCCACCCTGACACCGGATGGCGCGCCAACGGAGTCGTCCGACGATTCCGAACCGCAGGAAGCGCGCGAGAAAGTCATCGTCCGATCCGACGGCACGGTCACCTATGTCGGGAAGGACATGGCCTACCAGCTCTGGAAGTTCGGCCTTCTCGGGCGCGACTTCTTCTATCGGGAGTTCGAACGCCGCAACGACTCGACACTCTGGTCGACGACGTCGGATCCAGGCACCGCATCGCCGAATCCCCCCTCGTTCGGCCGCGCCTCAATGGTTTGCAACGTGATCGATACGCGCCAGTCGTACCTGCAGAAGCTCGTGAAGCAGGCACTGGCCGTGCTCGGATACACGAAAGAGGCGGAGCGCTCGATTCATTACTCGTACGAGATGGTCGCGCTGTCGCACCAGACCGCGCGCGAGCTCGGATACGACACGAGCGAGGAAGCGGACAAGCCGTTCGTCGAGGTGTCAGGGCGCAAAGGGCTCGGCGTAAAGGCAGACGACCTGCTCGATCGGTTGACCGATAAAGCAGCCACGGAAGTCGCGCGGCGCAATCCCGAGTTCTCGCCCGATGACATCCGCCGGACGGCAGAAGCCATTGCAACCGCAGCCGTGCGGTACTTCATGGTGAAGTTCTCGCGCGGGAAGGTGATCGCCTTCGACATCGACGAGGCGCTCAGCTTCGAGGGTGAGAGCGGGCCGTATCTTCAGTACGCAACCGTGCGGGCGAACAACATCTTCGCGAAGCTGAAGGATCGCGAAGGACTCGATGCCGGCGCCGTGGCCGCCGCGCTCGCCGACACGCCGTCAGATGCGCTGACGGACGGCTCGGATGAGTCTCACGACCTCTGGGGGCTGGTGCTCGAAGCGGCACGACTCGATGAAGTCGTCGAGCAGGCCATTCGCACGCTCGAACTGTCGGTCCTCGCCAAGTACGCGTTCAGCCTCGCGCAGCAGTTCAACGGTTTCTATCATCGCTTCCAGATCCTGGCTGAAGAGCGCAAGGACGTGCGCCTGTGGCGCGCTGCGGCCGTCGCGTTCTATCGCAATCAGCTCACCCAGGCATTGGCACTGATGGGATGCGTCGTACCGGAGAGAATGTAGGGTATGAAACCAGTCATCGGCATCACCCGGTGTACGAAACTCGACGACTATATCGAGTCGGTGAAGCGCGCCGGCGGTGAGCCGCTGGTGCTCGAGACCACCGACGATCCAGCGAAGACTCTCGAGCGCGTGGACGGCGTACTTCTGTCCGGCGGGCCGGACGTCGACCCTGCCCTGTACGGCCAGGCTCCCCATCCCAGCACGCACGTGGATCGGGACCGCGACCGGTTCGAGATCCCTCTCTCGAAGGAAGCGGTCGCACAGGACGTCCCGGTGTTTGCGATCTGCCGCGGTGTGCAGGTGCTGAACGTTGCGGCGGGAGGCACGCTAGTCCAGGACATTCCGTCGGCGATCGAGACGGAGCTCGATCATTCAGTCCAGGAACCGAAGCACGCCCCGGCGCACGACGTGCGGGTGACGCCCGACACGGTACTGGCATCGACGCTTGGCGACGTGCGTCAGCTTGACACATGCATCGTGAACAGCCGTCATCACCAGGCGGTCGCAGACGTCGCCCCATCCTTCGTCGTGTCAGCGGTCTCACCTGACGGCATCGTCGAAGCCATCGAGCGCCCGGACTCGAAATTCTGTGTCGGCGTGCAGTGGCATCCCGAGAACTTCTGGAGAACTGGAGAGTTCGACGGGTTGTTCGAGGCGTTCGTGGAAGCTGCAGCGCAGGGACAACGAAGGCGGACGAAGAAAACGGATTCTCGAAACGAAGCAACGAAGGTAATGAAGGTAACGGAAACATAAAGGTTTACGGAACCATAACGGCTTCGTTTACTCCGTTTTCTTCGTTGCTTCGTTTTGAAATCCGTTACCTTCGTCCCCTCCGCTCTCTCTCACTCCGCTCTCTCTCACTTCGTGCGCTCGAACACCGCGAGACTCTCGACGTGCGGGGTGTTTGGGAATAGATCGAACGCGCGAAGCGACTCGAGGCGGTACCCGGCATCGAGGAGACGGCGCGTGTCGCGCGCCAGCGTTGCGGGATCGCACGACACGTAGACGAGATGCGGCGACCCATGCCGGATGATCGCGTCCAGCGCTTCCTTTGAAATCCCCGTGCGCGGCGGGTCCACAACAGTCGTCGCGGCGGTTCGCCCTCGGCGCGAGACGAGGAAATCCTCGACACGCGCCACGTGAGCGGCAATCCCTGGTTCGTACGGCCGTGCGTTGCGCCGGAGATCCGCGCCGCTCGTCCGATCGCCTTCGATGGCCGTCACCTCAAGGTGTCCCGCCGCCGCCAGTGATACCGCGAAGAGTCCGACGCCTGCATAAAGGTCGAGCACTTCACCGCGTTGTGGTACTGCCGCAACCACCGCGCTGACCAGATCGGCCAGCAGATAGCGGTTCCCCTGAAAGAATGATTCGGCGTGGCGCATGAGATCGCCCGACGCCGCGCGCCCGCTCGTAACCACCGGCAACGGATCGCTGACAACGGCGTCGCCCGACACGAGTAATTGACCCGCTCCGTCACGAGCGCTGAGGCCGACGAGGCCCGAACCGGCAACGACACGTTCCAGTAACGGAGCCGAGACGCGTGCGCCGGACGCGAGCTCGAGATGCGCCGCGCGTTGCTGACCCGAAATGTTCTCCGTAATCGCGAGCGACGTGACCGCGCCGGGAGCGTCGCGGTCAAGAGCGGCCGCAATCCGCTGCGCGGCGGCCACGGTTTCCGGCAGCAGCTGACGCGTCGGCTCCGCGTCGCAGAGCTGGTGGGTCCCCTCGCGATAGAACCCCGCTCGAGCGCCGTGCACGTGAAAGCGGGCGCGCATCCGGTAGCCGTGCTCCGGCGATCCCGCAACGTCGATTGCCCTCTCTATGGGGTGTCGGCCGAGGCGAGCAAACGCGTCGCGGAGAACATCCGCCTTGATCGCAAGCTGTCGCTGATAAGAAATGTGTGCGTAGAGCGCACCGCCGCACAACGGGTCACCAGCTTCCTGGCGGCGATCCGGCGATGGCTCGACGACCTCGCGAGTGACGGCGAATGCGAGTCGCTTATCCGCCCGCTCGATCCAGGCCTTGACGCGCTCGCCAGGAATCGCGCCGCGAACGAGGACGATCTGCCCGAGGTGCCGGGCAATCATCCGGCCGCCTGCCGCCGGCTTCTCGATCGTGAGCTCTACCTGCTGGCGTTCGTGGAGCATCTGCCGAGGTCCGAGGTTCGAGGTCCGGCCGAGGTCCGAGGCTCGAGGTCCGGACGTCGGAACACCGCGCTATTCAAACGTGAGCACTGGCAGTCCGACCTCGTCGCGCACCAGGCGTTCGAACGCGACGTCGACGGCCCTGCTTCGTGCGTCGACTGTCATCCGGATTGCGAACGGGGCGATCTCCGCTTCAGCCTCACGGCGGAGCGCGGCAGCGCGTGAGTCGCGCAGTTCTCGTGACGCTACACTGACCAGGGCGCGATCGAGTTCGGCAAGTCGGTCGATCAACGCGCGTCGATCATCGCCACGAGCCTGCTTTGCGGTCGAACGGAGTCGGTCGAGCTCTCGCACGGTTTCGTCAACGACGAGATGAAACGCTTCGGAGCGGCCGCCCGCGCGCGCAGCCGTAAGGCGCGCGATTGCGCGTTCCAGATGGGCCGGCAAGCTGTCGCGCCGGCCGGTGTTGCCGTCACCTGCCGCGGGGGACTCCGCGCGATCGACGACGTTCCCTGCCGTGACGCCGACCGCGCGCCGCCAGTCATCGAACAGCTCGAGGATGTCCACTTCGCAGAACTCGATTCGCACGGGCCGTCGCCGCGGCCCCTTGGCATAGTACCGCTCGCAATATTGATCGATGCCGCGATACGCAATCGCCAGCGGGATGCCTTGCATCGCCCACCCGCACACCTGTTCGAACACAGGACCCACGATCCGGATCAGGTGCCCTTCGTTTTTGCGACACAGATACGTTTCGAGTTGCCGGCAATACCCGGCAGGTTCGATCGACGTGTTCATTGCCGGTGGCGTTCCCAGATCAATCGAAGGCCGTCGAGCGTGAGGTTCGCGTCGACGTGCTGAATCGCGCGGCTCTCGCCGGAGATGACATCGGCCAGACCGCCCGTGGCAATCACGATGGCCTGCTCACCCCCATCGAGCTCGGTACGGATCCGCCGCACCAGGCCGTCGACCATTTCAACGTACCCGAAGAACAGGCCGGCCTGCATCGCGCCCACCGTGTTCTGGCCGATGACGGTGGGGGGCTTTCGAACCTCGACGCGCGGCAGCCGCGCCGCGCGCTGAAACAGCGCTTCAGCCGAGATGTTGATGCCCGGGCAGATGATCCCGCCCAGGTATTCACCGGCGCGCGAGATGATGTCGAACGTCGTGCCCGTCCCGAAGTCGACGACGATGATCGGCATGCCGTCCTTGCCGTACTTCTCGCGTGCCGCAACGGCGTTGACGATCCGGTCGGCGCCGACGTCGCCGACGGGCGAATACCGTACTGGAATGCCGGCGTTGGTCGCATCGACGACGAGCGCGGTGCGATGAAAATAGCGCTCGCACATCTCTTCCATCGGGCGGGTCAGCGGCGGCACGACGGAGGCCACCACGATGCCCTGGAGATCCGCGATGTGCACGCCCGTCTGCTCGAAGAGCCGCGTGACGAAAATCCCCAGCTCGTCGGCGGTCCGTTCGCGGAGCGCCGCGAGCCGCCAACTGTGCGCGAGTTGATCGCCATTGAAGACGCCAATCGTTACGTTCGTGTTGCCTACGTCAATCGCGAGAAGCATAGCTCCTATACCCAGCGGATCTCGCCGGACAGGATACGATCGATTCCCGTTGCCGTGCGTGCGAGCAGCGCGCCGTCCGCGGCGAGCCCCGCAGTCACGCCGCTCAGCGTCACTCCACCCGGACCATCCCACTCGATGCGCGCGCCGCTGGCCGACGGCGCGAGTGCAAGCCAACGTGCACAAAGCGGGGAGGGACCGCTCGTCTCGAGCTCAGAGGTCACCTGGTTCAACGCGACCAGCGTCTGCGCCAGCACCAGTCCCGAATCAATGCTGCGTCCGAGCTCAGACTCAATGGATGTCGCGCGATCGGCCAGCTCCCGGGGGAACGCCGCCTGGAGCAGGTTAATTCCGTATCCGAGGACGACGTGCTGCAGGTGCTGGCCGTCGCTCACGGCCTCAGCAAGGATCCCGGCGAGCTTCCGCCGGGCGCGGAAGCCCGAGCCGCCGACCGTCACCACATCGTTCGGCCACTTGATCTGAACGGGAAGCCCTGTTGCCGCGCGGATCCCCTCGGCCACGGCAACGCCACCCGCAAGTGTGGTCCACGGCGCGAGCGCTGAGCGGCGGATGATCGTGGATACATATAACCCCGCGCCGGGGGGAGAAAACCACGCCCGGCCCAGCCGTCCGCGGCCGGCCGTCTGTGCGCCCGCCACGAATACCGTGCCTTCCGGCTCACCACGCTCCGCCGCCCGCAACGCAAGATCGTTGGTCGAACCCACTTCTTCGAAGTACTGGAATCGTGTGCCGAAGGCACCGCGTTCTGCGGCAGTCGCCTCGAGCGCTGAGCGGATGTCTCTAACAATCGAAGGGGCTGCGTGGTTTTCCAATAGGAAGCTCCTTCGACTCTTCGCTATCTTCGACCCGTCGATGACCGTCAGGAAGACAGCGGCTCTAATTCGAAGCTCAGATCCGCGGCCGGCGCCGAGTGCGTCAATGCGCCAACCGAGACGTAATCGGCCCCGGTGCCGGCGAGCTCGGGCAGCCGGTCGATGGTGACGCGGCCGGAGATCTCCACCTGTGCACGCCCCCGCGCCCGCCGGACGGTTTCGCGGATCTCCTCAATTGAGAGGTTGTCGGCAAGGATGATGTCCGCGCCAGCCTGCAGCGCTTCGTCCACCTGCGGGAGACTTTGCGCCTCGACCTCGATCGGCATCTCGGGTTTCGCGGCCTTCATGCGGCGCACCGCTTCGAGCACACCGCCCGCCAGCCGCACGTGGTTGTCCTTGATCAGCACGCCGTCGTCGAGGCCGGCTCGATGATTCGTGCCGCTCCCTGCGCGCACGGCGTACTTCTCGAGCGCGCGTAACGTCGGCGTCGTCTTGCGCGTGTCGAGCACCGTGATGCGCCCGCCGCTGGCGGCCACGAACCGTCGCGTGATGGTGGCGATGCCTGACAGCCGCTGCAGAAAGTTGAGGGCCGTCCGTTCGGCCGTCAACATGGCGGCGGCGTGCCCGGTCAGTTCGGCAACGGTCTCGCCTGGCTCGCACGGTTCGCCGTCCTGCTTCGTCCGCGTGAAGACGCACCCGGGATCGAGCTGACGGAAGGCCTCGGCGGCCACGTCGAGGCCTGCGAGCACGCAGTGGCTCTTCGCGAGGATGATGCCCCGCGCGTGCAGGTCCGGCGGCACGGTTGCGTCGGTCGTCACGTCTCCCCAGCCGAGATCTTCGGCCAGCGCGCGGCGGACGGTTTCCCGATAGAGCGCCGGGTCCAGAGCCTGGAATGGAATCGTTTTCATTCGGGCGCTCCTCAGGCCTGCTGCTCCGGCCTGGCCAGCTCCACGATGACCTCGAGCGCATCGGCGGTCTCGACGGCCAGGTCCTGGATCAATCCGGATGCACGCAGGTCCGCTTCCGCTGCCGCGAGCAGCCCGCGATCCGCGGCCGGCAAGCGCACCAGCGCGCGTGACACCGCGGTCTTCAACGGCCGCTGCTCTTCCGATTTCTTTTTCCGGATTTCTCCCAGGATCGTCGACGCGAGCTCCAGGGCGCGAACCGCTTCCTCCTGTTCGCCACCAGCCGCCACGAAGAGTTCGTCTGGTTCGGGCCACGACGCGGCGTGAATCGAGCCTGGACGCCACCACGACCACACTTCTTCGGTCACGAACGGCAGGAACGGTGCGAACAGGCGCAACAACGCGGACAGCGCCACGAGCAGCGCCGCATTCGCCGACGCGGCTGCCGCCGGCCCCTGGTCCCCGTAGCGGCGGGATTTCACCAGCTCGAGATAGTTGTCGCAAAAGAACCAGAACAGCGACTCGCTGCGCTCGAGGACCCGCGCGTAGTTGTAGTCCTCGAGATCGGCCGTCGATTCGCGCACGAGGCGCCCGACCATCGTCAGCAGGCCGCGATCGACGGTCGCGGACACTTCCCCGCCACCCTCCGCATTCGCGAGTACGAACTTCGATGCATTCAGCAGCTTGATTGCGAGGCGCCGCCCGACTTTCATCTGGCCGGGTTCGAAGGCCGTGTCGGTGCCCGGCCGTCCGCTCGCCGCCCAGTAGCGCACGCCGTCGGACCCGTGCTCCTCGAGGAGGCCCATCGGTGTCACGACGTTGCCCTTGGACTTCGACATCTTTTTGCGATCCGGGTCGAGGACCCAGCCGGAGATGGCGGCGTTGGTCCAGGGCAGGGTGGCGAACTCGAGCTCGGAGCGCAGTACCGTTGAAAACAGCCAGGTGCGAATGATGTCGTGCGCCTGCGGACGAACGTCCATCGGGAACACGCGCGCGAAGAGATCCGGATCTTCGATCCAGCCACCGGCAATCTGCGGCGTCAGCGACGAGGTCGCCCATGTGTCCATGACGTCTGGGTCACCGTTGAACCCTCCCGGCTGATCGCGCTGCTCCGCGCGGTAGCCGTCGGGCACGTCGGTCGACGGGTCGATCGGCAGGCGTTCCTCAGGCGGCAGGATCGGGCGTGCGTAATCTCGCGTGCCATCTTGAAGCACCGGATACCAGACCGGAAACGGCACGCCGAAAAAGCGCTGGCGGCTGATGCACCAGTCACCGTTGAGACCGTTGATCCAGTTCTCCAACCGCGCTTGCATGTACGGAGGATGCCATCGCATCTCGCGCGCGCGCTCCAGGAGCACGTCGCGAAACGCCATCGACCTGATGAACCATTGCCGGCTCGTGACGATCTCGAGCGGCCGGTCCCCCTTCTCGTAGAACTTCACCGCGTGCGTGATGGGACGCGGCTCCCCGATGAGGTCTCCACTCTGCTGCAGCAACTCGACGACCTTCGCGCGCGCCTTCGAGGCCGACAGGTTCGCCAACTGATCGTAGGCATGCTGCGCGCGTGCGGGATCGTCCGTTTCCCACCCGTCGCTACCCCAGGTGACAGGACGCAGCGCTCCGTTCGGCTGGATGATTGCGCGAACCGGCAGTGAGAGCGCGCGCCACCAGAGGACGTCGGTGACGTCGCCGAACGTGCAGATCATCGCGATGCCCGAACCCTTCTCAGGATCGGCAAGCTCGTGCGCTTTCACCGGCACACGCACGCCGAACAGCGGCGTGATCACCTCGGTGCCAAACAGCGGCTGGTATCGCTCGTCGTCCGGATGCGCCACCAGCGCGACGCAGGCGGGAATGAGCTCGGGCCTGGTGGTCTCGATGAAGATCGGGTCCCCGCCGTCGCGTCCAAACCTGATGCGGTGATAGGCACCCGGCTGCTCGCGGTCTTCGAGCTCCGCCTGGGCAACGGCCGTACGAAAGTCCACGTCCCACAGCGTCGGGGCTTCGAGCTGATACGCGTGTCCTTTGTGGAAGAGGCGAAGGAATGACAGCTGCGAGATTTTCTGCGCGCGACGATCGATCGTCGCGTAGGTCATGCCCCAATCAACGGAGAGCCCGAGGTAGCGCCACAGTGCCTCGAAGGCCTTCTCGTCTTCGGCCGTCAACCGCGCGCACAACTCGATGAAGTTCGGACGCGACACCGAGATCGGATGCTTGCCTGGCTTGTCCGGCGGCTGGAAGTTCGGGTCGTACGGCAGCGATGGATCGCAGCGGACGCCGAAGTAGTTTTGCACGCGACGCTCGGTCGGAAGACCGTTGTCGTCCCATCCCATCGGGTAGAAGACGGCCTTGCCGCGCATGCGCTGGAAGCGCGCAATGACATCGGTGTGCGTGTACGAAAACACGTGTCCGACATGCAGCGAACCACTGACGGTCGGGGGAGGCGTATCGATGGAATAGACGGCGTAGCGCGGGCGCGAGCGGTCGAACCGGTAGACGCCAGACTCTTCCCACCGCGCCATCCACTTGGCTTCGAGTCCTTCGAGCGCCGGCTTCTCCGGCACCCGCACAGGATGATTCAGGTCCAGACCAAAGGGCATATCTGAAAAAGAATACCATTGCCGATTGCCGACTGCAGACTGCCGATTGGACGGATTGTCGATTGGCGAATCCCGATTGACATTGACGATTGCCGATTGGATTGGAGATTGGCGATTGATGATTTGGATTGCCGAGTGCCAATCGGCAATCCAAATCGCCAATCCTCAATCGGCAATCCAAATCGCCAATCGGCAATCCAAATCGCCAATCCTCAATCGGCAATCCCGTTAATCGCCAATCTGCAATCGGGAATCTTCAATCCGTTAGCGGTTCTGTTTGATGCGCTCGATTTCCTCGCGGACAAGGCGCTCGGCGACGTCGAGCACGGTAGGACGGGTCTGGTCCGTCAGGCGAGCCATCACGCGACGCGTGATCTCTTCGATCACCTCGTCGTTAATCACGGGCCCGGTCGTGGAGGTGGCGATGCCGCTGTGACGGCCGGGCGCCCCGGATGGCGCGATCTGCAGCCGTTGCTCCGCGCTGAGCAACGCGGCAAAGGCGTCAACCAGTGACGGGCTCGGTCCGCTTGTCGGCGCATTCATCGAAGCTGGCACCGGCGTTGGCGCAGGACGGGACGGTTCCGACACGACGCGCGGCGGTTCGGGTGCCGGACGCGGAGGCTCCGGCGCGGCCAGCGGCGGTGGTGCGGCCGCGGGCCGTGCGGGTTTGCCACCGAGATCCGGAT
>JBKOZS010000314.1:0-14715 GCA_046726015.1 Acidobacteriota bacterium
GAAGTGATGAGGGTTTTCCACACTCAAGTGGCTGCGCCGCGCAAATCGCAGATATACCTCGTGCACAAGCGCCGTCGTCCTTAACGTCCCACGCTCGCGCCTGCCGAGCTGGCGGCGCGCCACGGTGCGCAACTCGCCGTACACGAGCGGCATCAGCCGCTCGACGGCGTCGCGATCCCCGCCGCGCCAGGCGGCGAGCAGTTCCATGACCGTTCGGTCGTTCACAGTCAGTGCGCGGATTCTACTCTCGCGACACTTGGGGCGTATTCTTTGCCCGGCACGGGCGATGAACGAATCCGATCGCGACCGATGGCGGCGTGTCGCCCCACTCCTCGACGAGCTCTTGGAGCTGTCAGCCACTGAGCGCAGCAAGCGGCTCGACGAGGCGTGCGCGGACGATCCGGCGCTGCGCGCCGAAGTCGAAGTGCTATTGCGCGCCGACGCCAAACAGGGCGGCGTGCTGGACGTTCCCGGCGCAGGATTGGCGGAAGCCGCGCTGCGCGCGCTCACACCTGACAATCAACCGCAGGCGGATGACGAAGGCCGTCTGCTGCCAGGTGTCCGTGTTGCGGGACGCTATCGCATTGTCAGCCGGCTGGGGCGCGGCGGCATGGGAGAGGTGTACCGCGCCGACGACTTGAAACTTGGTCAGGCGGTCGCGCTCAAGTTCTTGCCGGTGGACGTGCAGCACCGGGCCGGCTATCTGACGCGGCTCCTCGACGAGGTGAAACTCGCACGACAGATCTCGCACCCCAATGTCTGCCGCGTGTACGACATCGGCGAATCGGACGGTCGGCATTTCTTATCGATGGAGTACGTTGACGGCGAAGATCTGGCCTCTCTGCTGAATCGGATCGGCCCGCTGCCGTCGCAGAAAGCGCTCGACACGGCACGGCAGCTCTGCGCCGGCCTGCACGCCGCCCATCGCCTCGGAATTCTGCATCGCGATCTCAAACCGGCGAACGTGATGCTCGATGGGCGGGGTCAAATCCGCATCACGGATTTTGGCCTGGCAATCCCCGCCGCAGAAGTGGAGGGGCGGCAAGTGTTCGCGGGCACGCCAGCCTACATGGCGCCGGAGCAGTTCGAACATGGAGAAGCGACGCGGCGCACCGACATCTATGCGCTTGGACTCGTGTTGTACGAAGTGTTCACGGGACCGCGTCCGTTCGAGGCCACCAGCATCGCCGAGCTCCGGCGGCTGCACGAGGAGTCGACGCCCGTACCGACCCCCGCCTCAGGCGAAGTGGATCCGGCGATCGAGCGCGCAATTCTGCAGTGCCTCGAAGAGGATCCGGCGCTTCGTCCGGAATCGGCCGCTGACGTGGCCGCGATGTTGCCCGGCGGCGATTCGCTGTCGGCGGCGCTTGCCGCTGGCGAGACGCCGTCGCCGGAGCTGGTGGCTGCGCTCGGTCCTGCGCGTGCACTCAGGGCCCGCACGGCGCTCGGCATGCTGGGCGTCATCGCGTCGGTGATGATCGCGTTGCTCCTGCTGTGCGATCGCTCTTCGACCCTTGGGTCGATCACCGCGCTGCGTTCCGCGGATGCGCTCGACGACAACGCGCGAGGCATTCTGGCGCGGCTCGGGCACGACCGAGTGCTGCGCGATCGGACGCATCTCTTCGCCTACAGCAGCGCGTGGCGCCGCTTCGTCTACCACCACGACGGATCGCACACGCGCTGGGACGCGCTGCGCCAACCGGGCCAATTTGCGCTGTCGTACTTCTACCGACAGGCCCCGTATCCACTTGTGCCGCGCGGACGCAATGGATGGGTCAACGTTGATGATCCACCACCACAAGCCGGCGACGCGCAACTGTTCACCGATCTCCGCGGCAAGTTGCTGTATCTGCTCATCGTCCCCGACGATGCCGAGCCGCCGGCGGAGGTGATGCGGAATCCCGACTGGACAGCGCTGTTCCGGGAGGCGGGGTTGGACGACGCGGTGTTCCACCCCGTCGCACCAACGCGCAACCCGCGGGTCGCGACGGACCTGCGCGCCGCGTGGTCAGGGACGCTCGCGAACTTCGGCAACTATCCGGTCCGAGTCGAGGCGGCGATGCACCGCGGCAAACCCGTGTACTTCGAGCTCGTGGTCCCGTGGGATCCGTACTGGGATCCCGCAGGGGTGCGCCCGAGCGTGGTCTCGTCGATCAATGTCGTCTACGTTACGATCCTGTTGTTCCTCGCGACGATCACCGGTGTCCTGACAGTGCGCAACTGGCTCAGTGGCCGCGGCGATCGGCGGGGCGCCTTCGTGATTGCCTCGGCCGTATTCGTTCTTCGCTTCACCGCCTGGGTGCTCGGCGGTCATCACGTCCCCGTTGTTGACGAGCTCGTTCTGGCGCTCATCGCCGCCGGCAAGGCGCTGACCGACGCGGCCATCACCTGGTGCGTCTACGTCGCCCTCGAGCCGTACGGCAGACGGCTCCATCCGCATCTGCTCGTGTCGTGGACCAGACTGCTCCGCGGTCGTGTGCGCGATCCGCTCGTCGGACGCGACGTGCTCGGAGGCGTCGCGACCGCGACGGTCGTGATTCTGTTCTGGAGCGAGTTGTCGGTGGTGCTTCCTCGAGTGTTGTCCGCGGCGGCGCCTCCGGCACCGCGGCCGTACCCGCCAGGAGCCGCGCCCTTCGTCTACTGGCTCGACACGCCGCCGGTGGTCACGCTCCTTGGCGGGCGTTTCGTGCTTCAGGCGATTCCGGCGGTCGTGCTGCACGCATTTGCGTCGATGTTGCTCTGGACGATGCTCCTGCTGGCATTGCAGCTGCTATTGCGGAAGCGGTGGGCCGCCGTGGTCATCGGCACGATCGTGACCGGCGTCCTGGCGTGGCCGTCGACGCAGTCGAATTTCGATCCGGTTGCTGTCGCCTGCACATTGGCGGGCGCGACTGCCCTGGTGTGGGCCGTGCGGTTTGGCCTCCTCGGGCTGCTGACGATCTGGACGTGCGTCTATGTGTATCAGCTGTTTCCGCTTACGGCGCGACCGGCGGCACCGTACTTCGGCACGGGTCTCGTCGGCGTGCTGGTGATCGCTGCATTGGCGCTCTACGGCGCAGCGATCAGCACGGCCCGCTCGGGGACTCCTGCCCGCGCGTGACGACGTCAACAACGAATCGATACCGGGGTCAGGCCGGCCATGGCGTGGACCATGCCCGGGTTTTGCGTGCATGAGATCGATTTGAGCGTTCATGACCGCCGCTGTCACAGATCGCCTTCATCATTCGTCTATACAGGAGGGCAGTTGTGTTGACCTGAGAGCGAGAGCCGTATGGAGGAGACGCATTTTCCGGCGTGCGGAACCGGGCTCTCGCTCTCAGGCCAACACAACTGCGTTGCGCGATTAGAGACCTGGGACGAGTGCGAGTCGACGAATCGAACAGAGCCATGGCAGCAACTAACTGGGACGCGGCAACATTCGAGGCGCACCGACCACTCTTGTTCTCGATTGCGTACCGGATGCTCGGCAGCGTCAGCGAAGCCGAGGATGTGGTGCAGGACGCGTGGCTCCGGGCGCTTCAGGACGAGCACGCCGACGTCCGCTCTCCTCGCGCGTATCTGACCACCATCGTCACGCGGCTGTGCATCGACCACTTGCGCAGTGCCGAGCGAACGCGGATGGAGTATCCAGGCCCATGGCTGCCCGAACCGTTGGCTGCACCGAATCAGGAATCCGCGGAGCTGGCATCATCCCTGACCACGGCATTTCTCGTCCTGCTGGAACAGCTGTCGCCGACCGAGCGCGCGGTCTTCCTGCTGCGCGAGGTGTTCGAGCTCGACTTCGGCGAGATCGCGAGGAGCATCGGCAAGAGCGAGGCGAACACGCGGCAGATCCTCACGCGCGCGCGCGGCCGGCTGCGCGATTCGCGTCCGCGCTTCACCGTGTCGCGTCGTGAATCCGAGGAGATCGTCCGGCACTTCCGGCACGCCACCGTCACCGGCGACGTCGACGAGCTGATGGCAGTACTCCACGCCGACGCGACGCTCACCGCCGATGGCGGAGGCAAGGTGTCCTCGGCCACGCGTCCCGTGCTCGGCGCCGATCGCGTCGCGAAGTTCGTGCTCGGGTATGCCGGCAAGGTGCACTGGTCGGAGTCGGACTTCCAGCTCGTCACCGTCAACGGCACGCCAGGTCTGCTCATGCGCCATCCGATTGCCGGCACCGGCGCTTACTCGTTCGACATTGTCGATGGACGTATTCGCGCGATTTATGTCGTGCGCAACCCCGACAAGCTGCGCGGGTTCCTCGAGCACACGCATTGACCGCGGGAGAGGAATGGTTGTCGCGCTGCGAGCTCAGCTGACGAGGACGGTGAAACTGGCATGCCCGCGGTCGATTTGGCACGATCCCAGTCTCGCAGTGCTGACGGCTGGCGACGTCCTCGGCGATGCGAGATTCTCACCCCTCCGCGGTTGAGTTGCATTCGCAGGTCGGGGCGCTACACTTTTAGCTTCATTGCGCTCGAGCTGAATCTCGAATCCCAGGCCTTCGGCGCCTGCTCCCCTGCGCCATCTCAGCTCGACCGGGAGCTCGCATCGTGTTCGCAAACTCTCAGCCGATCGCGCGCGCGATCGTTGTTGTCGCCGTGGAACTCGGCATCATCGCGCTGGTGTTCGGTGCGGCATATGTCGCACTGAACCGTATCCGCGAGCGAGTGGCAACGGCTGGCGCATCATGGTCTTCGGCGCGCAACATTCTGCTCGCGACGTTCGTCCTGCTTTCCCTGTGCGTCGTTGCTTACAACATTTGGCTGATCACGCAGGGCATCGATGCGCCTCAATACACGTCGGGCCTGCTGCTCTCCATGACCCTCGAGACGTGGCGGACGCTGGCCGTGGCGCTGGGGAAACTGGGGCTTGCCGTCGTCGCTTTCGTGGTCGCGAGACGCGTCATCCGCGGTGTTCTTCGCAGCGTGCAGTCCGGCATCAGCCGGCGTCATCGCCTCAGCGACGCGGACAAGAACCTCGGGCAGCTGTTCGAAGGCCTCGATCGTACCGTCAGGGTCGCCGGTTGGCTCCTCATCGCGGCACTCGCCAGCTGGCTGCTCGGCATGCCGCAGCCAGTCACCGACAGTCTGCTGCTGCTCGTACGGCTCTACCTGGTTTTCGCAGTTGGCATGATGCTGATCCGTGCGGCCGCGATTGTCATCGACGGGCTCGACAGCTGGGGACGTCCGTACTTGCGGTCACGCGGATGGGCCGAGCGTTACGACCATCTGCACCGGCTCGTTCCCACGTTGCGCGCCTGCGTCGAGTACGCGCTGTGGATCACCATCGCAGCGCTCGTGATCGTGCAGCTCAGGCCGATCAGCAACTTTGCGAGCTGGGGTCCCCGCCTGGTGCAGGCGATCGGCATCTTTTTCGTCGGTCGCGTGATCATCGAGATCGGGCACCTCGAGATCGCCCACCGCATGTTGCCGTCGGAGGGCCTCGACGAGATGGAGCGCCGCCGGCGCGCGACGATGGTGCCGCTCATCCGCAGCATCTTCACCTACGGCGTGTATTTCGCCACTGCAGCGCTGGTGCTGAGCTCACTCGGCTTCAATCCGATGCCGTTTCTCGCCGGCGCTGGCATTCTGGGTCTCGTCATCGGGTTCGGCGCACAGTCGTTGATCAACGACGTCGTGTCAGGATTCTTCATCCTGTTCGAGAACGTCTATCTCGTCGGCGATCTCATCGAAGCCGCCGGCGCCAAGGGCGTCGTCGAAGCGATCGAATTCCGGGTCACCAAGATTCGCGACGCCGAGGGCCGCGTCCACATCATCCGGAACGGCGACATGAAGCCGGTGATCAACTACTCGAAGGACTACACGATGGCGGTGGTCCCGGTGGAAGTCGCGTACGACCGTGACCTCCGCGCCGTGTTCGCCACGCTGCTCGACGCCGGGGTGCGTGTCCGCGCCAGAAACGGGAACGTGCTGGCCGAGACAGGCATCGATGGGATTACGAAATTCGGCGACACGACAATGACCGTCCGTACGTCGACCCGGGTCAAGCCCGGCAGCCATGAGGCGGTTGCTGCGGCGCTGCGTCTCGCAATCAAGGAAGGTTTCGACCAACTCGACGCCATCGATGCACCGCGCACCAGCCTGGTGCCTGAAACCGTACGGCGCCGCGAGTGACACGGTCTCAACTACCAACTCCCAAGCTCCAACTACCAACTCCCAAAGAGCGCGTCCCTCGGCGATGACCCGTTGGGAATTGGGAGTTGGGAGTTGTTTAACTCATCCGCTGGATAAGACCAAGGTCCAGCTTGTCAGAGGACACACTCATCACTAATCTGTGCTGTCGCTACGGCGGCCGAACGCGCCGTGCGCCTGCCAAAACTGCGTGAGAGCGGCGGAAACTCGGTTGCGATCGACAGGCCGCCACGCGAAAGGAGGCCGAGTATGTTACGCAACGCGTTCATCGGCGCTATGGTGAGTGTGTCGTTCGCTCTTGGAGTACACGCCGTTGCCGCCGACAAGGCGGCGGAGATCAGCAGTGACTCGCAGGCCGCGCTCAATGAGCTCTACGCCAAGGTGAATGGGGCCAAGGCGCTCGGAGCGAAAGCGACCGCGGTCCTCGTCTTCCCGAAGATCACCAAGGCCGGTCTCGTCGTCGGCGGGAAGCACGGTGACGGCGCGTTGATGAAAGGCGGCCAGACAGTCGGGTATTACAGCACGTCGGGCGCGTCGGTCGGCCTTCAGGCGGGTGTCCAGACCTACGGCTACGCGATGTTCTTCATGAACGACAAGGCGTTGAAGGAGCTCGACAAGGCGGATGGGTTCGAAGTCGGCGTCGGCCCGACGGTGGTCGTGCTGGACGAGGGCAAAGCGAAGGACATCACCACGACGACGGCGAAAGACGATATCTACGCGTTCGTCTTCGGCCAGAAGGGGTTGATGGCCGGTGTCGGGATCCAGGGGAACAAGATCTCGAAGATCAATCCCAAGTAGCCGCGGGAGTGCCGCGCGCAAACACTCGAAACGCGGAGGTCACCATGACACGGCAGACTGGTCTCAGGATCGCGTGCGCTGTTTTCTTTGCCGGTGCGGTAGCGATGGCGCCCATGGCCATACTCCAGGCAGCAGACGACGGGCAGGCCGGCGCCGCCGCTGGAGCCGCTGCAGATGCGGCGAAGGCGAGTCCAGACCTCGTCAACGCTCTGTCGAAGGAGCTCGGTGCGACGCCCCAGCAAGCCGCCGGCGCCGCCGGTGCGCTGTTCGGCATCGCGAAATCCAATCTCAAGCCCGAACAGTTCTCGCAGGTTGCGGCCGCAGTGCCGGGCATGGACGCGCTTCTCAGCGCCGCGCCGGCAGCAGGAGGAATGGCTGGAGCGTTGCCCGGTGGAGCCGCGGGCGGAATGTCGGCGGCGGCCAGCGCCTTTACGAAGCTGGGACTCTCGCCGGACATGGTCAGCAAGGCCGTACCCGTCCTGACTTCGTACGTGTCGAAGGCCGGCGGCGCGAACGTCGGCAGCATGCTCGCAGGCGCATTGAAATAAACCGGCGCCCATGGGACCACGTGAATTAGCCGGACCGGTCGGGTCGTGCATCCCGGCCGGTCCGATTACCTCCGTGGCTGTCGCTGGCCTACCTGAAGGTCTGCCCTACAATGCCCTGCTGAGAATTATCTCGATCGTCTTCGGTCGTCGGTGGTCGGTCGTCCACGTGCTACCGTCCTGACGTGCGCCGATTCCGCTCGGTCGGTTTCATCTTTCTGTAGCGTACGCGCGCCGGCAACTCCGCTACTCGACCTCACGGGCAACTGGACCGTCAACCGCGCGCGTCGGCGAGACGTGGCGATCAAGCGCGTGGCGCGCAGTCGGACTGGCGCGCGTAGTCCGGAGGCACCAGCGATGACGATGACCCTTCTCAACGACTTACGAAGCGAGTACGTGAAGTACGTCTCTGAGCACGTCAAGGTGTTGACCTCTGCGATCAGACCGGCCGTGCCAGGAACGCTCAACCCGAACGAGGAGTTCTCATTCGACGTGACCGTACGGAACGGCGAGATCAGGAGGGTGATGGGCATGGATATGCCTGACGGCGTACCGATCGTGGACCTGCGAATTGGCGTGTACGTGGCGACCGGGCCCGGGCAGCTGATCGTTTCGGCCCTGCGGGTCATCAGGGAAATACGGTCCGACGCCCGAGACGCGTCGACTATTCTCTCCCCCGGTCAACTCGTTCCGAGTATGTGGCTGTTACCGGTCGTGACACAACTCAAGGTGGGCGACGAGATCGTGGTGAAGGGCCTCAAGGGAAAAGCCACTGGCGCTCTTGGAGCGATCCGGCTCACGGTCTACGCAGAGGCATGCGTTGATTTGGAATGGTTGTTTCCCAAGGACTCCCCGATCGGAGGAGCCCAAGCCACTATTGCGGGGGATGTCGTGTAGCGAGCTCCTCCGTCAGTGGCGCGATGCCGACTTGCGACAGTCCGGCCGTCGCGAGAACTGCGGTCAAGGTCGCATTGAGAAACTCGATCGTTCCCCTCGTAGAACAACAGTCAATACCGCGCCACTCCTGGAGAACCACCTCATCAGCCGCGTCTGCGATCGGTGTTTAGGTTCCTATCTCCTGGCGGCCGTGAGCCGCGCTGGCGTAAGGACGGACGAGAGCTGTTCTATCTGTCCCCGGATGGCACGGTCAATTCCGTCACTCTCACGCGAACTCCAGTACTCCAGGCGTCAGCGCCGCGAGCGCTCTTTCAGGGCGGCCCGATGACAAGCGGTCCATCGCCCGGGTACGGCGTCTCGAGCGATGGTCAGCGCTTTCTGATGGTCGGTCCGGTCGGCGATTCACGAGCCGACGCGTTAATCCTGGTCGTCGGCTGGAACGAGATGCTCAAGCGCTGACGACGCGAGCTGCCGCTCATTGACGCCGCCACCGCGTTTTTACTGGGCGTCGACGAATTTCTCGCAGGACACGTGCGGATGCCAGTCGGCAAATGCACCGTCAGGATTGGCCTTGCCCGTCCAGACGTGCAGTTCGTAGAAGGCATCGATGTTGTACCGATTCGGCTTGCCGACGAAATTGAACGCTTGTCCAAGCAGCTTCGGCGGCGCCGCGCTGCTCCACACGGCCGCGGGGACGATGAACTCCGCCCCGACGAGCTGCATGTGGCCGTTGGTGCCGGGTTCGTAGATCAGGGCTTCGGGCTGCGTCGGCTCTACCTCGGCATCGAGCAGGGCGCCATTGACGTAGTGCACGCCCATCGCGCCGCCCTGCGGTCCGCTGACGCACCCGAACATCGCGACGTACCCCGACGATTCGTCGGGAGGGCTGCCGTACTGCTGGATGGCCGCCCGCACGATGTCCACCACCGTTTGCTGACTTTGCCTCGCCTGCACCACCGTGCCGATGAGCGATGAGATGACCACTGCCGAAAAGGCGCCGAACAAGAGCTTCCGCGTGCGCATGACGAGTCCCTCCACAACGCGGGATCCTAGTGGAGGGTCAACATTCGGCCTAGGCCATCGAGGGGAAATTTCCGGCCATCCTGTCGGCACGCGGCGGTCGGCCAAAGCGCTGGTGGTACAGGTTGCGCAGCTGACGCGCACCGGTGAAGCCGCACTCGCGAGCGACGTCCTCTACCTTCGACCCTTCCTCGAGTAGAAGCGTACGCGCGCGTTCCAGCCGCAGGCCACGGAGGTACTCGCCGACCGAGAGACCCAGGCTCTGGCGAAACCGGCGCGACAGATTGCGCGGACTGGCGCCTACCTGCCCTGCGAGCGCATCGAGGGTCGGCGGGTGATCCAGCGACTCGATCAGAAGGCTCTGGGCCCGGTGCACGAGGTCGTCGAGATGGTTGCGGTACTGCAGGTAGACACTGTCCTGCTCGAAGTCCCCGGGCCGCCGCAGGTAGACCACGAGAAAGCGCGCGACCTCGAAGGCCACCTTGGGGCCGTGCCTGAGGGCGATCAGGTGAATGGCCAGGTCGATCCCGGACGCGATTCCCGCGCTCGTGAAAACGTTGCCCGACTGCACGAACAGGATGCCGCGCTTCACGTGCACGTTGGGGTACCTTCGCCGCATGTCGTCCAGGTTCTCCCAATGCGTGGCGCAGCCGGCGCCATCGAGAATCCCGGCTTCAGCGAGCAGGTACGCCCCAGTACAGATCGAGCAGATCGTGGCGCCCACCTGCCAGTTCCGCCGGATCCAGCCGAAGAGCGGCCCCTGCGTCCGGAGGAATTCCGGCTGTAGCTGCGCGACGTTGCAGCCGGCCACCACCAGGATGTCGTCCTTGCCGAGCTCGACGTCGCTGTAGGGAAGCAGGTTCGAGATGTGCAGGTTGCCGGCGAGCGGCAGCGACTCGGTGAGGGCGCAGACCTCGAAGCGATAGGAGGCGTGGCCAAGATAGTTGGCGACGTCAAAGGCCTGGAACGGCCCGAAGAGATCGAGCGCCGTCACCATCGGAGGAACAAAGAAAACGACGCGCGGTGACGCTGCAGACATGACAACTGAGCTACGAGCGCGTCTCCAGTCTAACAGTCTGCTCTCGACACTGGCCTGTGCGGGCGTTGCCTTCGGCAAGGCGCCATGCCCTCTCGGCATGCCGTAAACATCGAGCTCATCAGCGGGAGCCTTGTCGAATACGGGACGCCGAGTTTCGGGCGCCCAGCTGACGGTAGATCCCCCAGGTCACCGTGGCGCTCGACGCCGCCGGGAGTTTCAAAATCAGCAGCACTGCCGCACCGGCACGACTGCACGTTCGCGTCGAGGCTACGTTCCGCGCGAGACGTACGTGCAGGGGGCTACAGGCGCGCGGACCAACGTAGCGCTCGACATCGTCCGCAATACCGCTCCGTTCTCACTCGACTTCTACCGCCAAGTCGTTCGCAACTCCTTCGAATCGAGCACGCTGGAACCGCTGGCGCGGTGGACCCAGTCGCCGAACATCTACCTGCGAACGGTGGACCAAAATGGCAAGGCGATCGAGCCTGAAGTGCTCGACAGTGTGACTCAATCCATCCGCAAGGCGGTCTCGGACTGGTCTTCCGGCACATTGTCCGTGGCGACCTTCGAAAAAGGCTCGGCAACGCGGTCGCGAGCGCTGGGATGGATCGTCGTGAATATCCTCCGTGATCGCAATTCCAGTCTCTGCGGGCAATCGTATGTCGGCGTTCCGGACGGTCAGATCGAGCTGTGGGACAACCGGTGCGCATGCGGCAGCAGGAAGATCGGCGGCTCGCTCGTTGCGCACGAAGTCGGGCACGCGATGGGATTCTGGCACGTCAGCGACAAGAAGGCGATCATGGCGCCGGTCGGCGACAACTGTCCGACCGGCGTCCTGACGGACGACGAGAAATACCACGCCCGGCTGGCTTACCACCGAAGTCCCGGCAACATCGACCGGGACATCGATCCGGACACGATGACGCCGCTGTCCACGCGCAATGGGCCACTGGTCACGAATTGACGCCGTCTTGCGTGGGCCTGGCGCGGCGCCGCCCAGAGGGGTCTCGACGATGCGTTTGGCTGCCCGATTGCTCGCCCCGGTCGGATCTCCCCTGCTCGTAGTCCTGCTGCATTCGGCGGTGATGGCGGCGGATGCGGAGTGGCGCCGGCTGGACACGGCGCATTTCTCGCTGCTGTCGAATGCGAGCGAACGGCAGACGCGCACGCTGGCCTGGCAGCTCGAACAGGTGCGAAGCGCGATCGCCTTGGTCTGCCCGTGGGCTCGCGTCGATCTGAGCAAGCCGGTGCTCGTGATCGCCGTCAAGGACGAACCAAGCATGCGCACACTGGCGCCTCATTACTGGGCGCGTCAGAGCGACATGCATCCCGCCAGCATCTGGGTCGAAGGCCCCGACCGGCACTACATCGCTCTTCGAGCGGACTTGCGCGCTCAGGCCGACTCACCAGCGCCGGTGAATCCGCACCTCAGCGCCTATTTCATGTACATCAGCATGTTGCTCGGATCGAGCTTCGATCGCGAGCTCCCGCCCTGGTTCACCCGCGGCCTCGCGGGCGTATTGAGCAACACCATCGTGAACGACGATACCGTGGAGGTTGGCCGGTTGATTCCGCGTCATCTGGAGCGGCTCCGGACCTATCCGTCGATGCCGTTGAAGCAGCTCGTCACCATCACGCGCGCGGCAAGAAACCTCCGTGACGATGATGCGATGTATGCCTTCGACACGCAGGCGTGGGCGCTGGTGCACTTTCTGCTGTTCCACGAGAACGGCGTGCATCGCGCGAAGCTCGCCTTCGTGAGCCTCGTCCAGGAAGGCTCGGATGCGCAGGCAGCCTTCGAGCAGGCGTTTGGCTCCAGCCAACAGCTCCAGGCCTTATACAGCAGCTACGAGACGCGCGGGATCTACCAGTTCATTCGCGTGAGAGTAGATCTGGGCGTGAAGCGTGAAGGCACGCCATTCGTCCCCGTTGTCCCGGCCGCAGCGATCGGCGAGCGCGCGGCATTCGCAGCTGTGATGGGTATGGCCGAGACGGCGCGCACGTCGATCAACGAGGCACGGGCGAGCGATCCGGCGGACCCGCACAGCTACGTCGCCGAGGGGTTGCTTGTCGACGGGCCGGGCGACCGCGACGCGGCAAGTGCGGCATTCGAAAAAGCCATCGCGAATGGAACCGACAACGCTGCGCACCTGAGCGACGCGCACGAGTCGCGCGCGGAGCGGACGAAGGAACATGATTGTGTCCGATCTCACCTTTGCAATACGATTCTGGCCTGGGTACTTCCTCTTCGAACCATATCGATGGCGTGATTCACTTCCGTGAATGGCACGATATCGACGAGACTCTCGATGTGGTGCTCGGCGGCGAACGCCAGCATCGCCATCATGTCTTTCCGGCTGCCGACGTAATTTCCATAAATGGTTCGTAGAGCGTTGTCATACAACAGACCGACGCTGATCGGCAGCATCTCCAATGGCTGGGCGACGACGCACAGCTTGCCCTGCGGCTTCAGCATGCCTACGTACGCGTTCAAGTCGAACTTCGTGTTCAGCGTCGAGAGAATGAAATCGAACTTCCTGCTCAGCGTCGTCACACCGGCGAGCCGTGAACTGTCGATGTATTCGGCTCCCAACCGATCGATCATTGTCTTTTTTGCTGGAGAATGAGAGAACGCCGAAACGCGGTGCCCCATCTCCCGAAGAAACTGGACCGCGAGGTAGCCAAGCCCGCCGACTCCCAATACCGCCACGTGTGACGCGTTACGCAGTTCTGCCCTGACAATTCCGGAATACACGGTGAGGCCTGCCGACAGCAGCGGGGTGGTTCTTGCCGAATCAAGCGTTGGCGGAAGTGGAAAGGCGAACCGGCTGTCGACGCCGATGTAATCCGCCAGCCCACCGTAGCAGTCGACGCCGATGACCTTTTGCTCGAGACACAGGTGTTCGTTACCATCGTTGCAGAACTCGCACGAAAAACAGGCCTGCTGCTGATACCCGATGCCGACGCGATCGCCGTCGGCCAAACCGGTCACTGTCGAACCGGTCTCCACGACGAGACCGATAATCTCATGGCCGGGGACCAGCGGAAATCGTGTGTCGCCCCAATCGTTGTCGATGAACTGAACATCTCCTCTCGCAATGCTGCAGTGCGTCACTCTCACCAGCGCGTCATGGCTGCCGAGCGCTCGTTGATACGAAAAGGGTTCAGCTGTTCCGCTCTGGCGGGTAACGGCGTACGCGTTGATCGTCGTGATGCTCATGGCGCATTGAAGTACGTCGCCAGACGGGTTGTCAACTCGTCCGGTCGACTGAGCGCAGGGCAGTGACCGCTGTCGATTTCATCGGGCGCGATACCCAAGCGGTCTCGCACGACTCGACGCACCCAGCGGCGCGGGAACAGACGGTCGCGCGAGTACTTCGGCGGCGAGCCGTCCGGGAACGTCATGATAGAAGACGGCACGATCGCTGCCGTCTTCTTGCGGTTCTTGCTTGTATCCAGTGTTGGCGAACATCTCGTCCGCCGACTCGCCGGGCCACGGGACCATCCCCGCGACGGTAGGTAGCGCTCATCACGGGCGACGGCTCCTTTCCGAATCGGCGCCTGAGCTAGAGCACGGCGATATCGAGCTCGCGCAGGCGCGCAGGGGCTCCAATGACCTCGACCTCCGAGACCTTGTCATTGGTGAAGATAAATGTCACTGCTCGGAACAGCGTTCCGCGCGGCGCGAGGAACAATCCGACCGATCCATTGATGAGCGGCGGCTGGACGAATCGCAGCCCGCGCGAGAGCGCGATGTGCCTGATCGTTGCGACCGATTACCCTTCGATGGCGCGGCGGTCGCGAAAGAATCCACCCGTTGGACCGCCCTTCGGCAGCGTCGCGAGCCAAACAATCGTGTCGGCACCCTCCTCCGGCGACCGAGGCGCGGACGGGCCGCCCATGTCCGTGCGCACCCACCCTGGATCGACAGCGTTGACCAACACTCCGCTCTCCCGATAGGTATGTGCGAGAATTCGCGTGAACGCATTCAAGGCTGCCTTTGACATCGAGTACGCCGGTGCGTACGCGGACATCGTCGTCAGTTGCCCCGCGCCCGACGATACGTTGACGATCCGCCCGTGTCTGGCGCGAGCCATCGCGGGCACGAATGCGCGGCAGACTTCAATCACGCCGAAGACATTCGATTCGAAGGTCTGTCGGTACGCGTCCGGCGGAATGGAGAGGACGTCATGGTTCTCGAACAACAGCACAGCCGCGTTGTTCACAAGCACGTCGACCGAACCGACACGTTCAGTTATCGTCCTCTGCGCTACAG
>JBKOZS010000315.1:0-6054 GCA_046726015.1 Acidobacteriota bacterium
GGCATGTAGCCGATACGCGATCGCGCTTCGCCCATGCTGTGCGCGCAATCGAACCCGAGGATGCGGGCACGCCCCGCGCTGGGGCGCAGGAACCCGAGCAGCGTCAGGATCAGTGTGGACTTGCCCGCGCCGTTCGGGCCCAACAAGCCCACCGCCTTGCCCATGCCAGACACGCCGAGGCGGCAGGTGATCCCGTGAAGGATCTCCCGCCGCCCCAGCCTGACTTTCAGGTTTTCCAGTTCGACGACCGGGGATGTGTTCATCCTTAATAATCAATAATCGAGGGGCTTCGCCCCTCGAACTCCCCTACACGCTCCCTCGCTCGCCGCTTCGCCGGCTCGCTCCGGTCGCGTGGCTCGCTTCGCTTCGCTCGCTCCCCTCTTTCTTGTCACCCTCTTGCCTCGCCGGAGCAATCGCCGGCTGCATCGATTGCGAAGGCAGGCGTTGCGGTCGTTCGCAACACGTCAGTGGCGCACAGTTTCGGACTGCGGCGCCGTAAACGGCCGGCTCAGGCTCTCGAGCAGCATTGCGTCCATGATCACACCCGATAGAAGAGTACGGCTGACGGCATGGATCTGCTCCGGCTTCCCATCGAAGACCACGAGCACCGGGTCGCGCTCGGCCAGCAGCTTCGTCAGGGCCTGACTCCGGGACAACGCCGAGAAGATCCCGACCGCGCCCTTCGTATTCAGCCAGGCAAATGCGGGCGGGTGGATTCCGGCAGACGAGGGGAGCTGACCTTGGAACGCCGGCGACCAGACCAGCGCGGACCCGCCGTTTCGGGTCGTGATGGCGCGCTCCGCGGTCGCGCGATCTGAAGCCACCACCATGTAGCCCCCATCGTAGGTCCAGGTCAGGCCGAACGGAAGGCTTCCGACCTTCATGGTGCTCCAGATCCGTCCGCCCGCGCTCTCCTGCCCAAGGATGCATCGCTTGTCCTGCTCGCCGGGCGCCAGCTCCGCGTTGAACGTGTCTACCAGCTTCGCGATTGAGGTGTCGATGACCGCCGGGTTATTCGCCAGGGAGACCGTCACCCATGTCGGGCCGCTCACGGTGAAACCCTGCAGCGCGAACGCCGCTTCGGTTCCCATCGCCGCGGTCAGGTTCGCGACGAAGCCGGCGCCGAGCTTCTCCTCTAGCTTGGTCAGGTCGCCCTGGAAGGACTCGTGTTGTTTCGTCATCAGCGCGGTGAACTCCTGGAACAACTGCCAGGGCTCCCGCATCGACACGTAACCGGCGAGCAGGGCATCCGCCGGCAGATACTCCGCTGCGCCCCCAGAGCCGCCGTCAGCCAGCCACGACGCCATCCCTCTTCGAGCGTCGTGGAACATCAGCGTGACCTCATTCTCTTCCGCTCCCTCGGGGGAACGCTGCTCGAGGAAGAGGTACTTCACACCGACCATGCCGGCGAGTTCGATCGGAGGTGCGTCGTCTTCCGACGCCATCTTGATCACCGGAGCCGCGTTCACCCCGATCAGCCAGCCCGCGCCGCGCTGGTACCGATCGCGGATGGCCGCCGCAAACGGGGAGCCTGCGCCCTGGCCCAGGTGACTGACGGCCCAGGCAAGGTGCGACGCCGAGTCAGAGACTACCATCAGCTCGTCGGATACCGAATACGGTCGCGAACGCTCGCCTGCGTCGGCGAACAATCCGTCGAGAGCACTCGCGAGTGCCGCTCTTTTCTCTGGCTGCACGCTGGCCATCACCATCGGCACTTCGTCGCGGGGTCCCGCGGATGCGACGGAAAAAACGACCTCGTCGCCGAGCAGCGAACTCACCGACTGCACGCGATCGACGATCCGTCTCAACTCGAGTCCCGTGTCAGAGCTCCACCAGGCCCGAAACGCGGCGTTCTCGAATGCCTGCTGCTCTGCCGCAACCAGGCCCTGGCCGATCTTTCCCCCGGGATTGGGGACGGCGCCGTAGACGAATGTCCCAGCCGGAAGATACGAGAGGAGAGCGGAACTGGTGCGTAACGGGCCTGAGAAGTCCGCCATCTGACGTTCGATCTTCGCGAACGACGCAAGGAGCTGCAGGTATTCGTCCGCCTCAGGGCTCCACGAAACGGACTCGGCAACCGACGTTGCCAGCGCGGGATTGGAGGCGGCCTGCTGGCCGGGGCTGAGCAATACCTCCCGTCCGGGCTGATTCACCGCGACCGATCCCTCGACGACGGAGACCACGGAGCCTCCCATCCCTGCCGACACCGCGAACACCGTCCCCTTCACCGAGGCGATCGAATCACGCGTCAGGACGCGCAGGTGGCCGCGCCGCTGCTTGGCTGCCTGGACGATGACGTCGCCGCGCTGGAGGTGAATGGCTTGCCCGCTCCACGCAGCGGTCACGAACAGCTCCGTTCGCCCGTTGACATCCACGGTCGATCCGTCGGCGAGGCGCAGTACCGCGTGAGCGCCCGGGCCGGTGCGGACCCCTTCCCTCTCGCCGATGGCAGCGCCGGCTTCGAGCGCCCGTCCGGGAAGGGCGTACAGGCCGCCGCTGGCGGACACGACCGTCGCCCGCGGGCCGCCAGGAGCCATCCAGGCGTCGATAGTGTCGCGTCCGAGATAGAGGACTGACAAGACCAGCGCGGCTGCGGCGGCGAGCGTTCCCCACCGCCGCCAGCGGGAAGACGACCGCTGCGGCATGGCCATCACCCGCCGCTCGCCCTTCATCTCGGCCAGCGCGGCGCGACAAGTGGAGCAGCGGCTGATATGGTCTTCCAGAAGAACGCGCCTGCCGCCGGTGACGGTCCCGCTGACGTACGCTCGGAAGTCTGGCCGGAACTCCGCACAGCCGGCAACGGCGGCGTTCGTCAGCTTGTCCCAGACACGGTCGTGTGCGGCCTCGAGGGTGCCGACATCGACGGCCTCCTGCTTCATTTCCTGTAGCGCTCTTTCGAGTCGGTCTTCGGACATCGCCTTAACGCTCCATTTCCGCCTGCAGCCGGAGCCGGATTCGGTGGAGCCGGACGGCTACGTTGTTCTTCTCGAGCTGGAACAGGTCGGCCAGCTCCTGATTCGACAGCCCCTCGACGTGACGCAGCAGGAACAAGGTCGCGTCCTCGCTGTCGAGAGTAGCGATGGCGCGCCGGAGCTGCTCTTTCAGCAGCACTGCCGACTCGACGGCGGCATGCGATGCCTGATCGTCGTAGGCCGTCTCGGCGTGGACCGCCCGTCGGCGCAGGAGGTCGACGGCCGCGTTGACGGCCGCGCGCCGGAAGTAAGCCACCGGCCGCCCAGCGGCGTGATCTTGTTCGCTCCGGGACAGCACCCGGAGGAAGACGGTCTGCAGGACGTCCTCGGCGTCAGCGGCACTTCCGGTGACGCGGAGGGCCGCGCGGAACACCGCCTCGTAGTGCCGCTCGTACAACCCCGCAAGACCCGGCAGCACCGGCGTGGAAGTCATTTCGATGGGCTCGACCATTTGCGCGCTGGCCGTGGTCACGTCGTGCGCCTCACCCGCATAGACGCACGAGAGGGCCGACTATTACATGGTGGGGCGCGGCGGCTGGTGCCCGAAGCTGGTCGAGGCTGTGTGACCACCCTTATCTTGAAGATGCACTTGTCGCTAATACACGACGCGCGTGGGCTTGGCGTGCTCGGCGATATTCATAACGGCTTCGCTATCGAAAGGCTCCGCCGACTCTGCGACGCGGCCATGCATAAAACTGCGTGAATGCCGTCCAAAAAGTGTATCGGACCGCAACGCTGCAATTCTCTGAACACGAGTCTTCCCTGAAGCGCCACCATTCCGCGTTAAGGCTTAGGGCCAAGTGAACTTAAACTTGAGCGCTCAAGCAAATCGAGCGAACCGCATACGTAAAGGTATGTGTCTTGAATGCACGTCACGCGCTGCACATCTCCGCGTGCAGCCAGGTATTGAGCGCGCTGCGGCTCGCGTGACCACTTCACTGCGAGTTCGCGCTCACATCGACCCAACCCCTAGGTTCTGTTCAGGAGCGGCCTGACGCGCACGGCAGGGACGTCGATCTCGATCTGTCTCGATCGTCGGTCGCATCAGGCAGCTCCAGCGGCGTGCCGTCGCATGTCGGACGGGCCGCCAAGTGGGAGGCTCAGTGGAGCGCCACCGGTCCGCCAAGACGAGTCGGACTTCGAAGGTCGCCGGGACGGCCGGGGCGGCTTGGCTCGCCGTCGTCGCGTGGTGCGCGCCTGCCTCGGCGCAGGACACCGCTCCGCTGCATGCGACAGCGCCGCAAGCCGTAGTCGGCGTACGTGAGGCACAACCAGACAGTCCACCTGCCGAAGGCGAGTCGAACCCCGCGCAGCACCTGTGCTGGGCGATCCCGATGCCGATCCAGTTTGCTGTCATCCTGCCCGCGCCAGTTGTTCTGCCGAACTCTCCGGCGTTTGCTCAAACCTCTCCGAATCCGCCTGAAGCGAAACGATCGGAGAAGGAGCGACCGGTTTCATACGGCGTGGAGGTCGAGCTCAGTTCAGGCTATGCGGACCGCGGGCTTCTCATCAGCGATCGGGCGGTCCTCCAGGCCGTCACGTGGGTGTCCGGGAGCGTTGCCGCCTTTTCGCTATGGAGCAACGTCACGCTAGCTCAGGCCACGGACGGCTCGCGCCCGCAGATTCTGGAAATGGAGCTGACGCGGCCGCACCAGTGGAGGAACCTTACTGTCGGGCCAGCGATCAGGATGTTCTTCTACCGCGATCCGCTGAGCATCTATAGCTCCCGTTCGATTGAAGGCGGGCTGCACCTGTCGTATCAGGTGGGGCCCTTCCGCCTGTTCGGGAATCAGAGCATCGATGTACTCGCCTACAAGCGTGCGTACTTTGGAGAAGCCGGGATTGCGTTCGAGCGGCGAGTGTCACCAGGGCTCAAGGTCGGCGGCTCGTTCAACACCGGATGGGCCTCCGCAACGTTCAACGATGCCTATATCGGCATCGACAAATCCGTGCTCAATCTCGCGGGCGTGGAGGGCTGGCTGACGGTTTCCGTGAAGCCGCACTTCTACATCGGTCCGCACTTCCAGTTCACCACCACCGTAGACCGCGCGGTGCGCACGGCGCTCGCACGGCCGACGCTGTTCTTTGTCGGGCTTGCGACGGGAGTTGAATTTAGATGAGTGCAGCAACTGTACTGGAAACGACGCAGGGCCATGCCCCGGCCGTTCGCTCAAACGCGCCGTCGGCATCGCGGCTCGCCACGCGCCTGGAACTGCTCCGAAAAACCCTGCGCCCCACGCCGCATGTGCCGTTGGCGATGCATGGCATGAACCTCTTTGCCAAACTCGAGTATGTCAACCCGGTCGGAAGCATCAAGGATCGCGCTGCCTACTGGATCCTCAAGCGGGCGGCCGATCGAGGCGAGATCTGCGAAGCAACTACGGTGATCGAATCCTCCTCTGGGAATTTCGCCACTGCTCTGGCTGCCTTCACTCACCTCGTCGGCCTCCGGTTCATCCCGGTGATTGATCCGAATATCTCCGGGACCTACGAGTCGTTCCTCCGGCGCATGTGTCCCACGGTCGTGAAAGTCGAGAACCGTGACGACACAGGCGGATTCCTGAAGACTCGCCTGCAAATGGTGAAGCATCTCTGTGACACGACGCCGAAAGCCTACTGGACGAACCAGTACGGAAACCTGGACGCCGTGGACGCCCACTACCAGCTGACGGCGGGGGAAATCTGCGCCGATTTTGAATCCATTGATCTAGCCTTCATCGGCGTCAGCACGGCGGGAACGATCGCCGGAGTATCTCGTCGGCTCAAGGAGCACTATCCCAAGATTCGCATCGTTGCGGTCGATACCGAGGGCTCCGTCATCTTCGGTGGCGCACCCCGCAAACGTCATATTCCCGGCATCGGGTCGAGCATCGTCCCGCCGTTACTGTCGCATGCCAGGATCGACGACGTCGTTCTGATCCCCGAGCGCGAAACGGTCGAGGCGTGCCGGGAGCTGCTCACGACCCACGGACTGTTCGTCGGCGGCTCGAGCGGGACCGCGTTCGCGGCGATCAAGCGCTACGCCGCGAAGATGACGGAGTCCAGGCGACCGACCGTGCTGTTCCTGTGCGCGGACCACGGC
>JBKOZS010000316.1:0-13779 GCA_046726015.1 Acidobacteriota bacterium
CAGTGCGAGCATGGAGGCAGGTCAGAAGCCGCGATCATCGTGGACGTACCACGGACGGCCAGTTCCATTCGTTCCGCGCGAATCAGGAAATACAAACGAGCCACTCGTCAACGAGTTTCGCCGAGCGCTCGAGCAACGGGATCGCGTGACGATCGCAGCGATACCAGTGGAGCGGATCGGCGGCCCGATCCTGCTTCTTTCTGGAAAGGAAGATACGACGTGGCCGTCGAGCGACATGTCAGAAATGGTCATCGCGCGGCTGCGGGAATACAACTTTCGCTTTGCGTATCAGCACATCGCATACGACGACGCCGGCCACTTGATTCATCAAATACGACCTATGCTGTGAAGCGAGGCGGAACCGAGAGCGGCAACAACCTCGCGCAGCGGGACGCGCAACGACGAACTCTCGCCTTTCTTGCCGGAACCCTGGCCGCGGGTGGGAATCGACCGTAACGGACAGCGGCTGGAGGATACGTCCGCGGATCCGTGTCGACTGCTCGGATGCGCCCTCATCGCGCCGACCGCCGCCGCTGCTGCAGGATGCGCTTGGCTCGTTCGAGTTCGCGCCGGCGGCTCGCGGACAGACGTCGGCCGCCACGGTTGATGAAGTACTGGATCATGCGAATAGCAGACCCAAGCCCCTTCGGCGAGACATCCTTTCGCGCCATCGTGCGCGCGATCTGCGACGCCGATCCTGCGAACGTATGGGACGGAGGATGCGTCGAATCGGTTTTGACGGTTCTGACCCAACGACGTTTCGGACGTTTTTTTGCCATGGTTTGAACTTCGGTTACGGTATCAGACAGACGCTGGCCTCACGACGAATAGACATGTGAGCCCTTGCGGAGCATCGTGCAACAGAATAGAGATCGTTCAAAACGGTCGAGGTGCACCATGGACAACGTGAAGATTGGGCAGAGAGACGTTCGCGAGGTCGAACCGTCGACGCGCAATGCCGCGAGAGACCAGGCACTGATGCGCCACAATCGCGCCCGCGCCCTTGGCGCGGTCGCATTCGGCGCGTTCGCGCTCGGGGCGTCCGCGATTGGGGCGCTCGCGATCGGGCGTCTCGCCGTTGGCGCATTCGTTCTGAAACGCGGGCGTGTGCGCACACTGACCGTAGACAGCCTTGAAGTGCAGCGGCTGCACGTGCGCGAACTGATCATCGACAGCGGTGTGCCGCGTTGACGTTGGCAGTATCCGGCAGAACTACGCGGGACGCGCGTACCGAAGCAGGGCATCTCCTGAGTCATACTTCTGGATTTCCAAGAGATCGAGTTTCACACTTCTTGACACGCCCTCCAACAGCGGCCGGCCGCTCCCCAGGAGAACGGGACAGACGAGCAATTGATACTCTTCGATCAAGCCGAGCTGTGTGAACTGCGACACGATCGACCCGCTTCCGAACACCATCATGTCCTTCCCGGGCTGCCTCTTAATCTCCACAATGTCGCGCGAGTCCAGCTGACGGAGCACGTGCGCATTCTTCCACGTCACATTCTCGAGGGTTCTCGAGAAGACGAATTTGGTTGCCTTGTTCAGCCAGATCCCAATTGCGCCATGTTCCCGGGTTCGTTGTCCCGCGTGATGAGGATCCGGCGCCGTAAGAGCTTCGTCGACTGCATCCTTCCAGAACCCCTGGAAAAGCTCGAACGTCTTCCGTCCAAACAGGATTGCGTCGAAACGCGGAATCGCCTCGACCGCCGCCTCGACCTGCTTCGGGTCCGGAACGACCCACTCGAGGTTTCCATCAGGGGCCGCAAAGTAGCCGTCTGCCGTCACCCAGTTGAACATCACGATTCGTCGCATGGCGCCCACGACCAATCTCTTCTAACGAACTCGCCTCTGTCAGTGCTGTCGAGCAGCCTGAACGTGGCGCTCGTTGAGCTCGGGCCAGTCCGTGCTGCCGTCCGCGAACTGATCAATGACGCATGGAATGTCGAAGCGCGCCGGCGCGTCCTTCAGAGCATTGTCCTCGCGCCAGACCTTAAGCGCGTGGAAGCTCCGCGAGAGCTGTCCGACCCCGAATTGCGCCTGCCGCAGCGGCCAAATCCTCAGCCGATTGACGTCCGCTCGCGAGCAGATCGGCGAGCTGCAGACGCGCTACCACATACAGCAGTTGCGTCTGGATGTATCCATCCATCAGCCTCACAACGACATCGTGTGCTGCGGGTGGATCCGGTGTCCACGTCAACCCCGCCGCGCGGCTTCGATGGTGGCGACGTCGATCTTCTTCATCGGCATCATCGCGTCGAAGGCCCGTTTTGCCTCCTTGCCACCAGCCGCAAGCGCGTCGGTGAGCACGCGCGGGGTGATCTGCCAGGAGAGACCCCAGCGGTCCTTGCACCAACCGCACTCGCTTTCCTTGCCGCCATTGCCGACGATCGCGTTCCAGTAGCGGTCCGTCTCTTCCTGATTGTCCGTCGCGATCTGGAAGGAAAACGCCTCACTGTGCCTGAACGCCGGGCCGCCGTTGAGACCGAGACAGGGAATACCCAGAACAGTGAACTCCACCGTCAGTACATCGCCCTCCTTGCCGCCCGGGAAGTCACTGGGTGCCTTGAAAACAGCGGTCACTTTACTATCCGGAAAGGTGGCGGCGTAGAAGCGCGCCGCCTCCTGCGCGTCCTTGTCGAACCAGAGGCAGATCGTGTTCTTTGGCTTCATGTTCGTGTGCTCCTTGTGCTCGATGAGGGCGCGGTCCGGCGCGCACAATCTTCCTGACTGGTCGCGACGCACTCGCTGCCCGCGCCGGTGTTAATCATTTGTCGCGGCGGTTCGCTTTGCCTGTTCCTTTTTCTGGGATTGGATCACTCCTGCGCGAGGCGGGGCGAGCGTTCGCGGAGCTCGTCAATCCGCTTCGAGGCGTCTGCCTTCGACAGCGTCTCGTCGAACTCTACGCCTGTCTCTCGGCACAACGTTTCCAGGTAGGAGCGTTGCGCGTCCGTCATAGGCTCATCGCCGGTTTTCCACTCATCTGGATCGCGCTGGAGGGCCGGCTGGTCCGTGGTACGTGTGTTTGGGTTCTTCATGGGGCGAATAGATTGCAAAACACAAGCCAGTCCCTCCGCAAAGCAATCGACGCCGGCGCGGACTGCGTCTGCGCGGTTCATCGAGCCGATGCTGCTGTGCGCATCGCGAACGTGTGTAATTCAGCTGCAGGTGCATCCCGCAGTACGCTCGAGCGTCCCCGACGGGCTCAGCGATGCGGCGGCTCAGATAGCGACCGAGCAGTCGACGCCGATGACCTTTTGCTCGAGACACAGGTGTTCGTTGCCATCGTTGCAGAACTCGCACGAAAAACAGGCCTGCTGCTGATGACCGATGCCAACGCGATCGCCGGCGGCCAAACTGGTCACTGTCGAACCGGTCTCTACGACGAGACCGATAATCTCATGGCCGGGGACCAGCGGAAATCGTGTGTCGCCACAATCGTTGTCGATGAACTGAACATCTCCTCTCGCAATGCTGCAGTGCGTCACTCTCACCAGCGCGTCATGGCTGCCGACCGCTCGTTGATACGAAAAGGGTTCAGCTGTCCCGCCCTGGCGGGTAACGGCGTACGCATTGATCGTCGTGACGCTCATGGCGCATTGAAGTACGTCTCCGGACGGGCTGTCAACTCATCCGGTCGTCTGAGCGCAGGGCAGTGACCGCTGCAAAGCTGCTTTGCGCACAGGCCCTATTGACTAAATGCTGTTTGAAGTCCTGGCCGGATCGCACTGCTCCGCGTAACATCATCGACCACTACAATCAACGGCAGTGGTGCTGTATCTAGCGGCATTCGTCGCCGCTCTTCTTGTCGACACGATTCCGGTGTTCGCGCCCCCGGCGTGGACGATCCTCGCTTTCATCATCGTCAAGTGGAAACCGAATCCGTGGGGCGTCATCGCGGCGGGCGCCATCGGCTCGGTGATCGGCCGTTACATCCTCACGCTGTACATGCCGCACGTCTCGGCCAGAATCTTCCGGCGCTGGGAGAACGCCAACCTCTCCTTCCTGGGGAAAAAGCTCGGCGGCCGATTCTGGCGCGCGAACACATTCGTCATGCTCTATGCGATTTCACCGCTGTCGACGACGGCCTTGTTCACCGCGGCGGGCATGGCGCACGTGAACCCATGGAATATCCTGCCGGGGTTCGCGATCGGTAAGTTCCTCGGCGACGCTTGGGTCCTGTTCACTGCCAAAGTGACTGCCGACGAAGCAGTCGATCTGCTGCACGGCAAGGTGTCCTGGCAAACGGGCCTGACGGCGGCCGTCGGTTTGCTGCTGATTTCCGGCGTGCTGTTCATCGACTGGCGGGAACTGTTCGGGCGCAAAAAGCTGAGACTGAACTTTGCCATTTGGAAGCAATGACCAAGGCTGCGCAGATTTTACTCTCGCTGACTTCTGCAACAGAGAGGACGCGATGCGCGATATCAGCAGACTCGCCCTTCTTTGCGGAGCGTGGATTGCGGTGGCCTCATCCCGGTGCAGCGCACGGCAATCGATGCGGCCGTTGACGCTCTCGGCGTGGACGTCGTCAAGACCTTGACGTTTACCGCCTCGGGTGCGACGTTCACGGTTGGCCAGAACTTCACTCCCGATGATCCGTGGCCGCGGGTCGCGCTCAAGCGCTACACCGTGCTGTTGGACTATGAGCGCGCGCGAATGCGCCATGAGCTCGTGCGCGAGATGGGAGCGACGATGCCGCGCGGCGGCGGCGTGCCGTTTACCGGCGAGTTGCGCCAGCTTCAACTGAGCGACGCGCAGTCAACGTGGGACATTCCGCTGTCCGCTCCGCCACTTCGCTCCCAGTGGCGCCTTGCACGCCCCCCCGAGGCGGGAGGAACGGCCCCACGACCCCGCCCCGCGCCCGACAGTGAGGTTCCGTGCGCGCTACTGCTGTGGGCGACGCCGCATGGGTTTCTGAAAGCCGCCCGCGCGCATCACGCGACGATTACGCAAACGGGCGGCCGGAACGCCGTGTCGTTCGCGATCGTCGACACACACAAGATGACCGGCGTCATCGACGCGCAGCACCGCGTCATGCAGGTGCAGACCTGGACGGCGCAGTCAATCGTCGGCGACATGTTAATCGACACGAGGTACGACGGCTACAAGGATTTCGGCGGCGTCCGGTTTCCCTCGCACATCGTCCAGAAGGCGGACGGCTTCCCGTCGCTGGATCTCACCGTGAGCACGGTCAACATGAACGTGGATGCCGATGTGACGCCGCCGGCCGAGGCGACCAAATCCACCGCTCCGCCGGCAGTAATCAAATTTCAGCAGGTTGCGGATGGTGTGTTCTGGCTGACCGGCGGCACGCATCACAGTCTCGCCATCGCGATGCAGGACCACATCGTGCTCGTGGACACACCGAACGGCGAGGCACGAGCGTCGGCGGTGATTGCAAAGGCAAAAGAGCTGATTCCCGCCAAGCCGATCCGATATGTCGTGGCGATGCACCACCATTGGGATCACCTCGGAGGCATTCGCACGGCAATCGCCGAAGGCGCCACGATCGTCACGCACAAATCGAATCGCACGTTTCTGGAGCGGGCGGCGACGGCGCCGCGCACGATCGTGCCGGATCGTCTGTCGATGTCGAAGCAGCCTCTGAAGCTCCAAACCATCGACGTCGAGGGCACGCTGACCGACGGCAGGCGCATCGTCAAGCTGTACGTGATGACGGGCTTCGACCACGCGATCGACATGCTGATGGTGTATCTGCCGAAGGAGAAGGTCCTCGCGGAAGCCGATGCGTACACACCACCCGACGCGCCGACGACCCCCTTGATCGCGACGAAGGTTCCGTACGCCGCGGCGCTGTACGACAACATTCGGCGGTTACGGCTCGATGTGCAGACGATCGTGCCGTTTCACGGCATCCGAACGGCGGACCTCACGGAAGTCATGCGACAGGCGGGAAGGCGCGCGGAATAGACAGACAGAGGAAAACTTTCATGGCGTGAATTCGTGGAGGTGAACATGACCATAAGAATTCTGATTCTGTCAGTCGCAGCCTTCTGCACGCTGCTGTTCGCGGCGAGTCACGCAAAGGAGCAATCGGAGAAGGCAACCGTAAAGCCGCGCATGCGCGCACGAGCGGAAGCAAAGATTACCGTGCGTTGACGGGAGATATCAATGGCGAATCGCCGGTTCGGGCTTTACAGGTCATGCGCGACGACAAATCTGCCAGCCTCGTCAGCATGCAACGACTCCGCGGGACACTGGGCGGACGCCAGGGCACATTCGTGCTTCAAGGTTCAGAAATCGTCGAGAACGGTAAGATCACGGCGAGGTGGTTCGTCGTTCCCAGATCGGGAACAGGTGATCTCTCCGGGCTGCGCGGCGAGGGCGGCTTTGAAGGCGACTTTGGAAAAGGGTCCAGAGGCACGCTGGACTACTGGTTCGAATAGGGAGTGCAGAGACTTCCAAGACTCGAACAGGACGCGCACGTCACACCCACCACAGGACAGACGCCAGGCGCGTGTCCGCGAGCGGAGGTGCGACGCCCAGTCGCAGCGCGACGGGAGCACCCGCCGCGACGAGACGTTTGAGCTCGGTGCTCAGAACTCGCAAACGATCGAAGCGCTCCAGGGTGAAGGCCGCACGGCGTGCGGCGACTGGACGCGCGTAATCAGCCGGAATCGGCGGCGTTCGGTCAGCGTCGATGTCAGCGTTGACAACAACCTCGCCGTTCTCGATCACGATTAACCGCGCAGCAGCAGTGCCCGGCTCGCTCCATAGCACGCTCGCATCGACTAGGCGCGTCAACCAGATCGCTCGGCGCCGCGCCAGTGCCCCACGCAACGCGAGCCACTCCAAAGAGAGTTGGACGAGCTCTGGTGTCCAGGTCGTGATGAAACGAGCCTCTTCATCTGCGTCGACGTCGTGGTCTCGTCGACCTTCTCTCCATAAGCGTGTGCCGAGCCGAAGCAGTCTCTCGTGCGCGGCGAGGTCCTGACGCGAAAGCTCGGGGTGCGTCGTGCAGAGCCTCGCGTAACCTGCCTCGAAAGTGGCTGCGTCGGGACGCCAGCGACCGGAGCCGAGCGCGCGGCGGTCGGCCCCGGCGAGCGCAGCGAATTCATCGAGCATCCCGGCCGAAGGAAACGGTCCGAGCGGACATTGCGACGACGGGTGCACGCTGCGCGCGCTGAGATCCGGTGCCGTGAACCATAGCGCGCGGTCCTCGACGGTGAGCGCGAGGTTGTACGGCGGCCGATGCCGCTTGATTTCGTCGGGCTCGAAGAGAGCAGCCTCTAGCGCGCTCGGCGTGACATCGAAAGAGATCCCCCGCGCCTGCGACAGCATCTCGAGCGTCCGCTCGGGCACGCCATTCTGTTTCCGAAAGTAGCTGTTGACCCGATGACGCAGCGATGCGGCCTTGCCGACATACAGGACGTCCCCACTGGTCCGAAGCATGCGATAGATGCCCGGGGCATCGGGCAATGAGAGCCGCACATCGCGTGGCATCGGCCATACGCGGCGCCCGCGTTTCGGCGTATCGCGTTTTGCGGCGAGCCACTCGTGAAGTGCATTCCAGGTCGATATGCCGTCGCCTTCGAGCAGGCGCACCAGCTCTCGCCAGACGAACGCCGTGGCCTCGACGTGATCCGCGCTGCGACGCAGCGCGCCTACCGCGCGGCCGAAGTACCCTGCGAGGGGACGCACGCCGCGGCGTGGCAGATCGGGTAAGAGGCGACGGGCGATGTGGTGCGTGCAGACAATGTCCAGGGGAGGCGCTCCGCCGGCCAACGCACGAAGGAACGGCTGCTCGAATCGAGCGAAGTGAATGACCGTTGGCGCCGGCTGCCTGGCCAGCGTCGCGGCTTCGTTGGACAGCTCCCGCCATGCGACGTGAGCATCGACGCCGTCTTGCGCCATCCGTTCGGAAATGCCCGTGAGGCGCGCCACGGCGGGCGGAATATGCTCGCCATTGGGAAGAGCGATGAGCCGTGCCTGTGTCCCTGTGGTCGTCGTACCGGAGTGGGCCCACCCAATCTCGAGCAGATGTCCATGCGGAGCTGCGGCGGTCGCCTGGCAGTCGACGACCAGCACCTCGAGCTGCGAGAGCGACTCTGAAACAGTGGACATCACCGTTCGCGACACCAGACCTCAGACGCGCTCGTCAGCCACGCGACGTCGGGATGAGATGTCAAGTTGTCGGCCAGAAGATCTCGTTCTCCTCGATCTCCCGAAAGCAGTCCGCCGCTGTTAATCCACGGAAGACGATGAACCATTTGTCCGTGTGGCGGAAGTACGCCAGGTCGAATCGGCCGAAGCCAGTCAACGTCATCCGAGTATGTCGGACGACGAAATCATCTTCGGGCCGGCGGCTTCGAGCGCGGTACCGAACATTGAGGTAAAAGGCCTTGCCGCGCCATTCCGAGAACACAGCGATCGGGTAGTTGAACGGACCCGGGTCTTGCGCACGCAATTCGAGGAGCCGCGAGAACTTTGCCCTGAGCCACGTCTCGGCCCACCGATCGACCTGCTGCCGGAGCGGTGCCGGCACCGTCGCTGTGCTCATCTCATCGTCCGCCAACGTGTTCCGCGCGGAACGTCGTCAGCTCCCAAATGTTGGCTCGCTCATCGTGGCGAACGAGATACATGTCACCGTCCGTAAATACCGATAGCCGGGCACGCGCCAGGAGTCGACCACCTCGGCGACGTCGATGCGACGGTCCGCAAGGAACAGCGTGCGTAGCGTCTGCTCGCCGCGGTGGCCTGCGTGGCACTCGACGCCAACACGGAGCAGCTGCTGTTCAGACATCAGATCATGATAGGACCGCGCCGCTCTCGTTGCCGACCATGCATCACTTCTTCATATCTCAAGGGTACAGTAACAAGACGGAGCGCCGGCGGACGCGAGCCGGGCGCGGGTCCGGAGCGACTATGATTCAAAGGTGAAGTGAGCAATGCCGGTACTAGTCGCAACCGCTCGCGAGGTGGTCGTCGTTGACGTTGAGCGAGGCACTTCCGCGTCCGCACGAGGGATGGACGAGAATCCCACGTGCCTTGCTGCGGACCCGCTGGTTCACGGGCGTGCGTGGTGTGGCACGCACCGGGGCGGCGTCTTCAGGAGCGACGACGGCGGAAGGTCGTGGAAGTCGGTCGGGCTGTCGGGCCGGCTGATTATGGCGATCACAGCGAGCCCCGTCGAGCGGGACGTGGTGTGGGTGGGTACCGAGCCGAGCGAAGTGTGGCGCTCAGCGGACGCTGGTGCGACGTGGGAACAGACCAGCCGGTTAGAGACGTTGGCATCGTCATCGGAATGGTCGTTTCCGCCGAGACCCGACACTCATCACGTTCGCTGGATCGCGTGCCACCCACTCGAGGCGAAACGACTCTGGGTCGCGATCGAGGCTGGCGCTCTCGTTTCGACGATCGATGGTGGCCGCACCTGGCGCGACCGCGTTCCCGGCGGGCCCTGGGACACCCACGAGCTCGCCATTCACCGCAACGCTCCCGAAACGCTGCGCGTCTCTGCTGGCGATGGCTACTTCGAGAGCGACGACGCCGGCGCGACGTGGCGCTCGCCCAGCGCCGGTCTCGAGGTCGGTTACTTGCGCAGCGTGGCGATCGATCCGGAGCACCCGGACGTTGTGGTTGTTTCGGCCTCGTCCGGTCCGCACTCTGCGTATGTCGCTGGCCGCTCTGATGGCCGCCTGTATCGGCGTCTCACGCGCGAGCGTTGGGAGCGCGTGCGCGACGGCTGGCCGGAGCCACCGACCACAATCGCGCCGCTGCTCTGCGCCGGCACGAGAGGCGGGCAGCTGTGGGCGGCGGATGAACGCGGCGTCCACCGTTCGGATGACGGCGGGAAGAGTTGGCGGCGCGTGGCCACGTATGCAGTGTCGCCGCAGCACCTGCGCGGCCTCGCGCTGGTGGGATGACTCGACATTGCCGAGCACACAGCACGTTTCCGCTGCTCATGTCGATCTGCGGCCCTCGAACGTCGTACAACGAGGGGACACCGGCGAGACACTGATTTCGATGAAGGGTAATGGATGCGCTACATGCTTCTGGTCTACACCAAGGAGGCCGAGATGGAACGCGCCGCGCCTGAGTTGATGGAACGGGTCGCGCACGGCCATCGCATCGTCATGGAGGAGGCGCGCCGGGCCGGTGTGTTCGTCGCGGCGGACCCTCTTGCGCCGACGACGTCCGCGACCACCGTCCGCCTCGTGGAAGGGCAGTCACTGGTGATCGACGGCCCGTTCGCCGAGACCAAGGAGCAGCTTGCGGGCTATTACATCCTCGAATGCCGCAACCTGGACGAGGCGATCGACTGGGCGCGCAGGCTTCCGACTGAGTGCGGAGGAGGAATCGGCTCTGTTGAGATTCGGCCGATGCGATTTCAAGAACGCCGCGGATGACCGTTGATTGGCAGGCAGTCGCTGCGCACGTCTTCAAAGAGGAATCTGCTCGCATCCTCGCGGGCTTGATCCGCCTTTCCGGGTCGTTCGATTGGGCCGAAGAGGCATTGCAGGACGCCTTTGCCACCGCGCTGGCCGAGTGGCCCGCGAAAGGCGTTCCGACGAATGCCGGCGCGTGGATCAATACGGTTGCGCGCCGACGAATCGTGGATCGGGCGCGCCGCGAGTCCACTCGAGCGGACTACCAGAGGGCCGTTGCCGAGCACTTGAAGTTGCTGGCGGCGGAAGATGAGAACGCAGAGCAGGAGCCGATGGCAGCGTATCCCGACGACCGCCTGCGATTGATGTTCACCTGCTGCCATCCCGCGCTCGGCATCGAAGCGAGGATCGCGCTGACGCTCCGGACGCTGGGCGGTCTTCAAACACCCGCGATCGCGGGCGCGTTTCTCGTCTCCGAGGCGACGATGGCGCAACGGCTCGTGCGAGCGAAGCGCAAGATTCAGGAAGCCCGGATCCCGTACGAAACTCCGCCGCTCGATCGTCTCGGCGAGCGCCTCGATGCAGTTCGCGCAGTGCTCTATCTGATTTTCAACGAGGGATACAGCGCCTCCGAAGGGCAGGCCCTAGTCCGCCAGGAGCTCTGTCGCGAAGCCATACGACTGGCGCGGATGTTGTGCGAATTGGTGCCGGACGATCCCGAGAACCCAGGCCTGCTGGCGCTCATGCTCTTCCACGACGCGCGCCGAGGCGCGCGGGTCGACGACCACGGGTCGCTGTTGCCGCTGGACGAGCAGGACCGGTCGCGCTGGGACTGGTCACAAATTGACGAGGGCATGGTCGTGCTGGCGCGCGGGCTCGGATATCCGAGGCGCGGCCAGTACGTCCTCCAGGCTGCGATCGCCAGAACGCACGCCCACGCGCGATCGCCCGAGGACACCGACTGGGCTGGGATCGAAGGGTTCTACCGTCAGCTCATGGCGCTTTCGAGCTCGCCGGTGATTGCACTGAATCATGCCGTGGCGGTCGCCATGAGTCGTGGGCTCGAAGAGGGTCTTGCTCTCGTCGAGGCGCTGGCGGCCCAGGGGGACTTGGCTGGTTACAGGCTGTTTTACACCACTCGAGCGGAGTTGCTGCGGCGACTCGGCCGCGGCGCCGAGGCGCTGCCGAACTACGAGCGGGCGCTCGGCATGACGTCGAACGAGGTTGAACGCAAGCTGTTGACGGCCCAGATCGACGCCGTGCGCAACCAGGTCCAGCACGGCTGACCTTTCCCGTTCCCCACAAAAACGCCGGCGGCGGCCAATTCAGCGCTCTGTCGATTTCGCGATCGTCAGACGTCGATCTGGTAGAGGAGGCGAAATGACGCAGCAGATGACGACGCCTGACGCGACTACCGTGCGGCCGCGGCCCTATCACCTGGGAAAGGCCTCGGACATCACCAAGACACGTGAAGCACTCGTGGAGCGCATACTCCACGGAGATGGCATGGCACCGCCCGCCCAGCGGCGCGCTGCGTTCGACAACGCAGCGCTGCCCGAGCCGCTGCGGACGCTGATCGACAAGGTCGTCAAGCACGCCTACAAAGTCACTGATGCCGACGTAACCGCCGTGAGGACATCGGGCACCACTGAGGACCAGATATTCGAGCTTGTGGTGTGTGCGGCGGTCGGTGAGGCAAGCCGGCAGTACGACATGGCACTCGCAGCCCTCGACGCCGCGACGCCAAGGAGGGAGCATGCGCCTGGCAATACTCGATAGCGGCCATAGGTTCAAAACGAAGATCCTGTTCGCGGGCATCCGCGCCGTCTCGCGTCTGCCGGTACCTGATGCCGTCAAGGTCAACCGATACCGGCCTGATTTCTATGGGCTGCCGATGAGGGTGCTCACCCAGATAGCCATGCGCGGCCCCTCTGCATGGTCAGTTGGCGATCGGGAGTTGATGGGCGCCGTCGTTTCGCAGACGAATGAATGCGAGGTGTGCACCAAAACGCACGCCGGAGTCGCCGCGCTGGCCTATCGCGATGAAGCGAAGGTTTCCGCGGTGCTTGCTGATCTCGACACAGCACCGATCGACGAGCCGCTGCGGGCAACTTTGCGCCTGCTGCGGAAGTTGACCCGCGAGCGCACGGTTCATTCCGACGACATGCGCGCCGTGCTGGCCGCTGGAGTCTCACGCGAGCAGATCCAGGACGCGCTCGCCGTCTGTTTCACCTTCAACACGGTTGATCGCCTGTCACGCACCTTCGGGTTCGTCGTGGCGAGTCAGGAGGCGTTCGCGGCTGGCGCGAAGTTCCTGTTCGCACGCGGCTACCGCTGATCGCAGCTGCGTTTGCCTCAGGCAGTCCTGCGTGGGACATCGTCCACTCCAACCGGACGACCCTGCTTGTAACAACTCGTCCCCACTCCCGTAAGACCGAGTAGAAAGGCTGCATGGAACTGCTGAAGCGCTTCAGGCGGGGCGACCCCGAAGCCTTTGAGACATTGTTCCGGCAGTTTCAGGCAGAGGTGTATGGCTGGATTGTTCGCATCGTTCGCGATCCCTCCGCGGCGGAAGACCTCACGATCGAGACGTTCTGGCGGATTCACCGCGCGCGCGGTCGCTTCGATCCAGGCGCCTCCTTCGGTGCCTGGGCGCGGCGCATCGCCACGAATCTCGCGATCGATCATCTCCGCCAGGCACGTCGGGAAGTGGCGCTCGCAGACGAGCTGGCGCAGCCCGCCGTCGCAGACCCGATTGAATGCCGCGAGGCGCGCCGGCAGATCGCCGTCGCCTTTCGCCGCTTGCCGTTGAAGCTTCGAGTGGCGGCGACACTCTCCTTGATCGAGGAGCAGTCGCCCAAGGAAATTGCCGAAGCGCTCGGCACTTCGGAAGGCGCGGTCCGGGTCAGAGTGTTTCGCGCAGTTCGCCTCTTGCGGCAACAACTGAGGCGAGTGGGTGTGAAGCGATGAGCGAACAGGATCACGACGACATTCGCAGGGTCTTGCAAGACGCATTTCCGCCTGTGAATGCCGAGCTGAGGCGAGATCTTTGGCCCGCGATGTCGCGCACGCTGGACACGCGGAGGCGGCGGGTCGTTTGGTACGACTGGGCCCTGGCCGGACTCGCGGGGAGCGTGATCGCGGCGTTTCCCGATTTGATCCTGGTGCTCCTGTACCACTTGTGAGCAGGAGAGAACCGTATGAACCATCCGTATCTACGGGCCTACATGGCGGGGATTGTAGTGCCGACGGCTTTCCTGCTCGTGGGCATGACCGCCTTTACACTTGCACGATTCGTGTTCGAGGTGCCGGTGCCGATTGAGCGGGTCGTCGTCTTTCCGATGGCTCTCATCCCGAACCTGTTTGGCGCCTGGAACATGTTGTACGTCGGCCTCAGGTCACGCAGTCCATTGTCGATCGGCGCGCATGGTGC
>JBKOZS010000317.1:0-16900 GCA_046726015.1 Acidobacteriota bacterium
GGTTGATGCGCTTTCCAAGACGCCTGGGTTCGCCGTATGGATCGTGCACACGCGACTTGATGTTGCGTGCGTCGTAATAGACCGCGACGTAGTCCGAGCCGATCGCATCGAGCAGACGGATGTTGTCCTCGGCCGAGATCCAGTCCTCGAGTGCGACCACCACGCCAGCCTTCTCCGCGTAGCGCGCCACTTCCTTCATCATGACCACGAAGGTATCGACCTCCTGCTGGTTGTCCATGTGGATGTGGCTGTCGCCGAGGATCGGCAGCAGGATGTTGGTCGTTCCGATGTTTCGCGCCACCTCGATCGCTTCGACGAGCAGGATGGCCGCGGCCGGGTTGGTATGAAGAGGGAGCCGCGCTTTGCCCGGCGAGCCAATCGCGAGCGAACAAATCTGGATCCCATTCTCGAGCGCGGCCTGCTTGAAGGCCGCCTGCGTCTTCGCCTCACGAAGATGAGGGCTGTCGTCGGTCGGGAATGTCAGGCTGACCTGGATGCCGTCGAGACCGATCTGCCTGGCCAGGGCGATCTTCGCGATGTCGCCGCGCTTGCCAAGGTTCCAGTCGGTCATCCCGATTCTGAGCGGCACCGGGTTGGATGTCGGTTGCTGCGCTCGCGCCAGCACCGGCGCGGCCACCGACGCGATCGTTGCCCGTTTGATGAAATCCCGTCGAGTTAGCGGCATGAACGATGGTTCCCTACGAGGTCTTCTTCTCTAACGTCTGTCGTAACCGGCGCGCGACGATCTTCTCTTCGCCCGGCCGCATCATCCAGACGCCAACGACAAGCGCATTGTTTTCCGACCGCGTGCCAATCGAAGGCTCGCCGTCGCGCAGGCTCTTGACGACGTCCTCGGCCGTCATGCCTCTGGCTGCCGGATCCCAGGAGATCCGAACGTGGGGGACGTGGTTGGCGACCTCCGGCACAAAGACTTCGGCCGTCACGCCGGGGACCGCGGTCGCGCTGCTGCGAATCACTTCGGCGCGCTTCTCGAACTCGCGCTGTTCCTCTGCGTGATCCTTGTCGAGGTACAGCTCCAGCGCCGCGAGCATCCCAACCATCTCTTCCTTGTTCACCTTGAGCCCGCGGCCGATCGTGTTGCCGTTCGGCGGAGCGTTCAGGCGGGCGGCTGCAATGAGATCCTTTCGTCCGAGAAGGAGACCCGCGCTTTGCGGCCCGCGAATGCCTTTGCCGCCGGAGAAGGTCACGAGGTCGAAGCCCATCTTCGTGTACTTCCACAGGTTCTCGACCGGCGGGACGTCGGCGGCCGCGTCGTTGAACGTCGGGACGTTGTGCTTCTTTCCGAGCTGGGCGAACTCCTCGTCCTGGATGCGTCCTTCCTTGTTGTTGTTGTTGTAGAACAGCATCATTGCAGTCTTGTCGTTGATCGCCCGCTCGAGGTCTTCCCGCGTTTCAACCTCCACCATCTGCACGCCGCAGTTGCGCACCGCGTGGTCGTACCCGAACCGGTGTGACTTCTGGATGATCACTTCGCTCTTCATGCCGGCCAGGTTCGGCAAGTCGACCATCTTCTGCCGATCCATGCCCGTCAGCACTCCAGCCGTGCCCAGCGTCAGCGCCGACGCGGCGCCTGAAGTCACCATTGCCGCCTCGCAATGGACGAGCGTGGCGATCCGTTCGCCAATCTTGTCGTGGAGCTCGTCGAGCATGACGTAGTGCTCCGAGGCGTAGTTGATCGCCTCCATGACTTCACGCGGCATCAGCGACGCCGTCATCGCGGTGTATGTGCCGGCCGCATTGATGAACGGGCGCACACCAAGCTCGCGGAAGTAATCACGTTTACCCCTGGCGGCGGCGAACGCGCTCGCGGCAGCGCCAAGCGAGACGGTCCCCGATCCAATGAATCCACCCACCACCGGTAACCCGGAAGCGGTCCTCAGAAATCGTCGTCGGCTCCACATGTCGAGACTCCCTGGCGTTTGCAATGCAGGTTCTGCGGCGAGAGGATAACAGCTTGCTGGAAAAAGCCAAATCGCTCCTCGTGGCAATCCCGGTGGTCATCGGCGCCGCCCTGTGCGCCCGCGCACAGACGCTCGAGGTCGGTAAGCCGGCGTATGAAGCCCGCTGCGTCGGGTGTCACGGATCGGACGGCGCCGGCGGCGCGCACGGTCCCGGGATCGTCGATATCCGTGAGCCTCGCGCCGCAACCAGGCAGGCGCTGCGCGATCTGATCAGGACCGGCATCCCGGACCTTGGTATGCCGGCGTTTGCGATCGGTGACGGGGAACTCGACGCCATCGTGAGCTACGTCGAGATTCTGCGGTCACCTGCCATCGAGAACCCGGCGGCCGGCGACGCGGACGCAGGCGAACGGTTCTTCACAGGCAAGGGCCGCTGCTCGAGCTGCCACATTGTGCGCGGCCGCGGCGGCATCCTGGGCCCTGAGCTGTCGAACCTGGCGCGCGAGCGCAGGACGTCGCAGATCGAGCACGCCTTGCGTGAGCCAGGCCGCTCGCGATCGTTCAGGGCTGCCTCGGTTCGTATGCGCGACGGCTCGACGCTGCGCGGCGTGGCGAAGTATGAAACGCCATTCGACCTGGGACTCGTGGGGCTCGACGGGACGTTTCACTCGATTTCAAAGCAGCAGGTCGCCGAAATAACGTGGCAACCCTCGCTGATGCCGAAAGTGACTGCATCATCGGAGGAGATGCACGACGTGATGGCATACCTGACGCGCCTGGCCGTCGATCGCTCACCGGGCGCGACGTTGAGAGGAAACGAAGCCATCGGTGAAGGCGGAGCATTCAACGATATCGCTCGTCCGAAGCCGGGTGAGTGGCCGACGTACCACGGACATCTGAGTGGGAATCGCCACAGCCCGCTGGATCAGATCAACACGACCAACGTCGCGCGGCTCGCCCCGGCATGGACCTTTCCTGTTCCGGGGGCACGCGGCGCCCTCCAGGTCACACCCGTTGTTGTCGACGGACTGATGTACGTGACAGCCGCGAATGCGGTGTGGGCGCTGGATGCGAGGACCGGCGGGGAAGTGTGGTACTACAGCCGTCCTCGTACGGAAAGACTGGTCGGTGATGCCGCGGGCGGCATCAATCGCGGCGTTGCGGTGCTTGGCGATCGAGTCTTCATGCAGACCGATCACGCGCACGTCAGTGCCCTTCATCGCGCTGGCGGCCAGCTGCTCTGGGATATCGAAATGGCGGACTATCGGTTGCACTACGGCGGCACCAGTGCGCCGCTTGTCGTCAACGACCTCGTCATTGCCGGCGTGTCGGGCGGGGATGAAGGCAATCGCGGATTCATCGATGCGTATAAGGCATCCACCGGCGAACGCGTCTGGCGGTTCTGGACCGTTCCCGCGCGCGGTGAGCCCGGATCCGAAACATGGGTTGGCAGGGCCATCGAGCATCCGTGCGCCTCGACCTGGCTGACGGGGACTTACGATCCCGAGGCGAAGTTGTTGTATTGGCCTACCGGCAACCCATGCCCGGATTACAACGGAGACGAGCGCAAAGGAGACAACCTGTATTCCGACTCTGTAGTGGCGCTCGATCCCGAGACCGGGAAGTTGAAGTGGCACTTCCAGTTCACGCCGCACGATCTTCACGATTGGGACGCGACGGAGACTCCGTTGCTCGCGGACATCGAGTTTCGCAGTCAGGCGCGCAAGGTGCTACTGCACGGCGATCGGAATGGCTTCTTCTACGTGCTCGATCGGCTGACCGGTGAATTGCTGCTTGCAGAGCCGTTTGTCAGGAACCTCACGTGGGCGAGTGGCATTGGGCGCGACGGGCGCCCGGTGCTGTTGCCGGACCAGATTCCGGCGGCTGCAGGCACGCGAACGTGTCCGTCGGAGGCGGGCGCCACCAACTGGCCGTCGACCGCATTCAGCCCGCTGACCGGCTTCTTCTACTTAATGGCCGAAGAATCCTGCAGCATCTTCACGAAAAACTCACAGTGGTGGGAACCGGGCCAATCCTTCTATGGTGGCGGGACGCGCCACTCGCCCGGCGACATCAGCGTCAAGTATCTCCGCGCGCTCGACGTGCAGACCGGAAAGATCGCGTGGGAGATCCCGAACATCGGCGGCGGAATCCTCGGAAGCGGTGTGATCAGCACCGCCGGAGGACTGGTGTTCTACGGCGATTCGTCGGGTGGCGCCCTGGTGGCCGCGGACGCGCGGACGGGGAAACTCCTCTGGCACTTCAACACCGGCCAGAGCTGGAAGGCCAGCCCGATGACCTACGCCATCGACGGCACGCAGTTCATTGGCGTCACGGCGGGCTCGACCATCATGGTGTTTGCCTTGCGTTAGCGGCAGCCTCCACGGTCACGTACGACCTCACGCGGAGGTCTCCGAGGACGCGGAGTGCTGCTTATTACACGTACTCAATTTGACATTCTTTGCGCGCTCCGCGCGCTCGGCGTGAGTACGTGCGTGACAAGTCACCGGCGTCATAAATGGTGGCCGTGCGAACGAGCACGTGTAACGTATCGCCTTCTCGCCCGTATTGTTCTTCAGATTGTCTGACCTTGATTTCTCCGCGCTCTACCAGCGGTATGCCGCGGACGTCTACCGCTTCGCCGTCTACCTCTCGGGCGACCGCGCCGAGGCGGAGGATATTGCAGCTGAGACCTTCGCGCGCGCATGGATCGCGCGGGATCGGATCCGGGTCGACAGCGTGAAGGCGTACTTGTTGATGATCGCCCGGAATCTCTATCGAGATGGGCGACGAAGACCATCGAGCGACCGACTTGCCGATCGCATGGATGTGCGGGATCGGTCGCCGGATCCGGAAGCGACGACCCACGCCAGGGAGGAGCTCGATGCCGTGCTGAAGGCGCTGCGGGTCATTCCGGAGCTAGATCGCGCGATTCTCCTAATGGCCACTGTCGAACACCTTTCGCATCAGAGCATCGGCGCAGCACTGGGATTGTCCGAGAGTGCCGTGAAGCTTCGCTTGCATCGCGCGCGCGTGAAGCTGAATGCGGCCCGGAGAAATGAAATATGACCGTCACACGAGACGTGATCCTCGATCTGTGGCCAACCTACATTGCCGGCGATGCCAGTGCCGACACGCGCGCGCTCGTCGATGAGTTCCTGCGCGGCGATCCCGAATTTGCTCGACATCTTCGGGACGAACCAGTCGTGCCCGTTGCAGTCTCCTCCTTGCAGCCAGACCACGAGCTTGAGACGTTGCACCGGGTGCGGCTCAGGCTGCACGGCTATCCGTGGCTCCTGATGTTCGCGATGATTTTCAGCGGGTTGGCGTTCGGGCGAATCGTCTCCGACACGTCATGGGACGTCTCGCCGCGCAATTTCATCATCCACGCAGCCATTGCCGCCGCGTTCTGGATTGCCTATATCGTCAGCCTGTGGCGCATGCGCGCACGGATCCTGATCGTTCCAGGCCGCGGGTAGCCCAGGTGCCGGGTCTAAAGACCCGGCCTACAACCCTGTCACGTACGATCTCTCGCAGAGGCCGCGGAGCACGCGGAGTGCCTCTTATTACACGTACTCAATTTGAATTCTCTGCGCGCTCTGCGTGCTCAGCGTGAGTACGTGCGTGACACGCCACCGCAGTCGCGAATGATCTCGAGAGTCCGGTCACGCGAGCAGCTTCGTGACGATCTCGCCGCTGACGTCGGTCAGGCGGAACTCGCGTCCCTGGAACTTGTAGGTCAGCTTCTCGTGGTCGAGCCCCATCAGGTGGAGGATGGTGGCGTGCAGGTCGTGGACTTCGACCGGGTCCTCGACGACGTTGTAACCGAGATCGTCGGTCTTGCCAATCGTGATGCCGGGCTTCACCCCGCCGCCGGCCATCCAGATGGTGAACGCGCGCGGATGATGATCGCGTCCCATCAGGCGCGACCCGTTGCGGGCCTCGTTCATTGGCGTGCGGCCGAACTCCCCGCCCCAGATCACCAGCGTCGTGTCGAGCAGGCCGCGCTGTTTGAGATCGGTGACAAGTGCCGCGGCCGCGCAGTCGGTCTCCAGGCAGAGCGCGGGCACCCTGTTCGCGATATCGGTGCCGACGCTTGCCCCGTGCGTGTCCCATCCGCGGTGATACAGCTGCACGAAGCGCACGCCGCGCTCGATCAGCCGGCGAGCCAGCAGGCAATTGTTGGCAAACGACACCTTGCCCGGTTCGGTGCCGTACAACGCGTGGATGGCCGGCGATTCGTTCGAGATGTCGGTCAGCTCTGGCACGCTGCTCTGCATGCGATACGCCATCTCGTATGACGCGATTCGCGTATCGATTTCCGGATCTCCGGTCTCGGCCCGATGCAGCCGGTTCAGGTCCGTCACCAGGTCGATCGAGTCGCGGCGCGCGCGCGCATCGACCCCTTCCGGGTTCGAGACGAAGAGCACCGGATCGCCTTTCGATCTGAACTCGACGCCCTGGTACACCGTCGGGAGGAATCCGCTTCCCCAGCACGACTTGCCGCCATCGGGCGCGTTCTCGCCCGAGAGCAGCACGATGAAGCCGGGAAGGTCGCGGCTCTCGCTGCCGAGACCATACGTGAGCCACGATCCCATGCTCGGGCGCCCGAACACCTGGCTGCCGGTGTTCATGAAGATCTGCCCGGGCGCATGGTTGAACTGCGTGGTGTGCACGGAGCGGACGATGGCGATGTCGTCGGCGATGTGCGAGAGATGCGGGAGCAGTTCCGACAGCTCCGCGCCGGATTGTCCGTATTTCTTGAACGTAAACGGCGATCCCAGGAGACGAGGCGTGCCCTTGATGAACGCGAAGCGCTCTCCCTTCGGAATGAACTCCGCCGGAATCTCCTCGCCGTCATGTTTCTGGAGCGCCGGCTTGTGGTCGAACAGATCGAGCTGCGTCGGCGCGCCGGCCATGAACAGGTAAATGATGTTCCTGGCTTTCGGCGCAAAATGCGGCGCGCGCACCGCCATCGGATCGGCCGCCTTCGCTGATGGTCCGGCGCCCAGGGCCTGCGCGAACAACCTGTCATCGAGCAGGGCAGACAGCGCCAGGCCACCGATGCCAAAGCCGGACTGTTTGAAGAAGTGCCGACGCGTGATGGCGCGAAGAATATGGGGATGCATCATTCTTTGGTCAGGGTTTCGTCGAGATTCAGAAGCGCGTTGGCAACGAGCGTCCATGCCGCCTGTTCGGCGGGATCGATGCCGGGGACGGCGTAGTCTTTAATCACGCGTGCGGCGGCATCGGGATCGGCGCGGAACCGGTCGAGATGCGTCTGATACGAGGCGACGATACGGTCGACTTCGCCAGGCGCGGGATGCCGCGACGCCACGATCCGAAATGCACCGATCGCGTGGAGCGTGTCGTCGTTCAACGCCGCGCTGCTCGATCCGTTCGCGACAGTGGATGTCGGTTCGCGTAATACACGTGCCGCCAGTGCCCGGGCCGCCTCGAAAAACGCCTCGTCGTTCAGGGTGGTGAGCGCCTGCAGCGGCGTGTTCGTCCGCACGCGGCGAACCGTGCAGCGCTCGCGACTCGTGGCATCGAAGGTCAGGAAGCTTGGATACGGCGCAGAGCGGCGAATGAATACGTACAAGCCGCGCCGATATCGGTCCTCGCCCGTGCTCGGGATCCATTGCTCGTCGCTATACGGAATGTCCCAGATGCCATCCGGCTGCGGCGGGAATACGCTCGGTCCACCGATCCTGGAATTGAGCAGGCCGCTCGCCGCGAGGATCGTGTCGCGCACCATTTCCGCATCCATTCGGAAACGAGGCCCGCGGGCGAGGAGACGATTGTAGGGATCCCGCTCGACCAGCGGCGTCGTTGCGGCGGATGTCTGCCGATACGCCGCTGACGTGACGATCAGCTTGTGCAGCGCCTTCATGTGCCAGCCGCTCCGCACCAACTCCATTGCCAGCCAGTCGAGCAGCTCCGGGTGTGACGGCGGCGTGCCGCGCGTCCCGAAGTCCTCGCTCGTTTCGACAAGGCCGCGGCCGAAGAACTGCTCCCACGCGCGGTTCACTGCGACACGCGCGGTCAGCGGGTTCCGCTCGTCCACCAGCCAGTGAGCCAGCCCGAGGCGGTTCGGCATCTGGTCGTCGCCAAGCGGCTGCAGCACCTCCGGAACTCCCGCGTAGACCTTCTCGGTCTTGTCCATGAAATTGCCACGCCGGCGTACGTAGGTCGACGGGCGCTCGTAGGCCAGGCGTTCTCGCATCACCAGTGCCGTCGGGATTGCCAGCGTCGCAAGGTCCTTTTCAAGAGCCGCACGTCGATCCCGGGTGGTCTTCAGCGACGGCGCAACCGTGCGATAGAACGTCAAAAGATCCGAGCGCTGTTTTTCGGTCCGGTTGGCAACGGGAATTGCCAGGACGGGTCTGAGCTTTGCCGGAATCTCGACCACGCGCTGCGGATTCCGGCTCGACGTCACCGACAGGCGGAACCGGCCGAGCGCTTGTCCGACCGCACTGCCTTGATGCGCGAGACGAATCCGGAGCCGGACACCTGACGGGCTCTGCACCGGCCGGTCGAGGGTGAAAACAATCTGCCGCGCGAGCCGTGCTTCCTCGCGGCTTGCGTCGATGCGCCAGCCGCGCGGTGCGTACGCGTCGCGCGGGAGAACCATGGGGAAGAACGATTCGATACTGGCGCCACCGGCCGAATCGTCCGCCTTGATGGCCTTCAGCGCAAGAGGTCCGCGCGGCGTGCCACGGCTCACGACCGTTTCGATGTCGATCCGATTCAGTTGAAAGTTCCCATACACGTCGCGTCCGGGCCCGCCTTTTGGCAGCGCCGGGTCGGGCAGCGCCTCGAGGCGAATGGCAGTGACGACAGGCAGCGCGGTGACCGCCTCGAAGGTATAAACCGTCTCACCCGGGTTCGGCCCTGACGCGATCACCGATCCATCGTGTATTGGCGTGAGCACCACGTCGCCTGTAGCGGTGACCGACTTTGGCGTGAGCACCTTCCATCGCAACGCAGGCTCGAGCCTCATCGACTGCTCCCACACTCCCTGCGCGCGTTTGAGGACCGGCGTGTCCGCTTTCAACCGCTCGTTCAGCCGATCGATCTCCGACTGGATCGTCTTGCGCTTCTGTTCCTGCTCCGCCGTTGGCACATCGATCATCGTCTCGAAAAATTTCGTTCCATCCCCCAGCTTGCGTACCTGGTAGTCGGAGTTCGAGAAGAACGCCATCATCCGGTAGTAGTCGCGCTGGCTGAACGGATCGTATTTGTGATCGTGGCACTGCGCGCACGCGAGCGTGGTCCCGAGCCAGGCGGTGGCGGTGGTGTTCACGCGATCGACGAGGACTTCGTAGTGCGTCTCTTCCGGATCGATTCCCCCTTCCTCGTTCGTCATTGCGTTGCGATGGAACCCGCTGGCGATGCGTTGATCCGTCGTCGCATCCGGCAGCATGTCGCCGGCAATCTGTTCGATCGTGAACCGGTCGAACGGCATGTCCTGATTGAGTGCGTCGATCACCCAGTCGCGGTACTTCCACATCACGCGCGGCTGGTCTTTCTCGTATCCGTTCGAGTCCGCATAACGCGCCAGGTCGAGCCACGGGCGCGCCCAGCGCTCGCCATAATGCGGCGACGCAAGCAGTCGATCGACCAGGTGCGCGTATGCCGCATCCCTGCCGTCCTGTGCCACCTCGCGGCTGACTTGATCCACCTCCTCCGGCGAAGGCGGAAGCCCGATTAAGTCGAGCGAGACTCGACGGACCAGTGTTTCGAGCGGCGCCTCGGCCGATGGCGTCAAGCCTTCCTGTTCGAGGCGCGCGAGGATGAATTGATCGATCGGCGTTCGCACCCAGTCCGTGTGCCGGACCGCCGGCGGCGCCTGCTGGATCGGACGGCGATAGGCCCAATGGGTCGAGCGCTCCGGCTCAGGCTGTGTGGCCGCGACGGCCGCATCCGCGCTTTCGGGCCACGGTGCGCCTTGATCGATCCAGGCACGAATCAACGCGATCTGCGCGGAGGCCAAAGGATCCTTGTCCTTCGGCATCTGGTCCTCGCCATCGAGTCCGAGCAGCCGCCTCACGATCAAGCTCTGCTCGCTGTTGCCTGGAACGACGGCGGGCCCGGTGTCACCGCCTTTCAGGGCCACGGCCCGGCGATCGAGGCGGAGGCCGTTCTTGTGTTTCGTCGCACCGTGGCACTCGTAGCAGTGCGTCTGGAAGATGGGCTGAATGTCGCGAACGAAGTCGATCGACGACGAGCCCTGAACCTCGGGCCTCGACCCTCGGACCTCGGACCTCGATCCTCGGACCTCGGACCTCGATCCTCGAACCTCGGCATCGTGCGCCTGGACGGACGTCCATGTCCATGTCAGCGCAACCGCTGCGACGCCGGCGATGGTGCACGCGACCCGATGAACGCGCATCTGGTTGAACGAGCCGTCACTTACTGTGCGGCAGTACAATCGATTTCCACGAGCGAGCTGCCCGGGACGCCGCCGTATGCTGCAATAGTCGTTCTGACCGGCGGATTCGGGCCGAAGCGACCACGGAACACCTCGTTCATTGCATCGTAATCCTTCAAGTCGTGCAGGTAGACATTCACTTTCAACACCTTGTCCATCGACGAGCCGGCCTTCTTGAGTTCAGCTTCCAGCTGATCAAGAACCGACTTCGTGTGCACCGTGATGTCGCCGGGGCCATGCTCACCCTTGCCGGCAATGAAGACCAGGCCGGCGTAGGTGACCCATGACGAAAAGAGCGGCGGTTTGCTTCCCGGGTCGGGATTGTCGCTCGACGTCTTCTTCGAGGGCCCGCTGGTCTGGGCGTGAGCCACGCCGAACAAGCCGGCACCGGTAGCCGCCAGTGTGGCAAAAAACGACCTGATCATGGATCGGCGCGTTGCAGTGTCAGTCGAACGCATGGGCGATGCCTCCAAATGTGACGGAACTTCGAAACACACGGACCGATTTCCGTGTGAATCCGCAGGATCTGCGGTCGTGCTGGAATTCTGCGGCGAGAGAATACCGGGCCAGATGATTGCAGGCAAGCGACGCATGTCCGGCGTTTTGGCCGAGGTCAGGACGCCACACTGCATGAGCTCGCGCGTGTCACCTCAGCAACGCGCGATGAGCGCCGCGGCGGTCGCCACGATCGCTGCCTGCGCCTTCCTCGCCAGTGCGTGCGGTTCCTCGTCCTCACAGACGTCGTCCATCACCGGTCCATCGACCACAAAGTGCGCGGTGGAGATCCGCGCCGACAACGCCAGCTTTCCACCAACTGGCGGAACGGGCACGCTCGGCATCTCAACGAACCGTGAGTGCGCGTGGACGGTGAAGGCCGACGCGGCGTGGGTGACGATTTCTCCCGCCGAAGGCCAGGGCGACGGCTCCATCAAGTTCACGGTCTCCACCAACCCTGACCCGTCAGCGCGCAGCACGGGCATTGGAGTCAACGACCAGCGGCTGCAGATCACGCAGGCGGCGAGAGCGTGCGAGTTCAGTCTTTCCTCGAATCGCGAGTCGGTGGAGGGAGCCGGAGGCGATCGCAGCGTTGAAGTTCGCGCGAACGCGGCGGCGTGCGGCTGGACCGCCACTGCAGGCGTTCCGTGGATTTCCATCGTGTCAGGACGCGAAGGTCGCGGGAACGGCGAGGTTCGGTTCCACGTCGATGCGGTCAGCGGTCCGCCAAGGACCGGGTCGCTCAGCATTGCCGGACAGACGGTGAATGTCGACCAGGGCACCGGCTGCAATTACGCCATCGGCACCGACAACCTCTCGGTCGATCCGGTTGGCGGCGAACGGCAAGTCGCCGTGACGGCCCCTCTCGGGTGCACCTGGACCGCCGAGAGCCAGGCGTCGTGGATCGCGATCACGAGTGGCGCCAGCGGCAGCGGTGCAGGCCAGGTCAGCTTCCGTGTGGCCGGGACGGATGGACCTTCCAGGACTGGCACTCTGATGGCTGCCGGCCGGCGCGTGACCGTGACCCAGGGCGCTGGCTGCACGGTCTCGGTGACGCCGGAGGCGATCAGCGCCGACGCACGCGGTGGGCCCGCGAGCATCTCGGTGCAGACCGGAGCCGGCTGCAACTGGTCGGCGGCAAGTGGCGCAGAGTGGATCGCGATTGCTGGCGGTGCGACCGGCAGCGGAGCGGGGCAGGTGCAGGTCGCGGTCGCGGGCAATGCCGGCCCCGGGCGCACCGGAGCGGTCACCATCGCAGGCCGGTCCGTGGCCATCGCGCAGGCAAGCGGTTGTACATATGCGGTATCGCCCGCGGCCCAGGACGTGCCCGGGACGGGCGGCAGCAGCAGCGTTGCGGTTGGTACTGCGGCTGGCTGTAGCTGGAGCGGCGGAAGCGGCGTGAACTGGATCACGGTGTCGCCGCCGTCCGGCGTCGGACCTGCGCAGGTATCGTTAGCGGTCGCGCCAAACGCAAGTCCCGCTCGGAACGGGACGGTGACGCTCGCAGGGCAGATGCTGACCGTGAACCAGGCGTCTCAATGCACCTGGATGCTGCTGCCGCCGTTTCACCAGTTCGATGCGAGCGGCGGCAACGGAAATGTCCTTGTGATCGTGACAGGCGGGGCGTGCACGTGGACGGCGGAGAGTACTGCGGACTGGATTCGCATGACCGCGGGCACGGCCGGTACGGGCAATGGCCTGGTGCAGTTCGTGGCGGCGCCGAACCCGGGCGCTGCGCGAACTGGTGTCGTGACGATCGCGGGGCAGCGCTACGTGGTCAACCAGGGGGGACGTTAGATCGCTGATCGGCCGGGCGTACGCGAGCGGCGTCAGCAACGCGCGATCAGCAACCGCAATTCGCCGTCATGATTCTCGGGTTGCGAACTCTATTGGGCGTGGGCTCTTCTTCTGTCGTCGGGTGCTGGGGTTCGCCTCTGGCGGATGCGTTTTCGATAACGACGCGCACAGTCGCGCGTTTCCCGTCGAAGACGCTCGCGACGGCCACGCTTGCGGCGTCTACATTCCTCGTCACGGCCTGCGGTTCATCCTCTTCACAAACAGCAACGGTCACCGGTCCCACCGACACGAAGTGCGGGCTGCAGGTTCGCGCCGACAACGCCAGCTTCACCGCCGAGGGCGGCACGGGGAGGCTCGGCATCACGACCAACCGGGAGTGCTCGTGGACGGTGAAGAGCGACGCGGCCTGGGTGACGGTCGCTCCGTCCGAAGGCCAGGGAGACGGCTCCATCCAGTTCAAGGTTGCGGCCAACGCTGACCCGTCGCCGCGCAGCACGGCGATCGGCGTCAACGATCAGCGGCTGCAGATCTCGCAGGCGGCGAGAGCCTGCGAGTTCAGTCTCTCGTCCAACCGCGAGTCGGTCGAGGGCGCGGGGGGCGATCGCACGATTCAGATCCGCGCGAACGCGGCGGCATGCGGTTGGACGGCCACTGCGGGTGTGCCGTGGATCACGATCGTGTCAGGACGCGAAGGTCGCGGCGACGGCGAGGTCCGCTTCCATGTCGAGGCGGTCAACGGTCCGCCGAGGACCGGGTCACTCAGTATTGCCGGACAAACGGTGAACGTCGATCAGGGAACGGGCTGCAGCTACGCCATTGGCAGCGACAGCGTCTCGGTCGATCCGGTTGGCGGCGAACGGCAGGTGCCGGTGACAGCGCCCCTCGGGTGCGGCTGGACAGCCGAGAGCCAGACATCCTGGATCACGATCACCAGTGGAGCAAGCGGCAGCGGCCCAGGCCAGGTCAGCTTCCGCGTCGCGGCAACAGACGGACCAACGCGGACCGGCACGCTCATGGCTGCGGGACGCCGTGTCACCGTCACGCAGGGAGCGGGTTGCAGCGTCGCGGTGACGCCGACGGCCATCACCGCGGACGCGCGCGGAGGGCCGGCCAGCATTTCGGTCCAGACCGCGGCCGGCTGCACCTGGTCCGCTGCGAGTAGCGCCGAGTGGATCGGGATTGCCGGCGGCGCGAGCGGCACCGGGCCAGCGCAGGTGCAGGTCGCGGTCGCGGCAAATGCCGGCCCCGGGCGCACAGGAGCCGTCACGATTGCGGGACAATCCGTCTCAATCACGCAGGCAACCGGTTGCAGCGTCTCGGTGACGCCGGCAGCGATCAACGCGGACGCGCGCGGAGGGCCGGCGAGCGTCTCGGTGCAGACCGCGGCCGGATGCACCTGGTCCGCCGCGAGCGGTGCCGACTGGGTCACGATTCCCGGCGCCGCCAGCGGCAGTGGAGCCTCGCAGGTGCAGGTCGCGGTCGCTACGAACGTGGGTCCGGCGCGGACCGGTGCCGTGACCATTGGTGGGCATCCCGTCTCGATCGTGCAGGCCAGCGGTTGTACATATTCCGTCTCGCCAACGGTTCATGATGTGCCGGGAACGGGCGGCAGTCCCAGCGTCACGCTGATGACGGCAGCGGGCTGCACCTGGAGCGGTGGAAGCGGGGCGAACTGGATCACGCTGTCTCCGCCGTCCGGCGCCGGACCTGCGCAGGTGTCGTTAGCCGTCGCGCCAAACGCAAGTCCCGCCCGCAACGGGACAGTGACGCTCGCAGGGCAGACGCTGACCGTGAACCAGGCGTCTCAATGCACCTGGATCCTGCTGCCGCCGTTTCACCAGTTCGATGCGAGCGGCGGCAACGGAAATGTCCTGGTCATCGTGAGTGGCGGGGCGTGCACGTGGACGGCGGAGAGTACTGCAGACTGGATTCGCATGACCGCGGGCATGTCAGGCACCGGCAACGGGCTCGTGCAGTTCGTTGCAGCGCCGAACCCGGGCGCTGCGCGAAGCGGTGTCGTGATGATCGCGGGGCAGCGCTACGTGGTCAACCAGGGAGGGCGGCCTTAGATTCGCAGGCTGGCGAAAGAAGCCGCCTGCGGGTCAATGCCCAATGCCCAACTTTCATGGTATTGGCATTTGGCATTCGTCATTCGTAATTGACACGGCGCCCTCAGCGCTCGCTCGGGGCGCCGCGCTCTCTAGACTGCCGAGCGGCACGGACGCCCGAGCACGCGCTCGAGTTCGGCGACCAGGTGCGACGGAATGCACGGCTTCAGCAGGATCGCCTGCATTTTCACATCCGCCGCGCGCGACCGGATCTGCGGCGTCCAGTGCGCGGTCAGGCCAATCACCGGCACGTGACGCGTCCGCACGTCCGCGCGGAGCGCCGCGGCAAACTCGAACCCGCTCATGCCGGGCAGCGTGATGTCCGTGACGATGACGTCGGGCGGGTTGCGGAGCGCAATCGGCAAGGCGCGCGTCGCATCGGGCACCCCGGTCGGGTTGAACCCGGCGCTCGCGAGGAACTCCATGTAGCCCGTGAGCGTGTTCCCGTCATCTTCGACGACGAGGATGGGTGTCGGGACGGCGGCCATTGGTCGCAGGGTCCCTGAGCAAGCGGGACGCCATATCGGTTTTGCGGAGGAAACGGCGCGATTTTTCGTGTTGCCCCGGGCAGAGTGATTACATCTCCGACACACGATTGCAAGATTGTAGGTGCGACGGAGTGCCGGGACCTCGCGGTCTCGGACCTCGCGCCTCGGCACCGATCTACACTAGTAGGTCAACTTCTTTCGGAAAGGCACAGCTGTGGCTCTCAGGCGCGGCGTCTGGCTCGTCATCCTGCTCCTCGTCCTGGCCGTCTTCGCATCGGCGGCCGGCCTGCTCCTTCTATATACGGCGGTCGGTCGCGAGCCGCAGGTGGCAAGCCACTCGACGCTCATCCTCCCGCTCAACGGCAACCTCGAGGAAATGGAACCGGGCGGCGTGGTCGGCCAGTTCTTCGAGACCGCACCGACCGTCAGGTCCATCGTTGAGACACTGCGCAAGGCAAAGGTCGACAGCCGCATCTCCAGCGTGATCATCAAGCCGACCGGAGCGGCCGCGCTCTGGGGGAAGGTGCAGGAAGTACGCGATGCCATCACCGACTTCCGGCGGTCGGGGAAGCCGATCATTGCGTACATGGATTACGGCGGCGAGCAGGAGTACTATCTCGCCACCGCGTGCGACAAGGTATTTCTCATGCCGGCCGCGTCGCTCGATTTGACCGGCATGGCCAACTACGAGCTGTTTCTCCGCGGGACGCTCGACAAGATTGGCGCGTATCCCGATGCGCTGCACATTGGCGAGTACAAGACCGCCTCGAACACGTTTACCGAGCACTCCTTTACGCCCGCGCATCGCGAGATGGCGGAGTCGCTGAACAGCGACCTGTATCAACAACTCGTGCGGGGGATTGCAGACGGCCGTCACAAGAGCGAGGCCGCCGTGAAGTCGCTGATCGACCACGGTCCGTTCCTGCCGGAAGATGCGCTGCGGGCGGGGCTCATTGACGACCTCGCTTACGAGGACGAACTCGACGACAAGATCAAGCTCGCACCGGGCACGCCGCGGTATGTCGAGCTCAGTGATTACCGGCAGGTTGCGGCGTCGAGCGTCGGGCTCGGGCGCGGGCCTCGCATTGCCGTCATCTACGCGGCGGGAATCATTGCGTCGGGCAAGAGCAGCTACGACTCCCCGCAAAGCGGCGTCGTCGGTTCCGACACCATCATTGAGTACTTGCGCAAGGCGCGCGCGGACAGCGCGATCAAAGCCATCGTGTTGCGCGTCAACAGCCCCGGGGGATCCGCGATCGCCTCGGACGTGATCTGGCGCGAGATGATGCTCACCAAGGCCCAGAAGCCGGTGATCGCATCGATGTCGGACGTCGCTGCTTCCGGCGGGTATTACATCGCCATGCCCGCGCACGCGATCGTGGCCGAACCGTCCACGTTGACGGGCTCCATTGGCGTCGTTCTCACGAAGTTCGTGATCGACGGCACGTTGAAGAAGCTCGGGATGAACCTGGAAGGAGTCTCGCAGGGCAAGTACGCAGGGATGTATTCGCCCGTGCGCCCGTTCACACCCGAAGAGCGCGCGCGTGTGACGGAGAACATGCAGGCAACCTACGACACATTCGTCGAGAAGGCAGCGCAGGGACGGAACACCACGCCGGAGCGGATCGACGATATCGCGCAGGGCCGTGTATGGAC
>JBKOZS010000318.1:0-12948 GCA_046726015.1 Acidobacteriota bacterium
GTGTGAACCCGTGGTCAATAAAAAACCCCGGGCTCCTTTCAGAGCCCGGGGTACTAGACTAACGCGAATTTCACACGGATCGGTGTGAATCCGTGTCTATCCGTGGTCGTTAGAAGGTGAACCTCGCACCCACGCGCAGGATGCGCGGGTTCATGATTTCCAGCACCTGGTTGAACCCCGTCGGTCCCGTTCACCGCAGGTCGAACGTGCGGCCGAGCACCGTGGAGTTGTTGAACAGGTTGAACACGTCAAGGTCCAGGATGACGTTCGCACGCTTAATCCGCGTCGCCTTCTCCACGCGGAAGTCGAGCGAGCTCGCCTTCGGCAGCGCAAAGTCGGTCACATCATCAACGATGAGGACGCTCTTGTTGGACAAGAGCACGTCACCCGTTGGGACGCGGCCTCGGAAGTAGGGCATCGAGTAACCCTGCCGCAGTACCCAGTTCGCGCCCAGGTTGATGCCCCAGGGTCCCTGGTACAGACCGTTCGCGATGACCTGGTACTTCGGCAGCACCATATAGATGTTGCTCTTGCCGCTGCCGCCGGTCTGCCGGACGACTTCGCCACCGTCGATGCGCGGGTTGTTCGGTGCCGGTGTCGGATCGTCGAGCGCATCAGGGCCGTCGAAGTACTCGTTGTGATCGTTGGTCGAGAAGCCGAAGCGCGCCTGCCAGCGATTGGACAGGCGCTTCACCGCGCTCACTTCGAAGCCGACGTAACGCTGGTGATAGCCCTTGCGCTCCTCGTAACTCGTCCCGCCGCCTGGCGGAACGACCGCCGGATCGATCGCGTAGAACGGCGTGCTGAAGCTGCCAACGGGCTCTACGTTGCCGGTCAGCGTGCCGACCTGCCGGTAGTTGGACGAGTTCACGCCAATCAGGCTGTTCCACGCGAAGTGGTTGAAGTAGCGATACGTGAACGTCGCGTCGATGCCGAAGTTGGGCGCCAGCTCGCGGCTACCGCCGAACAGCACTTCGTGCGTCATTGGCGTCTTGTAATCGCCGATCTGGTTGATCGTCTCGAGCCGCGTGGGATCATTCGGATCAAAGCCGTAGTAACCGGCGTTGCCCAGGTTGAACAGGATCTCGTTGGGGTCCGCGATGTTGTTTCGATTCGAATCGACCGCGTAGTAGTAGATGGCCGAATACTGGATCGCCGAGATCGTGCTTGCAGCCGTCGCGTTCAACTGCGACGCGAACATCGCGTAGCTCGCCCGCACGAGCGTCTTCCGGCTTTCATCCAGCGCCCAGTTCATGCCGATGCGAGGCGTGACGGCATTCCAGACGATCGCGTCCTTCGCGGCCGTGGCGGTCAAAGGCGGAAGCAGGTTCGGCAACACCGGGCTACCGGGGATGCTTGCGGCGCCGTTCGATGCCGCCTGACGGTCCCAGCGTACGCCGAGGTTCAGCGTCAGGCGATCCCAGGTGATGGTGTCGCCGCCGTACGCGTTCGTATACACCGCGTCCGTCAAGGTGCGACCGGGTCGCGTGATCTTCGCGAGCATGTCGGGATATCCGTTGTGCAGCGTGACCACGCCGTTCCCCGGGTAGACGTCGCTCGAGTCCACCTTGGCCTTGCGCCAGCCGAAGCCGAACTTCAGCTCGTGGCGCCCTCTGAACGAGTTGCCGTCGACGGCGAAGTTGTTCTGCGGACGCTCCGTGGCGTAGGTGTCGGCCGATCCGTGAAAAACGCCGCCGTCGTCGATGTACATCTGCGTGTTCGGGCCGCCGCGCGCGGCGAGTGAGAATCCGCCGTCGACATGCGCACCCTTGCCCACGAGGAACAGGTTGTCGCCAATGACGAAGTTCACTTCACCCTTGTTGAGCGTGGTCGGGCCCGACTGGTTGTACGTCGTTTCATCCGGACGCTGCGGCGAGGCACCGCGGCCGAACTTCTTCTTGTCGCCGCGGAAGAACGTGTAATTCGCGCGCGTGCCGTTCGTGATCTGGCCGGTCGCCTTGAACGAGGAGTCCTGCAGATCGGTCTTATCGTGCGACCCCGTGAGCGTGATCAGGTCGACGTGCGTCTTGCCCATCGCGCCCCACGCCCACACTTTGTTTTTGATGATCGGACCGCCGAGATCGAAGCCGTAGTCCTTGTACTCGTGCATCCGGTTGCCTTTGCCGGACGTGCCGCCAATCGATGCCGCGAGGTCCTTCGGCATGTTGTTGGACTGCAGGTCTTCGTTCTCGAAGTAAATGCGGGTGCTGCCGTGCGGTGTATTGGTACCGCTCTTCAGCACCATGTTCAGCTGCACGCCAGGCGTCGGGCTCTGCACATCAGCCCCGCCCGTCGTCACCTGCATTTCCTGGAACATGTCGAAGTCGTAGTAGGTCGGCGTGGAGCCGAGCGCCGCCATGTCGGTGATGGCGATGCCGTCCATGTTCCACGTGTTCTCGCCGCCGCCCGCCCCCTTCGCCATGTAGGCTGACTGCTGGCCCGATTCGGCGCCGCCAACGTTCACGCGGTCGACGATGACACCGGGCACGGTCTGGAGGACGACCCACGGGTCGCGCGATGACGGGATGTTCTGAAGTTCTTCGATGCTGACGTTAGTCGACGTCGTGGTCTTCTTCGTATCGACTACCGGTGATTCCCCCGTCACCGTGACCTGGGTGGCTACGCCCGCAATGGCCATCGAGATCCTGAGCGGCACGCTGGCGCCGGTCCCCACGATGACGTTCTTATTGAGGTAGTCGCTGAACCCGGAGATCTTGGCGTTGACGGTGTAGGTGCCGGGAGCAAGATTCAGGAAGTGGACTTCCCCCATCGCATCGGTGACCGCGGTCTTGCCCTGCGGTCCGCTGATCTCGACGGAAACCCCCGGAAGCACGGCGCCGGTGCTGTCGTTGACGGTTGCGTCTATACGCCCCGTCGAGACCTGCGCCGTTGATGGTGCTGCGCCGCAAATGAGCACGGCGGCGCAGACCACCATCAATCTGGCTATTCCAACTCTCATCTCCATCCTCCCAGAAGAAGACCGAAGGCGAATAGCGTTTTCGGACGGTTACGGTACCGGACAGAACACTATGCAAGGAGCGCAGCCAGTTTTGCAAGCCCTACATCTGCCTGAAAATCAAAGATTTAGGGCTTGCGGCTGGTATGTATGTAGGGACGAATCCAGAAAAGCCGTTCGCCGGACTTCAATTGTCCGGATCCGGTCAACCACTATTTTGCAAAGCGATCGAAGATATCGACCAGTTCGTTGAGCTGCTTGCCGCGTTCCGGCTCCCCTTTCACCACCCCCTCGGGGACGCACCTCTCAACGTGGAACCTGAAGACCGCCAGGCTGATGCGATTGAGCGCCGCTTCGGCGGCGGAGAGCTGCTGCAGGATTTCAACGCAGAGCCGCGGTTCCTGCACCATCCGTCGGATGCCTCTGACCTGCCCTTCGATGCGGTTCAACCGCGTGACGATCGCCGTCTGCTGCGATTCATCCAACATGGGAATTTCTCGTTGTCGGGGGGGCTGGAAGAAACTATACCCCTGATGCGCTCCCGGTGGCCATAGGCCGAAAGTGGTAGGGGTACCCTCGCGGGCGGAGCATGGTGCCGCGCGAACGCGTGCCGAGTTGCGAGGTGCCACAGCTCTTGACAGGCGGGGGCCGAATGAATGAATATTCATTCAGTGGCCACAGCTACCGTCCGCACCCTGCCCGAACGCGGTGAAAAGCGTGAGGCGATCCTGCGCGCCGCGACCGACGTGTTCGCCAGCCGCGGGTTCTTCAACTCGCAGGTGGCCGACGTCGCGCGCGCGGCGGGGGTGGCCGCCGGCACCGTCTATCTCTATTTCAAGAGCAAGGACGACCTGCTCGCTTCGATCTTCGATCGGACGATGCGTGAGTGGATCGCGGAAGGGCGGGCCTGCGTGGCGCCGATCGCGGATCCCATCGCGCGGCTGCGTGCGATTGCGCGCATGCATCTCGAGCGCATGGGGCGCGACCGCAGTCTTGCGATCGTGTTCCAGGTGGAGCTGCGGCAGTCGACGAAATTCATGGAGCGCTTCTCGGCGACCGCGCTGCGCGAGTACCTCGGCATCATTCGCGAGGTAATCGTCGACGGCCAGGGGTCGGGCGCGTTCCGGCGAGACATCAACCCCACGCTTGCCGCCAAGCTGTTCTTCGGCGGCCTCGACGAAATGGCAACCAACTGGATCCTCAGCACTCGGCAGTACGCGCTGGCCGGTGACGCAGACGCAATCGTGGACCTGTTCGTAGGGGGCGTCGGGAACCAGAGAACCACCGGACCTCGGACCGCGGACCTCGGACAGAGCACCACTGGACCTCGGACCTCGGACCTCGGACCTCGACGCCGGAGGCGCTCGTGAAGATCAGAAAGGGCGCTGTCCTCGGGGCGGGCGTGATGGGCGCGCAGATCGCGGCGCATCTTGCAAATGCGGGCGTTCCGGTCCTGCTTCTCGATGTCACGCGCGATGCCGCGGCTGACGGCTTGAAACGCGCACGCGCGCTGAAGCCCGACCCGTTCTTCACGCCCGACGTCGTCACGCTGATCAAGACCGGCTCGTTCGATGAGGATCTCGCGGGCATCCGCGATGCCGACTGGATTGTCGAGGCCGTGGTCGAGCGGCTCGACATCAAGCAGGCGTTGCTGGCGCGCGTCGAGCAGCACCGGCGCGCGGACGCGGTCGTCAGCTCCAACACGTCGGGGATCCCGATCGGCTCGATCGCAGAAGGCCGCTCCGACGCGTTTCGTCGTCACTGGCTCGGCACGCACTTCTTCAATCCACCTCGGTACCTGAAGCTCCTCGAACTCATTCCCACGCCTGACACCGATCCGCGGGTGCTGGAAACGATTGCCGAGTTCGCGGACGTGCGCCTTGGCAAGGGCGTGGTGATCGCCAAGGACACGCCGAACTTCATTGGCAACCGCATCGGGCTGTTCGGGGTGATGCAGGTGTTTCGCGCGCTCGAGTCGGGAGACTTCACGATCGAAGAGATCGACGCGATGACCGGTCCCGCGATCGGGCGTCCGAAGAGCGCCACGTTCCGGACGATGGATATTGCCGGCGTGGACGTGCTGGCGCACGTGGCGCGGAACCTGGCGGAGCGGCTCGACGACCGGTCGGAGCGCACGGCGTTCGTGCTGCCGGAGTTCGTCGAGCAGATGGTCGCGCGGGGCATGACGGGCGCGAAAGCCGGCAAGGGATTCTACAAGAAGGACGGCGATCAGATCCTGACGCTCGATCCGAAGACGCTCGAGTATCGCGAGCGGAAATCACCGAAGCTCGGGTCGCTCGACGCCGCGAGATCAATCGAGTCGCCGGCGGAACGCATTGCGGCGCTGGTCAACGGCAAGGACAGGGTCGGCGCGTTCCTGCGCGACACGCTCGTGCCGACGCTCGAGTACGCGGCGCGCATTGCCCCGGAGATTGCGTATTCGACCGAGGACATCGACAACGCAATGCGCTGGGGTTTCGGCTGGGATCTCGGCCCCTTCGAAACGCTGCGCGCGCTCGGCCGCTCGTCGCCCGAACGTGTGACAGTGACCGTTCCGGAAAGTGTGACTGTCACGGTTCCGAAAACTGTGAGTGTCCCCGTTTCGGTGCTGCGGGGCGCGCGGGTCGTCAAGAAGAACGCGGGCGCGAGCCTGGTGGACATCGGGGATGACGTGCTGGCCGTCGAGTTCCACTCGAAGATGAACGCGATCGGCGGCGACACGATGCAGATGTTGCACGCCGGCGTCAAAGAAGCATCGGCAAATTTTGCCGCGCTCGTCGTCGGCAACGATGCTAACAACTTCTCTGTTGGCGCCAACGTCATGCTGCTCCTGCTCGAAGCGCAGGAGGGCAACTGGGATGAAGTGGACATGATGGTCCGCGCGTTCCAGGGGGCCACGATGGCGCTGAAGTACGCGGACGTGCCGGTCGTCGTCGCGCCCGCCGGCATGACGCTCGGCGGCGGCTGCGAGATCGCGCTGCACGGCGCACGCGTGCAGGCCGCGGCGGAAACCTACATGGGCCTCGTCGAAGTCGGCGTGGGGTTGATTCCCGCGGGAGGCGGCACGAAGGAAATGCTCGCGCGCGCGGTCGAGCATCTGCCCGCCGGCGCCGACCTGCTGCCCCATGTGCAGCGCGTGTTCGAGACGATTGGTTTCGCGAAGGTCTCGACGAGCGGTCCCGACGCGACCCGGATCGGCTACCTGCGTGACGGCGACGCGATCACGATGAACCGCGATCGGCTCCTCGCCGACGCGAAGGACCATGCGCGACGCCTCGCGCGCGCCGGCTACAAGCCGGATCATCCGCGCCAGGCGATCCGCGTCGGGGGTGAGGGCGTTTACGCCGCGCTGAAGCTTGGCGTCCATCTCGCGTGGCGCGCCGGCCGCATCAGCGATCACGACGCGCTGATCGGACGCAAGCTGGCGTGGATCCTGTCCGGCGGAAACATGAAGGCCGCCGGGACGATGACCGAACAGCAATTACTCGATCTCGAGCGCGAAGCGTTCCTCAGCCTGTGCGGCGAGCGCAAGACGCTGGAACGCATTGCGCATACGTTGAAGACGGGGAAGCCGCTGCGCAACTGAATGGCTCATGGCGTATGACTCAGGGCTCATGGCGGCTCAAGGCGAACGAGGCTCAAGGCTGATGGCTGTGGCGTATCGCACATCGCATCTCGCGCCTCGCGCACCGGCCTGCCGCGCCGCAGCCCGCTCCCGATCCTTGCGGGCGAAGGCGGGCGCGTCGCGCATCGCGCATCGCTCTGGACCTCGGGCCTCGGACCTCGGACCTCGGTAACGTCGCATGTTCGACCAGGGTTCGGGCAATCCGCTCGTCGTCATTCCCGGCATCCAGGGCCGGTGGGAATGGATGCGCCCGGCGCTGCGTGCGCTGGCTCGGGATCGACGTGTGATCAGCTACACGCTGCCCGGCGACATCGGGTCGGGCATGGCGATGGATCCGGCGCTCGGGTTTGACGTGTTCGTGAAGCAGGTCGACGAGGTGCTGGATAGGGCGCGCGTCGATCGCGCGGCGATCTGCGGCGTGTCGTATGGCGGCCTCATCGCCGTGCGCTATGCCGCGTGCCGCCCCGAACGTGTGTCGGCGCTGATTCTTGCCTCGACGCCAGGACCCGAGTGGCGGCCGTCGCCGCGGCAGTGCCGATACGTCGCACAGCCATGGCTGTCCATGCCGGCGTTTTGCGTGACGGCGCTTGACCGGCTGACGACCGAAATCCGCGAGGCCATTCCCGACTGGCGCGCCAGGATTGGATTCACGCTCGCGTACGTCGGGGATGTGATGACGGCGCCCATGCTTCCGGGGTTGATGGCACGCCGCGTCCGCCTGCAACAGCAGACGCCACTTCAACCGGATTGCCGCCGCGTCATCGCGCCCACGCTCGTGGTAACCGGCGACGAGGAACTTGACCAGGTCGTTCCGGTCGCGTCGACGAAGGAGTATCTGCAACTCATTCCGGGCGCGAAGTACATGGTTATGGATCACACCGGCCATCTCGGGATGCTGACGCAGCCCGATCGATTTGCCGGGATCCTGAAGGAGTTCCTTGGCAGCCATTCATGACCTGCGGGGCCCGGCCGGGCATCTCGAGGCGCTGCTCGACGAGCCGTCGGGCACGCCGAAGGCGGCCGTCGTGTTTGCGCATCCGCTGCCGACGCATGGCGGGACGATGCACACGAAGGTCGTGTATCAGGGCACGAAGGGGCTCGTCCGCGCCGGGTGTGCGGTGCTGCGGTTCAACTTCCGCGGCGTTGGGCGCAGCGAGGGAAGTTTCACCGGCGGCGAGGGAGAGAAAGAGGATTTCCGCGCGGCGCTTGATTACATGGCGGCGCGGTATCCGCACCTGCCGCTCTGGTCGGCCGGCTTCTCTTTCGGGTCATGGGTTGCGCTCGAGGTTGGCGCCGTCGATGACCGCGTGTCCGTGTTGATCGGCATCGCGCCTCCGTGGACGAAGGGTGGGTACGACTTCTCGAACACGCTGAAGAGCACGAAGCCGAAGTTTTTCGTGCAGGGTGAGGCGGACGACATCTGTCCCATCCAGGACATGTGGAAGTACTACGGCCAGCTGCCCGAACCAAAGGAGTTGGTCGTTATCGACGCGGCCGATCATCTCTTTGATGGTCACGCGTCTGAAGCGGGTGAAGCGCTCGAGGATCTGCTGGCAGATTTCTCCGATCCATCGCGCGAGACCGCGTCGCGCACACAGGGGACCGAGCAATGAAAGAAGCGGTTGTCGTTTCCGCCGTGAGAACGCCGATCGGCAAGGCGCCGAACGGATCGCTGCGCAACACGCGCCCCGACGAGATGGGCGCAACCGTCATCAAGGAAGCGCTGCGCCGCGCGCCTGGTCTCGACCCGGCCGAGATCGATGACGTCATCCTGGGCTGCGCCATGCCGGAGGCGGAGCAGGGGTTGAACGTCGCGCGGATTGCAAGCCTGCGCGCTGGAGTGCCGATCACCGCGTCGGCCGTGACGGTCAACCGATTCTGCTCGTCGGGCCTCCAGGCCATCGCGTATGGCGCGGAGCGGATCATGGCAGGCGGCGCGACCGCGATCGTGGCGGGCGGTACCGAGTCGATGAGCCTCGTGCCGATGGGGGGCAACAAGATTGCGCCGAACCCCGCGCTGGTGGACAGCTACCCGGACGTCTACCTCACGACCGGTCTCGTTGCGGAGAACCACGCGCGCGAGTCCGGCATCTCGCGCGACGAGCAGGACGCGTTTGCGCTGCGCAGCCATCACCGCGCGATTGCCGCGATCGACGGCGGGAGGTTCGCTGACGAGACGATCGCGATCGACGGCCTCCGGGCTGACGAGGGTCCGCGAAGAGACACGTCGATCGAGGCGCTCGGGAAACTGAAGCCGGCATTTCACGTCAAGGGCACGGTGACGGCGGGGAACTCGTCGCAGACCAGCGACGGCGCATCGGCGGTCGTGCTGATAAATGGCGACCGCGCCCGCGAGCTCGGGCTGAAGCCGCTGGGACGGTTCGTCGGCTTCGCAACCGCCGGCGTCGAGCCAGAGCGATTCGGCATCGGCCCGGTGCCCGCGATCAAGAAAGTGCTCCAGCAGACCGGCCTGGCGATCGATCGAATCGATCTCGTCGAGCTGAACGAGGCTTTTGCCGCGCAGGTGCTTGCCTGCCTGCGCGAGCTGCCGATCGATCCGGATCGGCTGAACGTCAACGGCGGCGCGATCGCGCTCGGGCACCCGCTCGGCTGCACCGGCGCCAAGCTGACCACGACATTGCTTTACGAGATGCAGCGTCGCAAGGCGCGATACGGGTTAGTGACGATGTGTGTCGGTGGAGGTATGGGAGCGGCGGGAATATTCGAGCGGGTCTGATCTCGATTGCGGCGCCTGTGCACTCACGTTGGCGCCGTGCTCTCCGATCTCTGCGTTCTCTCCGTGAAGCAGCAGGTCGGCATGAAGCAGCAGGTGGTCATTAAAGGAACCCAAACATGACGACAACGACGACGACGATCGCACGGGGTGGGGCGTGGCTGATTGAGGATGCGGCCGAGGACAGTATCTTCACCCGCGAGCGGTTGAATGACGAGCAGCGTCTGATCGGCCAGACGGCCGAGGAGTTCATCGAGGGCGAGGTGCAGCCGGCGCTCGGACAGCTCGAAGCGAAGGACTGGAAGACCGCACGCGCGCTGCTCCGCCGCTGCGGAGAGCTTGGGCTGCTGGCCACGGACGTGCCGGAAGCCTACGGCGGGATCGATCTCGACAAGGTCTCGTCGGTTGTCGTCGGCGAGGTGGTCGGCCGCAGCGCATCGTTCGCAGCCCAGCTCGGTGCGCAGCTGGGGCTCGCGATCACGCCGATCATCTGCTTCGGCACCGAGCAGCAGAAACAGAAGTACCTGCCCGGGCTCGTCAGCGGTGAGACCGCCGGCGCTTACGCACTCAGCGAGTCCGGGTCCGGCTCCGATGCGCTTGGCGCCAAAACGCGCGCGACGCGCCAGGCTGACGGCAGCTTCGTGCTCAACGGCGAGAAGATGTGGATCACCAACGGCGGGTTCGCCGACGTCTACATCGTCTTCGCGCAGGTATACCGGGGGACAGGGGCCCCCGGATCAGACAATGCCGAGTTTTCCGCCTTCATCGTCGAGCGCGGTTTCCCCGGCGTCAGCAACGGCAAGGAAGAGCACAAGCTCGGACTGCTCGGATCGTCGACGACCCCGCTGATTCTCCAGGACGCGAAGGTCCCGGCGGAGAACCTGCTCGGCGAGATTGGCAAGGGACACAAGATCGCGTTCAACACGCTGAACTACGGCCGCCTGAAGCTTGGCGCGATGTGCAGCGGCGGCTCGCGGATGGCCATCGGCGAGGCGGCGAGATACGCAGCGCAACGCAAACAGTTCGGCAAGTCGATCGCGAGCTTTGGCGCCATCAAGCACAAGCTCGGGGAGATGGTGGCACGGCAGTACGCCGTGGAGGCCATGCTCTATCGCACGGCGGGGCTCATCGACGCGATGCTCCAGCCGCCGCACGATGCCGCGCAGGTGCTCGCGACGCTGGAGGAATTCGCGATCGAATCGTCGATCCTCAAGGTGGCGAGCAGCGAAACGCTCGACTTCGTCCTCGACGAGAACGTGCAGATTCACGGCGGCAACGGGTTCGTGCGTGATTACCCGGCCGAGCGTCACTATCGCGACGCGCGCGTCAACCGGATCTTCGAGGGGACCAACGAGATCAATCGCCTGCTGATCCCCGGCATGCTCGTCCGCCGTGCGCTCAAGGGTGGCCTGCCGCTGATTCCGGCGGCCAAGAAGCTGATGGACGAGATCCTGGCGCCACCGTCAATGGAGGCGCCGTCGGATGCGCCGCTCGAGGCCGAACGTCGGGCGGTCGCGGCAATGAAGAAGGTAGGCCTGATGGTGCTCGGCACTGCGATGCAGACCTACGGCGAGAAGCTCGCCGATCAGCAGGAAGTCCTGATGGCGGCCGCCGACATCATGATCGATGTCTACGGTTCCGAGAGCGCTCTCCTGCGCGCGCGCCAGGACGGCGGCGACCTGCACGCGGCCGCCGCGCGGTGCTACATCAGCGACGCTGCCAGCCGCGTCGAGCAGTCAGCAAAAACCGCACTGGCCGGAATGGCTGACGGCGACACGCTGCGCACGCTCCTCGCCGCGTTGCGGCGGCTGTTGAAGGTGACGCCCGTCAATACGATCGCCCTGCGACGTCAACTGGCGGAGGCCGTCGTCGATCGCAAGTCCTACATGTTCTAATCTGTAACACGGCGGATCTCTAAAGATCCGCCGTGCACCTCCACTTCTATCAACGTAAATTTTGACGTTCCGTTTGGATAGGTGACACAACCAAAGTCGTTGGTCCTTCCTGAGCCCTTCCCGTATAGCCGCACGCATCTGCGGGTCTAAATTTCCCGAAAGTCACGTCACCATCGGGCTCAATTTCTAGAGCGGTCAAGCAATGCATAGGCACATGCGTGAGCGATCATGCATGCGCGGCAGTCGCCTTGCAGTCCTCACTGTGAATGCGCGCTGACCGATGCGCTGCCGTTCGGGCGGCGCCGGACGCGCGAACGTGAACGATGAAGGAGGGAACGAGCAATGCTACGCGTGTGTAAGAGTATGTCTCTGGCGGCCGGCGTGATGACGTCGGCTGCCGTTCTCGTCGAAGCGCAGACGCTTCCTATGCCCGACGGCCGCGGCCCCGCGATTCGCGATGTCACCGTCAGGGGCTGCGTCCCGCCGCCACAGCAGCCGAACGCGTACGTGATCGATGTCAGCGAGGATGCGTCACCGCCGTCCGCTGATCCCATCGCGCCCGGCACATCGCTGCGCCTCGTCGGTCTGCCGCCCGACGATTTCCAGGACTATGTCGGCCAGCAAGTGGAAGTGTTCGGAATGGTGCTGCCGCATGGCTCGGGGAAGGGGCGGAAGGCCAGCGGCGGAGATGCGAACTCGAAGCTCGGGGTCCGCTATATCCGCGAGCTTGCGCCAACGTGCGCGGCGCCTGTGACATCGCCGGTCCCGACAGGGCCGGTGCAGGCAACCGACAATCGCGGACACGGACGGTCACGCGGCTCTCGCAATGCGGCGCTTCGTACGCCTGCGGTATCGAGCCCGACGAGGCCCCAAACCGTCCAGACACCACGCGGCCCGGTTGTAGTGGCCGACGCACAAGCAATCACGAACACGTCGAAAACCCCGGGGGTCATCGGAACAGCGCCGAGCAACAGCACCGCAGCAAACGCTGGCCTCGGGCAGTCGGGCATCAGCGGGAGCGCGACGCTCAGCGGCTCAGTCGCGATGACGCCGCCGGTCTTCACGTTCCCGATCGGCCGCACGCCGCCACCGGCGCCCGGATCGACGCCGTCCACGGCGCCGCGATCGACGCCGCCCACGGTGCCAGGTTCGACCCCACCCGCATCGTCCGCATCGACGGTGCCTGGGTCTCTCCCGCCGACCGGCGGGTCGCTCCCGCCGACCGGCGGGTCGCTCCCGCCGACCGGCGGCCTCGCGCAAGGCGCATCCAACACCACCACCACGAACGCCGCGCTCGACCAGTTCGGCCTGAGCGGCGACGCGCTGCTGAGCGGGCTCGTCAACGTCAACGTTCAGCAGCTGCTCGCGAGCGTGCAGGTGCAGGCGAACCTGAACGTCCAGGACGTCATCGTCAACCTTTCCGACATCCTGAACGACAACCAGATCCAGCTGCTCGTACAGGCGCTGAACACGAACCCGCAGGCGGCGTTGAACGCCAGCGATCTGACGTCGGCGCTGCAGAGCTCCGGCGTGCTGGCTCCGAGTGAGTGGGTTGTCGGCGTCACGGGAAGCCAGATTTATGCAAACAAAACGCTGACTGACGCCCTGCAGTCGCGCGGCATCATTCAACCCAGCGAGACGATCATGAAGACGGCGAATCCTCACGTCTTCGTTGTAGGACCAACAGGAGGAGGACAGTAAAACAGGTGTGCGTGGGTTGGGGCGTTCCACTCGGAGG
>JBKOZS010000319.1:0-22090 GCA_046726015.1 Acidobacteriota bacterium
CAACAGGAGCGTCGCGATCATTGCGATGTTCCAGGCAACCGGTGCGGTATAGGCCAGCAGGAATTTGCCGTGGCTGTTCAGGACGCCAAGGCACCACGCCGAGGTGACGAGAATGCCGGCGCCTGGAAAGAGCACGCGCACGAGTTGCACGGTCAGCGCGCGCTTGTCGCCGCTGAACCCCGGCGCGATCGCATCGACGAGAACCGGTGCCGCGAGCACGCCGAGCAGGACCAGGATCGAGATCGCCAGCGACAGCAGCGCGAAGACGGTGCGGGCTGTTTGCGCGGCCGCGGCGTCCTCGCCGCGCGCACGCAAGCCCGCATGAACCGGGATGAAGGATCCCGAGAGTGCGCCCTCGCCGAAAAGGTTCTGGAGGAGATTCGGAATGCGGAACGCCGCGTTGAAGGCATCGGCGGCATCGCCCAGGCCGAAGTAGTGCGCGAAGATCCGCACGCGCACGAGGCCGGCGAGCCGGCTGAGCAGAATGCCGGCGCCAACCGCCGCGTCGGGGCGCGCAACGCGACGCGCCAACCCCTGCAGCTTACCGGGCACCCGGGTCGGCCGGCCTCGGAATGGGTGGCTTCACGCTTCGCCTTCGCGAATCCGCCGGACCTTCGCGTCGCGATCGGATGTGAATCGATCGAGATCGCGGCGGTACTCCTCCTCGAGCACCGCGCGTTCCTGCGGGTCGAGGGTCATCACCAGCTTGCCGTTGTGCAGGATCCGGCGTTCGGCGACTTTCGACTCATAGTGGGACTTCGCTTCGGCGATGGCCGCCTTCTGTTCGTTGGTGAGCTTCTGTTCTTCGACGCCGGCATCGGCGTCCTTTTTCCGGAGCCGTTCCATCACCAGTTCCAGAGCGCTCTTGGGTGCGTCAGACATGGAATTCTCCGTCAACAGCAACATGCATGCGTCAGCGCGCCACCGTGCGCAACTCCTCGGGCAGGAGGACCAGGCTAATCTCCCATCGCCGCCCGCCAGCTTTCTTTTCGGCGACCGCAATCGCACGGCCTTCATCAGACCAGGCCGGCAACGTAAAGTCTCCCTTCAACAGGCGCCGCGCACCCGACCCGTTCGCGGATGCGACCCACAGATCGCCTTTGCCGTCCACGTAGGCGATCCGATTCAACTCGGCGGGAGACCACGACCAGACCTCGCCGTCGTATGGCTCCACGCCTCCGTCGCGCTCGAACAGGACGAGGCGATTCAACCGCAGCAGATGTTTCTGCTGCGTGCCGCCCATTTCCACGGCGTCGCCCAGGCGGCGCTCCTGCTCCGCGATGCCGTACATCGGCAGCTTCGAGTCCATCGATGATTCGATGCGCCCGAGGCCCGTCGGACTCACGCGTCTCGACTTCCGGTTCCAGTAATCGAGCGACGCATCGGTCTGTGTTTTCGCCTGCTTCAGCGAGGTGCCTTTTGCGGGGACGATGACGTAGCGGGCCGACAGGCTGCCGTCAGGATTGGCCACGGCCCCCTGCAGCATCAACGCGTCGTTGTCCCAGGTAATCTCCGTGAGGATCCCGCCCTCGAGCTCCGTCGGCGTAATCGTCAGGATCAGTTGACGCTCGATCGCCTGCTCCCGCTCGGCGGACGCAAGTGCCAGGCACAACACTGCCATCGCTGCGGTGATCAACATCAGGTCCTCAGGCACTGGGATTATACCGATGTGCGATGCGCGATGTGCGATTCGCGATTCGCGATGCGCGATGTGCGAGGCGCGAGGCGCGGCGCTTCGCGGCGAGTCGGCTACCAACCGGCCGCGGACTTGATGAGCAGCCGCCACCAGGGGGCCAGGGTCCACTTGAGCAAGACATCGGCGACGAGCCCCGCGCCAGCGAGCAGCAGCCATCGGCGTTGATCGCGCAGCCGATATTCGAAACGAAACAGCCGCGACAATACCGGACCGCCAAGCACGACGCCCAGTGTGACGAAGCTGGCAATCCTCACGAGGGACCAGGGTACCCAGGCCAGGACGAGCGCACGCCATGGGTGCAGGCTGGCCGAGCCGAGCGCACCCACGTAGTGCCCCATGTAGTTCATCAACACCGCGCCGAGCGGCATCGCCAGCACGCTGCCGGTCGCGAGCGCGAGGCCGCAGAAGATCGCGGCGTGCGCCGTGTGCTGCGACAGGAACTGGCGGATGTCGCCTTCCGCTCCCTGGCCCGTCAGGATGAACAGGAACATCTCGCGTCGATAGGCATCACCGCGAATGAACAGCCCGGAGGTCTCCACGGGCGCGAGGTACGACGCCGTCGTCGAGCAAACGGCGAGGGCCGCGGCCCAGACAAGCATCCGGCCAATCGCTTCATCGATGCGGCCGCGACGGAGCGCGGTAACCATGAAAGGAAACGCCGGCAGGACGTTGAGGACCGGCAGCAGCGCGGGAATGCCGATCAGCCCGCCGGCCACGTACGAAAGCGGGGTGCCGAAGACGATGACGATCGGCGCGAGCGCAGGATTCATCGAGGACGACTATATACTCCGCGGAATGAAGCAGCTGACCGGGCTTCTCGTCCTCTTGATGATGCTGATGTTGCAAGCGTGCCTCTCGAGCCGCCTCGCGCTCAGTGTGTCGCCGGACGGCACCGGGCCGGCCGCGGCACAGCAGGCGCAGCAGCCTGCACCGCCCGACACCGAGATCTTTCTCGCACCCCTCACGATCGCGCACGGCCGCGTCGACGTGGGGCAGCCGGTCAACATCACCCGCAGTCCCGGCTATGACAACCAGCCGGCCTTTACGCGTGACGGCGAGTCCATCCTCTTCACATCGATTCGCGGCGGCGGCTCGCAGACGGATATCTATCGATACGACATCGCCTCGTCAGCTCTGACGCGGGTGACCAATACGCCGGAGAGCGAGTACTCGCCAACGATCACCCCGGCCGGAAATCTTTCCGTGGTCCGCGTCGAGCTCGACAAGGACAAGACGCAGCGTCTCTGGCAATTCACCGCGGATGGACGCAATCCCCGTCTCGTCCTCGACTCGATCAAGCCGGTGGGCTATCACGCATGGGCGGACGATCACACGCTCGTGTTGTTCGTGCTCGGCCAGCCTCCGACGCTGCAGCTCGCGGACACCTCAACCGGCAAGGCGCGGATCGCCGCATCCGACATTGCTCGATCGCTGCAACCGATTCCCGGCGGTCGCACGATCAGCTTCGTGCAGCGCGAGCGTTCTTCTGACGGCACAACGCTCGTGATCAAAGAACTGAACCCGGTCACAAGTGAAACGGTTCCGCTTGTAGCGGCTGTGCGCGGTGGTGATGACGCCGACGTGGCGTGGACTCAGGACGGCACGTTGCTCATGGCGCGCGGCGATGTTCTATACGCGTGGCGGCGTGGCGACGTTGAGTGGAAGGCGGTGGCGGACCTTGATCGGCTCGGACTGAAAGGGGTCTCGAGGATGGCGGTCAGCCCCAAGGGGGACCGCATCGCGCTGGTGGCCGTCCCGTAAACCGCTGCGCTTGCGAGGTTAAGCGGCGCGATTCGGTTCGCGGCTTGGTATACTGGCCGCGCGTGGGTTCCACTCCTGGGCGTGTGGTGCTGCTTGTGGAGGACGATCGAGACGGACGGCGGTTATATGCGTCCTGGCTCGAACAGGTCGGATTCCACGTGATCGAGGCCCATAACGGCCTCCAGGCGCTCGAACTCGCCGTCGACCGTCGGCCCGACATCGTTGTCACGGATCTGAATATCCCCGGGATCGACGGCTACGAACTGACGCGCCGGCTGAAGAACGATCCTCGGACGGATGGTATTCCGATCCTGGCCGTAACCGGGTACGTCCCGTTTACGCAGGATCCTGCGCGAGCCGACCGGGCAGGCTGCGACGCCATCCTCTCCAAGCCCTGCTCGCCCGAGGATCTCGAGCACACGATCTGGTCTCTTCTCGAGGAGGCAACGCGGCCGCGATCGGCCTGAGCCCGATGCGAACCAAACCGGTGATTCTGCTCGTCGAGGATTTCGCGGACGCGCGTGACATGTATCGCGAGTACCTCGAATACTCGGGATTTACAGTCGAGACGGCGGGCGACGGACACGAAGCCATCGTCAAGGCGAACGAGCACAACCCGGATCTCATCTTGATGGACCTGTCGCTGCCGGGCCTTGACGGCTGGGAGGCGACGAAGCGTCTGCGCGCCGATCCGGCGACAGCACATCTCACCATCGTGGCGCTCAGTGCTCACGCGCTCGCCGCGGACTGGGAGCGCGCGCGCATGGCCGGGTGCGACGGTTTTATCGCGAAGCCCTGCCTGCCGCACGATCTCGTGGACGAGATGACCACCTACCTGCGCGCCGCCGGCGCTGCGGAGTTGCCGGCGCCCCGACGTGCGAAAAAGAGCAATTGATGCCGGCGGTGATGATTGTCGAGGATGACCGCGACACGCGCGAGATGCTCGGGCGCTTCCTCGAGCTCGAAGGCTTCGACGTTCACACCGCAGCGAATGGCCGCCAGGCCCTCGATTCATTGATTGCCGGCGATCCTGCCTCGGTGATTCTGCTCGACCTGATGATGCCGGTCATGGACGGCTGGCAGTTCCGCGCCGCCCAGATCAACGATCCGCGGGTGTCACACATTCCTGTCGTCGTCGTGACCGCGGCCGGCGCGCGCGAGAAGATTCCTCCGATCAATGCGGACGGCTGGGTATCGAAGCCGATCGATCTCGATCGGCTCCTCGCCACGATCCGCCCGCTCGTTGCCCGAAACCCTTCGTAGAGAAGCTCCGAGACCCGCGAGAACCAAAGAACTCAGCGTACCGAACCTCTTCAGCTCGTCCCTTTTCGTGCTGGAAGATCCATCGACGCACTGGCCGCAGCTGCCGCGTGCTGTTTCAGGCGATTGAGCCGCTGGGCGAGCGTCTGCGTCTGCCGGCTATCGACGCCGTACAGGTCATTTCGGAACTGGACGATACCATCGGCCGACACGCGCGCCGTCCAGTAAACGAGATACACGGGAATCGGCTGTCGCAGCTTGACCCACGTCTCTTCTTCCGCGTGCATGGCCTCTTGGATCTTTTCAGGCGTCCACGATGGCTGGTCCGCCAGCGCGTATTGCGCGAGCGCCTCAGGTTGCTCAAGGCGCACACACCCATGACTGTACGACCGCGTTGCGCGGGCAAACAGCGAGTCAGCCGGCGTGTCGTGCAGGTAGACGTTGTACGTGTTGGGGAACATGAACTTCACAAGTCCGAGCGAATTCGATGTTCCCGGCCGTTGCCGGAACCTGTACGAACCCGGATTGCTCAGATCGACTGACGCGGGATCCACCGGCTTGCCATCCGAGTCGATCACTTCCATGTTCGTCCGCTCGAGGAACGCGGGGTCTTGCATGACCGCCGGTAGTGTCTCGTTCTCGACGATCTCCTTGGGCACATTCCAATAGGGCGCAAACACCAGGTGTGTCATCTCGTCCGAGAAAATTGGCGTGGGCGTGTCCTTCTTACCGACCACCACGCGCATCGACAGCGGGACGCGTCCGTGGTCCCACACCTCGAGCCGGTACTCCGGAATGTTGACGATGATGTGGCGGTCGCCCATGTCCCGCGGCAGCCAGCGCCACCGCTCGAGGTTCAATTCGATCTGACGGACCCGCGCGTCGGCCGGCACGTTCATCTGGGCGACGACAGCCGTGCCCACCACGCCGTCAGGTTCGAGTCCGTGACGCCGCTGGAATTGCTTGACCGCCTCCTGGAGGTCGGGGCCGTACCGGGTCTGCGCCTCATCGACGCGACCTGAGTAGTCGCCGGTGACGGCGAGCCGTTTTGTGAGGGTGGGCACCGCGGCATTTGATTGGCCGGGTTTGAGTTTCACGTTGGCCGGCAGCGACGGCCAGCCACCTTTCGATGCGATGTCGCGATACTTGGCCAGCGCCGTGCGGAGCGCGTCATACTGCGGGTCCTGCGGCAACAGGTTGTCGAGCGAGCGTCCGACGCTGTTGTGTTCGAGCGCCTCCGTCAGCGTCGCGGCCGGATCGAATGCCTGTCCTCGAATCCGCCAGTTCGGATCCGCGTGAGACAGATCGGAAATCCCGTTCGCGAGGTCGGACGCATACTGCATGTAGAGGTAGGTCAGCCACGCATCGAGCGCCACCGCTTCGACCTCGTTGAACCCTTTCTTCGTTAGAAATCCCTTGCCGGCTTCGGCGCGGCGCGCCGCGAGCGTCGACACGTTGTACAGCGATGCATCGAGTCCTTCGCGGTCGGCGTCCTGCAGCGCGCGAATCAACTCGTCCATCTGCGGGCGAGGCGATTTGCCCTCGATCCACGCGGGCTCGTACTCGCGCTTCTGGTAAAACTGTTTGACGAGTCCCCACAGGCGCGCACCCTCGCGATCGCGCGTCACGAAGACGGGCGACTGTTTTGCGTCAAGGAAGGCCTGGAGCGCCTGGCGCGCGGCGACGTCGCGTCGCGCCTGCGCGTGTTGTTTGACGTCCGGCAGCTTGCCGCAGGATGCGCAAAGCAGTAATGCGAGCGCCGCAGCGAACAATCTACGGGGCATTCGTCCTCCGCAGACGTGTTGAGCAAGCGCAATGCCGGGGTATTCGGCCAGGAGAACACGTGGTGCGTGAGTTGTTTAGGGGAATCGTTGCGCGGCCGCTCCAGCGAGTGTGAACTTGGTTACCCAGCCATCCGCCGCTCGACGGGAACTGCACAGCCTCATTGAAGACGACCTCAACATTGTGGCCGCCGGACTGCTGCAGGATCTTGCGCTCATGCAAAGCCACGAGCGCAGCCGCTTCGGCTACAAGCGTGCCGCGCGCATCATCGCCGCGGCGATCGATCGTTCGGTCCGCGATCTGATCGAGGAGGGGACGTTGCGTGACGTGCCGTTTCTCGGTGCATCAACCGAACGCATCGTGACTGAGCTTGTACGCGGCGGGCACTCGCCGTCCGTGCAAAAGGCGCTCGCCGGATACAGCCGGCGATCCGACGTGGAGAAGCGCCGCGGCTATCGTCGCGCGTTCCTGAGCCGTCACACGATGCGCCGCGCGCTCGAGGCGCCGCTGGGCCGCTCGGTCGTGAGCCTGAAACAGTTCCGCGGCGACCTGCAGATGCACTCCACCTGGAGCGACGGCGTCGAGCCGATTGCGTCGATGGCGAAAGCGGCCGAGGCCCTGGGCTGGTCGCGCATCGGCATGACGGATCATTCCTACGGCCTGCCGATCGCCCGAGGCATGACCATGGAAGCGGCGGCCCGCCAGGCCGTCGAGATCGACAATGTGAACGAGTCATTTGCCGGGCGGGTGCGCGTTTACAAAGGGGTCGAGGCCAACATCCTTGCCGACGGCTCACTCGATATCAGTGAAGACGAGCGCCGAACATTCGAGTATGTAATCGCATCGCCGCATTCGCTGCTGCGTCGCGACACAGATCAAACGCCCCGGATGGTCAATGCCGTCCGCCAACCCGGCGTCGCGATCCTCGGACACCCGCAAGGGCGGATGTTCAATAGCCGCCCTGGCATTTCGGCGGATTGGGCGAAGGTGTTCCGCGAAGCCGCACGAATCGGTGTGGCCGTCGAGATCGATGGCAACTGGCACCGGCAGGACATCCACTACGAGCTTGCCGCTGTTGCGAACGAGGAGGGGTGCCTGTTCGCGCTCGACAGCGACGCGCACAGCATTGGCGAGCTGGCGTTCACGGACTACTCAATCGCTCACGCGCGGATTGCCGGTGTGCCGGCCGACAGGGTAGTCAACTGCTGGGAAGAGAAGAAATTCGACAGGTGGCTCGCAGAGCGCCGGCGCTAAAAGAGAGGCGCGCGGACTAATGCTGGGGCGGCGTGTCAATTATGAATGACGAATGCCAAATGGCAATACCGGGTAAGTTCGGCATTCGGCATTCGACATCATTGACACGCAGGCTGTCGCCCGTTTGTCAGCAGCCTGCTGAACTAAAGCCCTGCGCCACGAACGGCCGCCGCATACCGCGACGCAAGCGGGTGGCCGATCCTCTCTTCCATGAACCGCGACGCGGCCAGCACTTTCTCGAGGCTAATGCCGGTCGAGATCCCGAGTCCGTCGAGCATGTAGAGGAGATCCTCGGTCGCGAGGTTGCCGGTGGCGCCAGGCGCGTACGGGCAACCGCCAAGGCCGCCGGCTGACGAGTCGAAGGTGCTCACGCCAAGCTGCAGCGCCATCAGGACGTTCGCGAGCGCGGTGCCTCGAGTGTCGTGGAAGTGCAGGGCAAGGCGCTCGAGCGGCACGCGCTTGGTGACTTCATCCACCACGATTGCCACCTGTCCGGGATGCGCAATGCCAATCGTGTCGCTGACCGCCACTTCGTACGCGCCCATATTGATCAACGCAGCCGCGACATCTGTCACGGCGACAGGTTCGATCGCTCCTTCAAACGGACACCCGAACGCGGTCGAGACATACGCGCGGACCGGCAGGTTCGCTTCGCGCGCGCGTTCGCAGACGGAACGGTAGGCATCGAGCGACTCGGCAATCGTCTGGTTGATGTTTTTCTTGCTGAAGGACTCGGATGCAGCTGCAAAGATCGCGACTTCGTCGACCCGCGCGTCGATCGCGCGCAAGAGGCCGGCAAGATTCGGGACGAGGGCGGTGTAGCGTGTGCCCTCGCGGCGCGTGACCCCTGCAAAGACCTCGGCCGCATCAGCCATTTGCGGGACCCACTTCGGGCTGACGAAGGCGGAGACCTCGATGGTCTTGTGACCCGCCTCGCTCAGGCGATCGACAAAAGCAATCTTGTCCGCGGTAGAGATTGAAGCCGCCTCGTTCTGCAGTCCGTCCCGCGGACCAACTTCCACGATTCTCACGCCCGTTTGCATGTCAATCCATGTCGATGAGGCTGACGCCCGGTTGCACGAGATCGCCCGCGCGGCAATGAATCGCTGCCACGGTGCCGTCGCCAGGCGCGCGGACCGGCAGTTCCATTTTCATCGCCTCGAGCACGACCAGGATGTCACCGCGCTTCACCTGATTGCCAGCCTGCACATTGATACTGACGACGGTCGCTGGCATTGGCGCCGTCAGCGATCCGTGGTGATGAATGGCGCGCCGGCGGCCGCTACCGTTCTCCGGCTCGATTTCATAGACCGAACCATCGTGAAAGACCCACGCCGTGTCGCCCACGACGATGGCAAAGAGCCGCTCGCAGCGATCCCCATGAGTAACGACGAATTCCCCGGGCGACGCGCCACGCGTCACCCTGATCGCGTCGCTCGTCATCGTCCCCACCTCGTGAGCGTCGACCAGGGATCGTCCGCCGTGCGTGCCTCGCGGGTTCCGGCGGCTGCGCCTGTGGAGCTGCGCGCGACTTCCGCGACGGCGGTAACGACCGCGGGTGTGTCTCGCGCGATCAGAAGCTCGTCCAGGTGCTCGTCGATGAACCCGGTGTGCACGTCGCCGGCAGCAAAGGCAGCAGACTCGAGCACGTCAATCAGGAAGCGGAGATTCGTCCGCACGCCGAGAATCGGGAACGACCGCAAGGCGGCGATCGCGCGCGCTCGTGCCGCCTCGCGCGATTCGGCGCTCGCGATTACTTTTGCGAGCATCGGGTCGTAGTGCACCGGCACCTGAGCGCCTTCCTCGACGCCGCTGTCGACGCGAATCCCGGGACCCGCTGGTTCCCTGTACAACCTGAGCGTGCCGGCTTGCGGCAGGAACCCGCTGGATGGATCCTCCGCGTAAACGCGGCACTCGATCGCGTGTCCGCGCTGAATCAAATCGTCCTGCCGCCAGGGAAGCGGCTTGCCCGTTGCTACGAGTAGTTGCGCACGAACGAGATCGGTGCCGGTGACTGCCTCGGTGACCGGGTGTTCCACCTGCAGCCGCGTGTTCATCTCGAGAAAGTAGAACCGGGCCTCGCCGTCGCAGCCCTCGACCAGGAACTCGATTGTCCCGGCATTCTGGTAGCCGGCGCTGCGCGCCGCCGCGATGGCCGCTTCGCCCATCCTCTGGCGCAGCGAAGGGGTCAAGACCGGGGAGGGGCTCTCCTCGATGATTTTCTGGTGACGTCTCTGGACCGAGCACTCGCGTTCGAACAGGTGCACGACGTTGCCGTGGGCGTCGGCAAACACCTGCATCTCGACGTGCCGCGGCTTCTGCACGAGACGCTCGATGTACAACGTGCTATCGCCGAACGCTGCCTGCGCTTCGCGGCGTGCGGCAGGCACTGCCTCGGCGAGTGACGCACGGTCGAACGCGATGCGCATGCCCTTGCCGCCGCCACCGGCTGACGCCTTGACAAGGACAGGGAAGCCCACCGTCTCCGCCGCGGTGATAATCCCTGCATCGCTCTGATCCCGGGGTGTGCGGCCAGGCACAACCGGCACACCCGCGCGTTCCATCAGCGCCCGCGCCGCGATCTTGGATCCCATCCGTTCAATCGCGTCAGCGGGCGGGCCGACGAAAGTGATGCCGGCCTTCGCGCAGGCGCGCGCGAAGGCCGCGTTCTCGGAGAGAAAGCCGTAACCGGGATGAATCGCATCAGCGCGGGTACGGCGTGCGGCTTCGATCACCGTATCGATGTTCAGGTAGCTTTCCGATGCCGGGGCCGGACCCAGACGCACGGCCGCATCCGCGGCACGGACGTGAGTGGCTCCAGTATCCGCGTCGGAGAAGACCGCGATCGCCTCGATCGCCATCTCGCGGCACGCACGGATCACCCGCAGCGCGATCTCGCCGCGGTTCGCGATGAGTAGACGCTTGATCACGGTGTCCAGGACGGCTTGCGCTTGTCGAGGAACGCGCGCATGCCCTCCTGGCCTTCGCCAGAAACACGCTGCACGGCAATGGCGTCGATGCAGTATTCGGTTGCCGCCGTTCGATCCTGGCGCGACACTTCCGCGATGAGTGCCTTTGCCGCCGCGACCGCGTGCGGACCCGCGGTCTGCACCTCGTTGACGTGGCGCGCGATCATGCGGTCGAGATCCGCTTCGTCGCCAACCGCGTGCACCAGCCCGATCTCCTTCGCGCGCGCCGCGGAGAAACGGCCCCCGGTCAGGAACAGCTCCCGCGCCGCCGACCTGCCGATCTTCGCGATCACATACGGCGAGATTACGGCTGGCAGGATCCCCAGCTTCACCTCGGTGAATCCGAACGCCGTATCTTCCGCCGCAACGACGATGTCGCAGACAGCAGCTAAACCGGCGCCGCCACCCAGCGCTGCACCGTGCACGCGGCCGATCAGCGGAATCGGGAGTCGATCCAGCGATTCGAACATCGCCGCCATGGCCCGCGCATCGCGGACGTTTTCATCGTGCGAGTAGGCGACCATCTTCGACATCCACGTCAGGTCCGCCCCCGCGCAGAACGATCGCCCCGCGCCCGCCAGTACCGCCACACGTGCATCCGCGCCCGCTTTCACCGACCTCGCCCACGTCGTCAGCTCCGCGATCAACTCTTCGTTGAAGGCATTGCGGACGTCAGGGCGGTTCAGCGTGACGCGAACAACCGGGCCGGCACGTTCGATCAGCAGATGGGCCATGGTAGTCACGGCCTGACGGGCTCTTCACGAAGATCACGAAGATCGGGAAGACACGAAGACCACGAAGAAAAATACGAAATTGTAGGTAAATACCTTCGTGATCTTCGTACCTTCGTGGTCTTCGTGATTGAGCCGTAAGTCGTCATCGCGATCTTCACATCCGGAACACGCCGAACTTTGCATCGGGGATTGGCGCGTTGAACGCGGCCGACAGTCCCAGTGCCAACGCCTGTCTCGTCTCCGCCGGATCCAGGATCCCGTCGTCCCAGATTCGTGCCGTCGAGTAGTACGGCGACCCCTCGCGCTCGTATTTCTCGAGGATCGGCTGCCGGATCGCGGCTTCCTCCTCTGCGCTGAACGTCTTCCCCTCCCGCGTGAGTTGATCGCGCTTCACCGTCGTTAACACACCGGCCGCCTGCTCGCCACCCATGACCGAAATGCGTGCATTGGGCCACATCCAGAGCAGCCGAGGCTCGTAGGCGCGGCCGCACATGCCGTAATTGCCGGCGCCGAACGAGCCGCCAATGATCACGGTGAACTTCGGGACGACCGAGTTTGCAACGGCGTGGACCATCTTGGCGCCATCTTTCGCAATGCCCGCGCGCTCGTACTGCCTGCCGACGATGAAGCCGGTGATGTTCTGCAGGAAGATGAGCGGCACGCCTCGCAAATTGCACAACTCGATGAAATGGGTTGCCTTCAATGCCGACTCTGAGAACAGCACGCCATTGTTCGCAACGATGCCGACGAGAAACCCGTGCAGCCGCGCGAAGCCTGTCACGAGCGTGGTGCCGTAGCGCTCCTTGAACTCGTCGAAGCGCGAGCCATCGGCGATGCGCGCAATGATCTCGCGTACTTCGTACGGCTTCCGCGTGTCGACGTTCACGATCCCGTAGATCTCCTTCGGATCGTACGCCGGTTCTTCGGTGGTCGTCACGTCAGCCGGCATGTCCTTGACCGTATTGAGCGTGCTCACGACGGTTCGCGCGAGGTGCAGCGCATTCTCATCGTCTTCCGCGAGGTAGTCGGCAACACCGGACAGGCGCGTATGAACGTCAGCGCCACCGAGTTCTTCGGCCGTCACTTCCTCGCCGGTCGCCGCTTTCACGAGCGGCGGACCGCCGAGAAAGATCGTCCCGGTGTTCTTCACGATGATCGTTTCGTCGGACATCGCGGGCACGTAGGCGCCGCCGGCCGTGCACGAGCCCATGACGACCGCGACCTGCGGGATGCGCTCGGCCGACATGCGCGCCTGGTTGAAGAAGATGCGGCCGAAGTGATCGCGGTCGGGAAAAACGTCCGCCTGCAGCGGCAGGAACGCGCCACCGGAGTCGACGAGATAAATGCAGGAAAGCCGATTCTGGAGCGCCACTTCCTGGGCCCGCAGGTGCTTCTTGACGGTGATGGGATAGTAGGTGCCCCCCTTGACCGTGGCGTCGTTCGCCACGATCAGCACGTCGCGGCCCGAGACCCGGCCGATGCCCGTGACGATGCCCGCCGATGGCGCTTCGTTGTCATACAGATCCCACGCGGCCAGCGGCGAGAGCTCGAGAAACGGTGAGCCCGGATCGAGAAGCTTGTCGATGCGTTCGCGAACCGGAAGCTTGCCCTGCTGGCGATGCCGTTGCAGGTATCGCTCGCCCCCGCCGTGCCGCGCGATCGACAGCCGCTCGCGCAACTCGCGCACGAGCGCGCTCATGCGATCACGATTGCGTTGGAAGTCGTCGCTCGCGGGATCGACGTGCGTGTCGAGTCGATCCATTCACCAGCCGCAGCAGTCTGTCTTGAAGCCGCACGACGGGCAGCGCCAGACGGCGTGCATCCGAAACATCTCCGCCCCGCAGCGTTCGCAAAGGACCTTATCGGCAGTGCTCGGAGGGTTCGGGCGGTCAGGAGGAGGCGGCGGCGGTGCCGGGTGAGTCGGTTCGGGCATCGCAAAAAATTATATCCCCGCGGCCGCTCAGCGCTTTTCAATACACAAGGATACTCAGAAGGCGTATGGATTCCCAACAAATGTCAATATATGGACAGTTCGGCTTAAATGTGTATACTTTGTCGTTGCAATGACGATGACGAAGAGGAAATACCGGGTGCTGGCGGTGGATGACGAGCCGGCCATGATCGAGTGGCTGAAAATCCTGCTCGAGCACGAAGGGTACGAGGTGCGGACCGCAATGATCGGCACCCGTGGCGAGGAGATTTTCAAGGCCTGGAAGCCGGATGTCGTCATTACGGACATGATGTTGCCCGACGTGGACGGGCTCGAGCTGCTCCGCAAGTTCAAGCAGACGCATGTCGACACCGAAGTGATCGTGGTCACCGGCCATGGCAGCGTGCCCAAGGCGGTCGAGGCGATGAAGGGCGGGGCGCACAGCTTCGTGGAGAAGCCGATCGAGCCGGACACGCTGCTCGCGATGCTCGAGCGCGCCATCGAGCGCCGGGACCTGGTGAGCGAGAACCTGCTGCTGAAGCAGAAGGTCGAAGGGCAGTTCCGCTTCGGCAACATCATCGGCAAGAGCAAGAAGATGCACGAAGTGCTCGAGCTGGTGGAGAGCGTGGCCGGGAGCGATGCAAACATCCTGATCCAGGGTGAGAACGGCACCGGCAAGGAACTCATCGCCAACGCCATTCACTACAACAGCAAGCGCGCCAAGGGCCCGTTCATCAAGATCAATTGCGCGGCAATCCCCAAGGACCTGATCGAGTCCGAGCTGTTTGGTTACAAGAAGGGGGCGTTCACCGGCGCGCAGACCGACAAGGAAGGCCTGTTCGAGATGGCGGAGGCAGGCTCGCTGCTGCTCGACGAGATCGGCGAAATGCCGCCGTATCTACAGACCAAGCTGCTTCGCGTGCTCCAGGAGCGCGAATACCGTCCGATTGGTAGCGACCGGATCGTCCGCGTGGACTTTCGCCTCATCTGCGCAACGAACATCGATCTCGACGTGGCGCTGCGCGACGGGAAACTGCGAGAGGATCTCTATTTCCGGATCAACACGATTACGCTGCGGGTGCCGCCGCTCCGCGAGCGCACCGAGGACATTCCGCTGCTTTGTGAGCACTTCCTCGAGAAGTACCGCCAGCGGCATCAGCGCAACGTGAAGTCGATTGCCCCGGCGGCGTATCACGTGCTGATTCGCCATCGCTGGCCCGGCAACGTGCGCGAGCTGGAAAACGTGATCGAGCGCGGCGTGCTGGTCGCGAAGGGAGCGGAGATCACGGTGAACGACCTGCCGGAATCACTGCGCACCGAAAGCGCCGCGACGACGGAGTTCGTGATTCCGCCGCACCGCACGCTCGCCGAGATTGAAAAGATGGCGATCGTGCAGACGCTGCAGCGCACGAACTGGAACAAGCAGGAAGCGGCGCAAATCCTGGGGCTGTATCGGCCGACGCTGTACAGCAAGATGAAAAAGCACGACATCCAGGATGGCGGGAAGTCCGGCGCACGCCGCGTGGCCCCCGTCTAGCTCGCCGCCGCGCCGTCCAAATTCGGCACGCGCGGCTCACGGCTTTCGCCTTCGCCGCGATGCGGCTACGGCGGACAAGCGGTCCAATGCTCATGACTGAGCAGAGAGACATGCATGAGCCAACCGCCATTAAGGCGTGAGTCGCCCTGAGCCCTGAGCCGTTCTGGCATCTCCCATGCAGCCTCATCCGCTGTGCTGGATGCCACCGGCCGCGCGGTCTTGTCATTCGTCGGCGGAGCGGGCGAGCTCTCGCTGTTCGGCTTTCGCGCGATTCGCGACGCATTCCGTCCCCCCTTTGAAGCCGGCGAACTCCTCCGTCAAGTACACGAGCTAGGGTTCCGGTCGGTGCCGCTGATCGCGGTGTCAGGCGTGGCCGTCGGGGTCGTCCTCTCGATGCACACCCGCGCCTCGCTCGAGCGCTTCGGCGCTGAGTCGATGATCCCGGCGGGACTCGCCATGGCGCTTGTCCGCGAGACCGGGCCGCTTACTGCCGCCCTGCTCCTGTCAGGCCGCATTGGCGCCGGGATTGGCGCGGAGCTTGGCGCCATGCGCGTCAGCGAACAGATCGATGCGCTCGAAGCGTCGGCAGTTGACGCGTTCAAGTATCTGGTTGTCACACGCACGCTCGCGTGCGTCATCGCGCTGCCGATCCTTACGACGCTGCTGAACTTCTGCGGGATGCTGGGCGGCTTCCTTGCCGAACACTCCGCGTCGGGCATGTCCCTGCGCCTGTACTTCGACCGGTCGTTCTCCCTCATCGACGTCGCCGATTACGTGCCCGCGACGCTGAAGACGATGGTGTTTGGATTCATCATCGCGGTGACCTCGTCTTACCTTGGGTTCACGACCAGCAGCGGCACGGAAGGCGTTGGTCGCGCATCGACGCGCTCCGTGGTCTTGTCGTCGATCCTGATCATCGTCACGAACGTGATGCTGGTCCGGCTGATCTTCTTCCTGTTCCCGGGGCTGGAGTCTTGACGGCGATCGTGAGCGTGGAACGGGCGGAGGAACCAGGCGTTCGGAATGCGCCCGACGTTACCGTGGAACTCGATCGGGTGTCGAAGTCGTTCGGCAAGAAGCGGGTGCTCGACGAGGTGTCCTTCGCGGTGCAGAAGGGGACGGGCATGGTGATCCTCGGGCGAAGCGGGACGGGCAAAAGCGTCACGCTTCGCACGATCATCGGTTTATTGCGGCCCGACAGCGGGCGTGTGCTCGTGGAGGGGGAAGATGTCTGCCAGATGAGTCGCGAGCATCTGAATAAGATGCGGCGGCGCATCGGGTTCCTGTTTCAGACGGCCGCCTTGTTCGATTCCATCTCGGTCGGAGAGAACGTCGCGTTTCCATTGAGGCGACACACCAACCTGCCCGAGCATGAGATCCGCGAGCGCGCGAAAGAGAAGCTCGAACAGGTCGGGCTCGAAAGGGAATACAACCGAATGCCGGCAGCGCTGTCCGGCGGCATGCGGAAGCGTGCCGGCCTCGCGCGCGCCATGGCGCTCGATCCGCCGCTGCTCCTGGTCGACGAGCCGAGCGCCGGACTCGATCCACTGACCACGGAAGAAATCGACGACCTGTTGCTCTCTCTGAAGCAACGGGTTCACACGACGCTGCTCGTTGTCACGCACAACATCGCGAGCGCGCGCAAGCTCGCGGATCGGCTAGTCATGCTGGATGAAGGGCGCGTCGCGGCCGAAGGCACGCTCGAGGACTTCGAGACGAGCGACCACCCGCTGGTACGGGCCTTCATGGAAGCGAGAAACGCGGGCTAATCATGGCGATACCACGCGCGCGGGCCATCGGCGTTGGCGTGTTCGTCGTCGGCGGACTGGTGCTGTTCTCGGTAGGCCTGTTCCTGATTGGCGATCGCCGGATGTTCTTCAGCAAGACGTTCGAAGTCCGCTCGCAATTCTCGCGGATTGCCGGACTGCAAGTGGGCGCAAAGGTGCGGGTTGCCGGCCTGGCTGCCGGGGAAGTGACGGAGATTCACGTGCCGAGCGGACCGACCGCGAAGTTCGTGGTCGCCATGAAAGTCCGCGAGGACGTGAGGCCGATCATCCGCACGGACTCCGTGGCCTCGATCCAGAACGACGGACTCGTCGGCAACAAGTTCGTCCAGATCGAGGCGGGAACCGAAGCCGCACCGATGATTGCGGACAAGGGCACGCTGGCCGGCGACGACCCTTTCGAAATCGCTGATCTGCTCCAGAAGATGAACGACACGATTGAGGTGGTCAACGATACCGTCACGTCCGCGCGTGGCGAGGTCGAGACGGCGCTCGCGTCGGTGACGGCGACCGCGCAATCCGCCCAGGCGGTCGTGAATGACGTCGGCAAGGACATCCGGGCGATCGCCGCGGCCGGCCAGAAGGCCACCGCCGACATCAGCGCCATCGTGGCGAATGTACGGGGTGGTCGTGGCACCGTCGGCCGGCTGCTGAACGACGACACGTTGTACAAGCAGGCCCGCGACATTACCGAGCAGGCGCAGAACGCCGTCGCCAACCTGCGCGAGGCGAGCGAGCAGGCGAAGGCGGCGATCGCCGACTTGCGCGGCGAGGGAGGACCGATGAAAGGCGTGACCGGCGACCTCTCGCAGACGCTCGAGTACGCGCGTGATGCCATGCAGGATCTCGCGGACAATACCGAGGCGCTGAAGCACAACTTTTTCTTTCGCGGCTATTTCAATCGACGCGGGTATTTCGATCTGAACGACATCAGCGTGCAACAGTATCGTTCGGGCATCCTCGAGCAGTCGGGACGGGTGCCGTTACGGATCTGGCTGCAAGCGGCGGTGCTGTTCGGCCGCGATGCAACCGGGAAAGAAATGCTGACAGATGCCGGCCGTGCCAGGATCGACTCGGCGATGTCGACGTTTGTTCGCTACCCCAAGGACAGCATTCTCGTCGTCGAAGGCTACGCCGTTGCGCCGACATCAGATCGCCAGTTTTTGTTGAGCCGCGCCCGCGCGAACCTTGTAAGGGATTATGTTGTCTCGCGGTTCTCGCCCGATCCCGGGGCAACGGCAGTGATGGCGATGGGAGGTGACGCGCCAGGCAGCCCGTCAGGTAGCACCTGGGACGGCGTGGCACTGACCTTGTTCGTGTCCAAATCCGGCTTTGCCGCCACGCACGCCGTGGCACAGGGTTTGATTGATCGACAGTGATCCCGGCGTGCGAGCGTGCAATCGCCGCCATCTTCAAGGAGGTCCAACGTGGACGAGCGATCGCGTGTATTGCTGGCCACAATGATTGGTGCGGTGGCAGGCGGCATGTGGGGATGGCTCTACATGACGGAAAGCGGGCGGCGGATTCGCAGTCAGATCGAGCCGAAGCTCGACGATTTCATGCGCGAGCTCGCGAGCGTTCGCGGGACCGTCGAGAAAGCCCGCACAGCAGCCAACGAAGGGTGGCGCTCGCTGGGCGAGATTGCAGGGAACCCGGCCCAGGGCCGCTGGTCGGCGTAGGAGATCATCCTCATGGTTGACCTTCACACCACAAACGTCCTGCTCGGCATCATGGCCGCCGTGAGCGTACTCGAAGCACTCCTGGTGATCGGCATGGGTATTGGCGGATTCATCGCCTACCGGCGCGTCATGCAGCTGGTGAACGATCTCGAAGCGCGCCAGATCGCGCCGCTGCGTGAAAAAGTCGATGCCATCCTGTCGGACGTGCAGGCCGTGACCGCGCGCGTCAGCCAGCAGACCGAGCGCGTCGATCACGCGATCAGCGGCACGATGGAGCGCGTGGATGAAACAGCGGAACGCGTGCGTTCCAGCCTGCGCGACAAGGTGGCGCAGGCTGTCGGCGTCGTGCATGGCGTCCGCGCGATCCTGATGTCATTGTTCCATCACGACGCGCAGACGAAGCCCCCGGCAACTGCGGCGGGGCGCGCATAACTACCACGGAGTGACACGGATCCACACGGATCCGGTTCGTGCTATTCGTGGGCTAACTTGATAGTTTGTTCAGGAGGGTACATGGCGTACGAATACGATCGCTTGGAGCGGGAAGAAGGCGGCGGCTCGTTCCTGATGGGACTGCTTGCCGGGACGGTGCTCGGCGCGGGCCTCGGCATGCTGTTCGCGCCGAAGGCAGGATCGGAGCTGCGATCGCAGTTGACCGAGTCGGCGGGCCAGCTGCGCTCCAAAGCGGGCGACTTCAGCCAGCAGGCGTCGGAGAAGGTGAGCCAGATTGTCGACCGCGGCCGCGAGGCGTACGATCGCGCGCGCTCGAGCGTCAGCGACATGGCTTCGACGGGGACGTCGGGCACGTCGGGATCGATAGGCAATCTCGATCGCGATCGCCCGAGCAACCTGACCAGCACGCCCGGCACCACCAGCACGTCTGGCGGAGCGTACTGAAGAAGACGCAACCAGGGAAGAAGGAAGAAGGATAGCCAACGACGTGCTTCCATCTTCCGTCTTCCGGCTTCTGTCTTTCCGGTGTCTGTAGTGATGACTGAAGCGCAAGCACGTACGGCTGCGAACGTGGTGCTCGCGGCGGCGGTGATCGGCGCGGCGTATTACGTGTTGAAGACGCCATCGCTCCGTCGCAAGGTGTCGCAGGCGGCACGAGCGTGGGCGACGGGCACGCTGCCTATCTGGGCGGCGACGGAAGTGCGCCGCGCATGGGATCAGTCCGGCTCTGCCGGGTCATCCATGGGAGGCGCTCTCCCGAGCCGTGTGCGCGCAGGCAGGTGAGTCGCTTGCGCGGCGCCCTCGCGCGGATTCGCGGGGAGCTCCGGCTGACCGGTCTCGCGATCTGGCGCGGCGTGGTCGGGATCTATAACAGCAACGATCTCACCTTCGCTTCCTCGATCGCGTATTACGCGCTCCTGTCACTGTTTCCCTTCTTCCTCCTCGCGTTTTCCGTTCTCGGTGGCGTCACGGCAAACGAAGGGGATCGCGCGTCCATCCTCAATTTCGTCCTGCGGTACTTTCCGCGCCAGTTCGACTTCGTCACCACGCAGCTCGATTCGCTGCAACAGGCGCGCATTCGCCTGGGCGTTGCCGGCAGCCTGCTGATGATCTGGGCCGCGATGGGAGTGTTCGGCGCCATCACGTCGGCCATCAATCACGCCTGGGGCGTCGAGAAGCAGCCAAGCTACTTCAAGCACAAGCTGATCTCCTTCGTGATGCTCGTCGCCGCGTCATTGTTGCTCCTTGCCGGCCTGCTGCTCGTGAGCGCCATCAACGTCATCGAGGCGCGGTGGTTCTCGGTCGTAATGACGCGCGCCCCGGGCCTGGCCGTGTTGACCCACTTTGCCGTGAGATGGGCCACGACCGTCGTCTTCATCATCGTCGTTGGATTGATCTTCTATTTCGTGCCGAATGCAAAAGTGCGTTTCCGAGACGTGTGGGTCGGAGCGGTGCTGACGGGACTGTTGTGGCGCGGCGCCCTGTCCCTGTTCTCGTGGTACGTCCACGACCTGACGCGGTTCAGCAACATCCACGGCTCGGTCGCCGCCGTCGTCGTCTTCCTCGTGTGGGTCTACACCTCGGCGGTGTTGCTGCTGTATGGTGCCGAGGTCACCGCGGCCAACGCGCGTCTGCGGCGTCATCGGCCGGAGGAAATCCCGGCAGCTCCGGCACCCAGGGTCTAACCACGGATCCACACGGAATCACCCGGATCCACACGGATACACGGAAGTGTTGCGCATGCGTCATGGCTTCACCAGCGCCGGCCTCAGTATCTGGCTGGTCGCCGCCACGTCCGTGGCAGCGATCTCGCTCATTTCGGTTGACGACGAGATCAAGCTCGGTCGCGAAGCGCAGAAGGAAGTGAAGTCGGAAGTGCCTGAAGTCGGTGGATCGCCGCACGCGTACGTTGCCACGATCGGCCGGCAACTCGTCGCACGCGCGCGTGGACCGAAATATCCCTACAGCTTCTCCATCGCGAACTATCGCGAGATCAATGCCTTTGCCCTGCCGGGTGGACCTGTGTGGGTGCACCGGGGCGCGATGCACGCGGCCACCAACGAGTCGCAACTCGCGGGCGTGCTGGCGCACGAGATCGCGCATATCGCGCAGCGCCACGCGGCCGATCAGATTTCGAAGGGAGCGATCGCGAACGGGCTTCTCGGATTGCTCGGCGCCGTGCTCGGCAACTCCGGCGGGGCACGGACCGCGCAAACCGGCGCGCAAATTCTCGCGGGAGGCTACATGATGAAGTTCAGCCGCGACGACGAGCGCGAGGCCGATCGCGTGGGCGTGGAGATCACGCGACGAGCTGGCTGGGATGCCCGGGGCATGCTCGAGTTCATGCAGACGCTGCGCGCCCGCGCCGGGCACGATCCCGGCTCGGTCGAGGTGTTCCTCTCGACGCATCCGTCACCAGCGGATCGCATCGAACGGCTTCGCGCGCAACTCAAGGTCGTCCGTCCCGGCGGCCGTCGCGACAGCGCCGAGTTCCAGCGCATCCGCACGACGCTCGCGCGCATGCCACCGGCGCGCGCTATGCCGCGACGGTGAGTTTTACAATCGAAGTTTCGAAGGAAGACGAAGTGTCGAAGGAACAGCCGACTCTTGGTCGAAGGTCGAAGGAAAAGCTGAGGGTCGAAGGTCGAAGGAAAAGCTGAGGGTCGAAGGAACTGTTTAGGGCGGTACACCGCGATCTTCCGGGCCCCGCGCAGTGACCGCGAAATCCTCGTACATGGCAGGACAGGGAGGTCCGAAGACGCTCCCTGCAGCCTGTTGGCAGGTGGTGGTGGCGGGCGGTTGCTTCAGCGGAACGCCGAAGCGGTTAGCTACCACCCTAAACAGCAAGCGTGGTGCCACGCCAATGCATGAATTACTGTGGAATTTGCAGGAAAAATCGTGTCGAAGTGGTAGCGCGTTACTTCCGCCGACTGAGCTCGAGGGTAACGCGCGTTACATCCGGCAAGAATCTACAGCGGGACCGTAACGGGCGTGCTACGGACTGACATTTGGCGGCGGCTCAGGTCTGCGACTGTCCATTGGCGCCGCGTAGAAGCGGTCGAGCTCGTCACGCGATAACAGCACGCCGTTGAAGTACATGGCCGTGCCGAGAAACCTCGCGGAGGAGGTATTCCTGAAGGTCCATCGTGGCCTGCCGTACTTTCGCGGCGAGGCACGCCTCTCGACCTGGATCTACCGCATCGTCGCGCACGTGTGTACGGAAGCGCGAAGCCGGCCGATACGCGAGGTGT
>JBKOZS010000320.1:0-34395 GCA_046726015.1 Acidobacteriota bacterium
GTACCGGCCGGAGATGAAGAAGTATTACTACGACCGGTCGCGGTACAAGACCTACCTCGATCAGCTCGGGATCAAATATCCGACGACGAGGGAAACGACGACCGCGCAGCCGTCGGCAGTTGGCGGTTGACAGTTCGCGGCGGTTTACAGTTCACGGTAAGCAGTCATCGGTGAGCGGCAGGCTGTCTACCGAACTGCGAACTGCAGACTGCAAACCGCAGACGGCAAACGGCAAACCGCCGCGGCATACGGTAAGATCGGGGGATGCTCCGGCCTTATAAAGGCGTCATGCCGCGCGTCGCGGCGGACGCATACGTGGACGAGTCCGCGCAGGTGATTGGCGACGTCGAGATCGGGGCCGAGAGCAGCCTGTGGATGAACGTTGTCGTGCGCGGTGATGTCAATCGCATCCGCATCGGCCGCCGCACGAACATCCAGGACGGCACGATCGTGCACGTCATGCGCGACACGCATCCCACCACGATCCGCGACGAGGTGACGGTCGGGCACGGCGCGATCGTGCACGGATGCACGATTGACGATCGCGTGCTCGTCGGCATGGGTGCGATTCTCTTGAACGGTGTCGAGATTGCCTCCGACTGCATCGTGGCGGCCGGCACGCTGCTGCCGGAAGGGTTCAAAGTCCCGCCGCGTTCGCTCGTCATGGGGAGCCCCGGCAAGATCCGTCGCCCGCTGACGGACGAGGAGGTCACGTCGATCCGCTGGTACGCAGAGAACTACGTGCGCTACCGCCTGGAGTACATGGCGGTCCAGGCCTAGCTGCCATGCCGTCGCACACGCATCCAGCGCGCGGCATGCGCGATTTCCTGCCCGAGGACGTCCGCCGCCGGCAACACGTCATCGACATCGTGCGGCGCACGTACGAACGCTACGGGTTCGAGCCGCTCGAGACGCCGTCGATGGAGAACATCGAGACGCTCACGGGCAAATACGGCGAAGAGGGGAACAAGCTCATCTTCAAGGTGTTGCGCCGCGGCGAGCACGAAGCGTCCGGCGAGACGGATCTCGCGCTGCGGTACGATCTCACGGTGCCACTCGCGCGTGTGGTCGCCGAGCACCGCGCGAAGCTCCCGAAATTCTTCAAGCGCTACCAGATTCAGCCGGTATGGCGTGCGGACCGTCCGGCGCGCGGACGGTTTCGCGAGTTTTACCAGTGCGACGTCGATTCCATCGGGTCGACGTCGCCGGTGGTTGAAGTCGAGATGCTCGCCGCCGTCAGCGAGGTATTACAGTCGCTCGGCTTCACCGATTTCGATATTCAGCTCAATCACCGCGAGCTGCTGACGGCCATGCTCAATGCCGCAGGCGTGCCGGTCGATCGCCACACCGACGCGCTGGTGGCGATCGATAAACTCGACAAGATCGGACGGGATGGCGTCCGGGCGGAACTCATCGCTCGCGGCATCGAAGAGACGGCTGCTGCAACGTGCCTGCGGGCGTTCGAGGACAAGCCGACCTTCGATTCACTGGTCTCTCGAGAGGAGCGGGGCCGGAAGGCCGCAGAAAATATCGCGGCCATTACGACGCTGGCCGAAGCAACTCCGGCGAAGGGGCATATCACGTTCACGCCCCGTCTCGCCCGCGGGCTGTCCTATTACACCGGTGCGATCATGGAGATCTCGGTGCCGGATCTTGCGGGCAGCCTTGGCGGCGGCGGACGCTACGACGGCCTCATCGGGATGTTCTCCGGCGAGAACATCCCCGCATGCGGCTTTTCACTGGGGCTCGAACGCATCCTCGTCGTGATGACCGAGCGGCAGATGTTTCCGCCAGACGTGCAGACGAGCGGACCTGACGTGCTGGTGACGATTTTTTCGCCGGAATCCGCGCCGGAGTCGCTGCAGCTCGCGGGGGAATTGCGCGCGGCGGGATTTCGCGTGGAGATGTATCCGGAGGCGGACAAGCTCGGAAAGCAGTTCAAGTACGCGTCCGCGCGAAACGCCGCGTTTGTCGTCATCCTTGGCGGCGACGAGATCGCCCGCGGCGAGGTCACGATCAAGAATATGAAGACAGGAGTGCAGACCTCGGCGCCACGCGCATCCGTGGCAGACGGGCTCAAATGATGGCGGACGTTGAACAACTCGGCGATCTCTGGCGCACGCATACGGCTGGTGAGCTGACGGCAGCGGACACCGGCAAGGACGTCGTGCTGCTCGGTTGGGTGCATCGCGTGCGTGACCTGGGCGCGCTCGTGTTCTTCGACGTGCGGGATCGCCACGGCATCACGCAGGTCGTCGCGCGTGACGATCATCCGGGCCTGGTCTACGCCGCCAACCGTCTGCGGCCCGAGTACGTCGTCGCCGTGAAGGGACGCGTTGAAAAGCGCTCGAAAGAATCGGTCAACCCGAAGATCAAGACTGGAGAGGTCGAGGTCGTCGCGCACGACATCCGCCTGCTGAACGACGCGAAGACGCCGCCGTTTCCCATTAACGAGGACTCGAACGTCTCGGAGGAGACGCGCCTGCGGTATCGGTATCTCGATCTGCGCCGGCCGAAGCTGCAGCAGAACCTGATGCTGCGCCACAAGGCCGCGTTCGAGATTCGCCGGTACTTCGACGAGCAAGGCTTTCTCGAGATCGAGACGCCAATCCTGACGAAGTCCACACCCGAAGGGGCGCGCGACTACCTCGTACCGAGCCGCGTGCACCCCGGCGAGTTCTACGCGCTGCCGCAGTCGCCGCAGATCTTCAAGCAGATCCTGATGATCTCCGGCCTCGATCGTTACTTTCAGATCGTCAAGTGCTTTCGCGACGAGGATCTCCGCGCGGATCGCCAGCCGGAGTTCACGCAGGTCGACCTCGAGATCTCGTTTGCGACCGAGAATCTCGTGTTCTCGACCCTCGAGCCGCTGATGGGACGCCTGATGGCGCTGATTGGCCGCGATGCGCCGGCGCCGTTCCGGCGAATGCCGTACGCGGAAGCAATCGCGAAATACGGATCGGACAAGCCGGACCTGCGTGCCGGCATGGAGCTGATGGAGCTGTCGGAGCCGTTCGGATCGTCCGAGTTCGCGGTCTTCCGCAACGCGATCGCGAGAGGGGGCGAGGTCCGCGGCTTCCTCGTGCCGAACGGGGCGCGATACTCGCGCAAGGAGCTCGATCAAATTCAGGACGAGGTGAAGCAGCTCGGCGGGGCGGGCGTGGTGTGGGCGAGACACGCCGAGGGGAGCGTTCAAAGTTCGGCGTTGAAGGCCGCTGGAGAAGACGTGATCCGCCGCGCCCTCGACCTCGCGGGCGCGAAACCATCGGACCTGCTGCTCCTTGCCGCAGGTCCGCCCGCGCCAACGGCGCGCCTGCTCGGCGCACTCCGGCTGAGCATGGCGAAACGCGAAAACCTGCTCGATCCCAATCGCTACGAGTTCATCTGGGTTGTCGACTTCCCGATGTTCGAGTGGCTCGAGGAGGAGAAGCGATGGGAATTCATGCACCATCCCTTCACCGCACCGCTCGAGTCGGATGCCGATCGGCTCGAGTCCGATCCGGGGTCGGTCCGGGCGCGGGCTTACGACCTCGTGCTGAACGGCAGCGAGATCGGCGGCGGCAGCATCCGGATCCACGACCAGCGCTTGCAGCGTCTGATCTTCAAACTCCTGGGAATGTCGGAAGAGGAAGCGAAACTCCGTTTCGGATTTTTCGTCGATGCGCTCGAATACGGCACGCCGCCTCACGGCGGCATTGCGCTCGGGCTGGATCGCATCATCGCGATCCTCGCCGGTGAGCAATCGATTCGCGAGGTGATTGCGTTTCCCAAGACAGCCCAGGCGGTCGACCTGATGGCCGGCGCCCCCTCGCCGGTCGACGCTAAACAATTGCGAGAGCTGAGGATCAAGGCGGGTGAATGACGCGCGGCACCAAACGTGCTAGGATCTCGCTCTGGTAATTTGCTCAGATAGAAGGAGTTACCGCCCATCCCTACATCTGCCATGCGCAAGGTGACGGTCCCTGACGAAGGGGCCGAATCGCTGTTTGGAACCTTCGACGAGAATCTCAAGCATCTCGAATCGCAGTTCAACGTGCGGATCCGCACGAGCGGCAGCGAGCTGATAGTGGAAGGGGACCCGGCCGACGTCGCCCGGGCAGAGAAGGTCCTCGACCAGCTCTCGTCGCTGATTCGCGGCGGCTACCGGTTGGCCAAGGGAGACGTGCGCACCGCCGCCCAGCTCGTCGCGCAGGACGAGAACGTCGAGCTTGCCGATTACTTCCTGCGCTCGTCGACCAAGACGTCGGGCAAGCGGCAGGTGGTCCCGAAGAGCGTCACGCAGAAGAAATACCTGGACGCGATCGAACAGCACGACATTGTCTTCGGTATCGGACCGGCGGGCACCGGCAAAACGTATCTCGCCATGGCCCAGGCGGTGTCGTTCCTGCTCTCCAAGCGCGTCAGCCGGATCATCCTGGCGCGGCCGGCAGTGGAAGCGGGGGAGAAGCTCGGCTTCCTGCCGGGCGACCTCCAGGAGAAGGTGAACCCTTACCTGCGTCCGCTGTACGACGCGCTCTACGACATGATGGACCTCGATCGGGCCGAGCGGCTGCTCGAGCGCGGCACGATCGAAGTTGCACCGATCGCCTTCATGCGTGGCCGCACGCTGAACGACGCGTTCGTCATCCTGGACGAAGCGCAGAACACCACGTCGGAGCAGATGAAGATGTTCCTGACGCGGCTCGGGTTCGGCTCGAAGGCGGTCATCACCGGTGACGTCACGCAGATCGATCTACCGACGGGCCGGACATCGGGGCTCGTCGAAGCCATGAAGGTCATCGGCCACGTTTCCGGCATCGCGTTCATCCACTTCGATGAAAAGGACGTCGTGCGTCACGCGCTCGTGCAGCAGATCGTGAAGGCGTACGAAGCCTACGGTGGCGGACCCCGCTAGTCGCCGGCGGATCACGCGGACCCGCAGGGTTCCGATGAGCCGCTTGCGCATCACCGTGACGGACGGGCGCGGCGGAGCGGTGCGCGCCCCCGGCCTTGCCGCGTGGCTGACGCGCGTCGCGCCCGCGTCCGCGCGCGGCGAGCTCGCCGTCGCCCTCGTCTCCGACGCGCGCATCCGCGCGCTCAACAAACAGTTTCGCGGCAAGGACAAACCGACCGACGTCTTGAGCTTTGCTGAGGACCGCGTTCCTCGCGCCTCGCGCATCGCACCTCCGGCGTCGCAGACCGCACCTCGCGCCTCGCGCATCGCACCTCGCACCCTTGGCGATATCGTCATCTCCACGATGACCGCGCGCCGGCAGGCCGCGGAGGCCGGGCACTCGTACGCCTCCGAGCTGAAGGTGCTGGCCCTGCACGGCCTGCTACACCTGCTGGGATACGATCACGACCACCCGGCGGACCGCGGCCGCATGGCGCGCCTCGAACAGCGGCTGCGCGAACGGGGTGGGTTGCGCGCGGGACTCATCGAACGCAAAGTTCCATCGCCTCACAAGAGGCAACGGTGGGGACGTGGCGAGCACAGATAAAGCGCCCGCGGCTCGCGCGAGGCGACGGAGTGAAGGCCGGCGCAGCCGGACCGCCGGGCGCGCGCGAGCCCGGGGCTCCCGGCGCGCGTTCGTTGCGCGCTGGGGTGGGAGCTGGGGGTGGGGCCCCAGCGAGCAGAGATAAATGATCCCACTCTTCCTCTTCCTTCTCGGGGTCGCTGCCGTCTACGTCGGCACGATCGAGACTGCGTTCAGCGCGCTGATGAAGCTGTCGCTGCGCCTCATGGCCGAGCGCGGCCGCGACGACCGTCTTGGTTACTACCTCGACGATCCCGTCCAGTTGTTCGTCCCCGCGCGCCTGCTCCTCGGGATCATTTTCTCGCTCGCGACGGTGTTGTTTGCGGTCCTCACCGGCCGCTCCGGCGTCACCTTCACGTCAATTGGCATTCTGCTCGCGTGCGTGGCCGTCTACATCCTGCTGTGCGAGCACGTGCTTCCGACGCTCATCGTCCGCAAGAACCCGGAAGCGGTTCTGGCAGTGCTGCTGCCACCGTTCAGCATCATCACTCGCGCGCTCTCGCCGATCAGCGGCGGCCTCGTGCGCCTGCTGACGAACGCGCGCCCCGAGCGCGGCAACGGCGCCCAGGCGCAGACGGAAGACGAGCCGGGAGAAGTCGCGCACGCCTACCTCGAAGCGGGTGAAGAGCAGGGGCTGATCGAAGGGGACGAGCGGCGCCTTCTGCAGTCGATCGTCGACTTTGGCGACACGCTCGCGCGCGAAGTCATGACGCCGCGTCCGGACATCGTCGCGATCCAGTCCACTGCGACGCTCGCGGACTTGCGCGCGCTGTTTCGCGAGCAGGAGTACTCACGATTCCCGGTCTACAAGGAGAACCTGGACAACATCGTCGGCATGGTGTTCGTGAAGGATCTCGTCAAGCGCCTCCAGACGGCGAGCGATGGCGATCCGATCACGGAGATCATCCGGCCGGCGACGTTCGTGCCCGAGACCAAGCGCGTCTCGGAACTTCTGAAGGAGTTCCAGCGGAAGCAGGTGCAGATCGCCATCGTGGTCGATGAATACGGCGGCACGGCCGGACTCGTTACTATCGAGGATCTGCTCGAGGAGATCGTTGGCGAAATCCGCGACGAGTATGACGTCGAGACCGAGCCGATCGTCGACGAAGGCAACGGGTCGTTCGTCTTCAGCGGCCGGGTGAGCTTCGACGAAGTGCGCGAGCGCCTGGGTGTCGATATCGAGCCGGAAGGGTTCGAGACCGTTGGCGGCTACGTCCTCACGCGGCTCGGCCGCGTCCCTGCTGTCGGCGAGATGTTCGAGCTCGACGGGCTCTCGATCGAAGTGGTCGAAGCGGAACGTCGCCGCATCCACAAGGTGCGCATCCGGCGGCCCGCTCCTGCACCCGTCCGCCAGGCGGCCACGGAAAACCCGGCTGCACCACGAAGCGGATATGGCGAGCAAGCCGTGAAGCGGTAACGATGCGTTCGGGCTTCGTCGCGATCATCGGCCGCCCGAATGCGGGCAAGTCGACGCTGCTCAACCGCATCATCGGCGAGAAGATCGCGATCGTCTCCGACAAGCCGCAAACCACGCGAACGCGCATTCTCGGCGTGAAGAACTATCCCGAGAAACCGGCCTCGCCCACGCACCCCGAGGGCGTCGAAGGAGGGCAGATCGTCTTCGTCGATACCCCTGGCATCCATCGGCCGCTGCACCGCATGAACGTCCGCATGGTCGACGCCGCCGTTGATTCCCTTCGCGAAGTGGACGTTGCGGTCCTGATGCACGACGCGTCGACGCGTCCCGGGAAAGGCGACGAGTACGTCTCGAACCTTCTGAAAGAAGCCACGCTGCCGGTGATCCTGGTGTTGAACAAGATCGATCTGGTCAGCAAGCCAAAGCTGCTGCCGGTGATCGATCAGTTGCGCCAGTGGCACGACTTTGCCGAGATCGTCCCGGTATCGGCGTCAACCGGCGACGGCGTCGACCGTCTCGAACGGCTGCTCCTCGAACGGATGCCGGAAGGAGAGCCGCTCTACCCGGAAGACTTCCTCACCGATCAGCCGCAGCGGACGCTTGCCGCGGAAACCGTCCGCGAGAAAGTGCTGCAACACACGCGCGCCGAGCTGCCGTTTTCGACCGCCGTGGTCGTCGATCAATACGACGAACCGGCGAAGCCCGGCGGACTCACGCGCATCTACTGCACGATTCTCGTGGAACAGGAATCACAGAAGCCAATCGTCATCGGCCGTGCGGGTGAGATGATCAAACGGATTGGTACCGAAGCCCGCCAGGACCTTGAAAAGTCGCTTGGCGCGAAGGTGTTCCTCGATCTGCGCGTGAAAGTGAAGGCCGACTGGCGCGACAACGAGCGCGTCCTCGACGATTTGGGCCTGCCCCGCCGATCGTAGCCCCCGACGACTGGGGTCAGACCCCGGACGTTCCATTACACACCGCGCGGATCGCCACTGGGGTCGGACCCCACATCCACGGACTTGGAACTTTTCGCAAGTCCAGACTGAATACACTCTGACCGCGTCGAACGGTATTCATGAGCGCGTCGGATGAGGAGCTGGTGGCGGCAATTGTCCAGGGCGATCGGAACGCCTTTGGCGACCTGTATCGCCGGCGCAGGCCTGACGTCTACCGGTTTGCCGCCCACATGACGGGCGATCCGGCGGCGGCCGAGGACGTGACGCAGGACGTGTTCATGACCGTGATCCACGAGGCGCGTCGCTACCAGCCTGGCCGCGCGGCGGTGATCAGCTGGCTGCTTGGCATTGCACGGAACCACGCGCGACGACGGCTGTCGAAGGACCGGATGATGGATCCGTTGCCCGATGTCGCGACGGAGGCCACGTCGGTTAGTCCGGACCCGCTTGCTGGACTCGTACGGGATCGGCAGGTCGCGGCCTTGCGGCGGGCGCTTCACAGCCTGCCGGTCGTGTATCGGGAGGCAGTTGTGCTGTGCGATCTGCAGGAACTGAGTTACGCGGACGCCGCCGGTGCAGTGGGTTGCGCGATCGGGACCGTCCGTTCGCGGCTTCATCGCGGACGCACGATGCTCGAATCGCGGCTGCGGGGCGAGCAGCGGTCCGTCGCCCGATGGCCGGCGCGGGATTGGATGTTATGAGCGACCAGCATCAGGAATCAGCCGATCGCGAACTGCTCGTCGCGCTGCGGCGGTTGGCCGACGAGGTTGTCGTGCCGCCGCCCGATCCACGGCGCGAGGCGGCGTTGCTCGCGGCGTTCGACGAAGCGCAGCGGTCGTCGCCCGCTTACTCACGCGCAGCCTATGGGTGGATGACCGCGCTCGCGACCGCCGCCGCGCTGCTCATCGTCGTTGGCATCGGACTGGGACGGGAGGGACGCCGCGTTCCCCTCCCAACACAACCGGATGGGCGCATGCACACGTCCTTCTCGGACTCGCGCGGCGCCTCTCCCGATCCGGTCATGGGCGAGTTCGTGCCGTGGCCAGGCGCCCGCGATCTGCCGGCGCTCGAGAGCGGAGAACTGGTGCGCGTGGACCTGCCGGTCTCGATGCTGCCCACGCTCGGCATGATGCCGCCGGCTTCACGCACCGTTGCAGTGAAGGCCGACCTGATCCTGGGCCAGGACGGCCTCGCGCGGGCGGTGCGCCTGGTGAGTGACTAATTCGTCCTTGCGACCAGTCGGCCCGGCCGCCTTCGCGCAGTGCGCTTCGGCGAGTTCGGGCGTGCAGGAGTTCAACATGCGTAGGTTGATGCTGATAGGAATCGCGGTAGTCACCGCAACGGCCGCATACGCGCAGGACCCCGAGGAACACGCGAAGCGGCAGATGGCCGAATATCGGGGTCGCGAATTCAGCGTCGCGATGGCGCAACGCGTGCCGCTCGAGAAAAGCGTCAAGGGTGCACCGTACTCAGCCGAGATCGTGATTGAAACGAACCAGACGCTGGCCGATGGAAACCGCATCTCGAGGCGCACCACCGGCCGTGTCTATCGCGATAGCGAGGGGCGTACCCGGCGGGAGGAGGATCGTGGCAACGGCACCATGGCCATCTCGATCGTCGATGCCGTCGCGGGCGTTTCGTACAGCCTGGATCCCGAGAGCCGCGTGGCCTGGAAGACCAGCCGAGAGGCGACGAGCGAGATCATGGCCAAGATTGAAAAGGCGCGCGTCGAAGAACGAATCAAGATGGAACGGGAGCGCGCGGCGGGCGAAGGCACTCGCACAGCTCCACCGCCGCCTCCACCTGCTCCCGCCGGGATGCCGCGGGTTGGCGGACCGCCGCCACCTCCACCGCCCCCGGGCGGAGACATCCGCAGCATTGGCCCGCTCGAGAGAAAAACGATGGAAGGGATCGTGGTCGAAGGACAGAAAACCACGAGCACCATTCCCGCGGGACAGATCGGCAACGAGCAGCCAATCATCGTGAGCTCAGAGGAATGGCGCTCGCCGGAACTGAACGTGCTCGTCTTTACGCACCACACCGATCCGCGCATCGGTGAATCGAGTTACCGGCTCACGAACATCGTGCGCGCCGAGCCCGATCCCTCGCTGTTCCAGGTGCCCGCCGGCTATACGGTGAAGGAGACTGGTATTCGACGAGAGTTTCAGCAACAGCAGTAAAGTCGAATACTGAAAGACGGAAAGCAGAAGACTGAAGACGGAGGAAGGAAGGCTCCGAGCCTTCTTTCCTCCGTTTTTCTGTCTTCCGCCTTCCGTCTTCCGTCTTGCGCGAAGTAGAATGGGCGGATCTCATGGCCCATCGCAAGATTGACGTCGCCCTTGATTCCGTCCGGCGCCTGATTCGACTCGGCGCGACGGCGAATCTCGTCAATCTGCTCCAGAAACAGCACCCCGCAGATCTTGCGCAGGTCTTCTCCGAGCTCAATGAGAAGGAGCGCGCGACCGCCTTCGCGCTGCTCGTCGAGCGCAACAGCAAGCTTGCGATGGAGGCGCTCTCCGAGCTCGGCCCCGAGGCCGGCGCGGCGCTCCTCTCGGATCGATCCGCCGAAGAGATCGCGCGCCTCCTGCAGGAGCTCCCGTCGGACGACGCCGCCGCCATCGTTGATTACCTGCCGGAGGAGCTGCGCGCATCGGTCCTCGAGCTGATCGAAAAGCGCCCCGGCGCCGAGGTTGGCGAGCTGCTCGAGTACCCGGAGAAGACCGCGGGCCGCATCATGAATCCGAAAGTCTTCGCGCTTTCGGAAGACATGACGGTCAGCGAGGCAATCAGCGCGCTCCAAGGATCGCGCGACGTAGAGATGGTCTTCTACCTCTACGTCGTCGATGCACGGCGGCACCTGGTAGGTGTCGTCTCGTTGCGGCGATTGCTCCTGGTCCCGCCGTCGACGCCGCTCAAGCGCATCATGACGACGGATTTGATCAGCGTCCGCACGGACGCCGACCAGGAAGAGGTCGCGCGGCTCGTCGCGTCCTACAACCTGCTGGCGATTCCCGTCGTGGATGAAGAAAACAAGCTGGTTGGCGTGATCACCGTCGACGACGTCATCGACGTCATCAAGGACGAAGCGACCGAGGACGTTTATCGCCTTGCCGGAGTTGCGAGCGACGACCGCGTGTTCTCCCCGGCGACCGAGTCGCTGCGGAAACGCGTGCCATGGCTGCAGGTCAACCTCGTGACAGCGTTCATCGCGGCGTCGGTGGTTGCCCTGTTCGAAGGGCGCATCGCGCAGGCGCCGGCGCTCGCCGTTTTCATGCCCGTCGTTGCCGGCATGGGCGGCAACGCCGCCACGCAGACGCTGACAGTGATCGTGCGCGGCATCGCGCTGGGCGAGCTGACGTGGGCCAACACCCGCAAGGCGTTGTTCAAGGAAGCTGCAGTCGGTCTTGGTAACGGCATCGCCTGCGGCGTTGTCGGCGCGCTCGTCGTCTGGGCCTGGAAAGGGAATCTCTGGCTCGGCATCATCCTTGGCGCCGCGATGATCATCAACATGTTCGTCGCGGCCACGGCCGGCACACTGATTCCGCTGTCGCTGCGCGCCCTGAAGATCGATCCGGCGCTGGCGTCGTCGGTGTTCATCACCACGCTCACCGACGTATTCGGGTTCCTGTCCTTCCTCGGACTGGGCACGATGTTCCTGAGGGTGGTGGAGCGGGGGTAGAATAACGGGTCATCCAATGCCGGTTTACACCTCCGATGCGCTGATCCTGCGCACGTACAAGCTTGGCGAGGCGGACCGGATTGTTGTGTTCCTGACGAGGGACCGCGGCAAAAAGCGCGGTGTGGCCAAGGGGGCGCGCCGGGCCCGGTCGAAGTTCATGGGCACGCTCGAGCCACTGACGCGAGCGGGCGTGGCATATTACGAACGCGAGCTGCGCGACCTTGTTCGCATTAACTACGTGGAGCCACAGACGAGCCCGCTGGCGGCTGTCGGGCGCCCGCAGTCGGATGCGTCGGCGCTGGGGCACGCCGAGTATTTCGCGGAACTAATCGACGAGTGGGCCCCCGAAGCCCATGCGGACGAACGCCTGTATCGGCTGGGCGCGTCCGTGGTTGACGCGCTCGCGGCTGGCGCCCCGGTGCAGAGGCTGGCGCGGTATTTCGAATTCTGGCTGCTGCGGCTGCAAGGGGTCTATCCGCAGTTGTCGAGCTGTCCGGGGTGTGCGGGCGCATTCGATGGAGGCGCCGTGATGCCGCCGAGGGAAGCACACTACCTCTGCCGCCGATGCGCACCGGGCGGGGGAGGGACGACGCTGTCGATCGATGCCTTACGGTTTTTGCGGAGCGCGGCGGCACTGTCGCCCGAGACGCTGGATAGCGTGGCGCTCGAGCCGGACGCCGCCCGCCAACTGGAAATCGCGCACAGGCGCTTGATCCACGTGCACCTCGAAAAGGAACTGAAGTCCGCACGTGTCTTGCGCGAGATCGGCCACGGCCTACACGGAGTGAACGGATCGACTCACGGATCGCATGGATTAGCTGGCGATCCGCATACGCGAGCTTCTGGAACCGAGACGCGGGAATCGGGACCTCGACTCGGGACTGAGGACTCGGGACTTTTGCCCACTGATTAATGGTCACGCTGCAGCAACTGATTTTCAAACTGTCGGAGTTCTGGGCTTCGCGGGGCTGTCTTGTTCAGCAGCCTCTCGACATCGAGATGGGCGCGGGGACGATGCATCCCGAGACCTTCTTGCGCGTGCTGGGACCCGAACCGTGGAGCGTCGCGTACGTTCAGCCGTCGCGGCGTCCCGCCGATGGACGGTTCGGTGAGAATCCGAATCGCCTTTTCAAGCATCAGCAGTTCCAGGTCATCCTCAAGCCCGCGCCGGATGAAGTCCAGCAGCTGTACCTGCAAAGCCTGGAGGCGTGCGGGATCGATTTGCGCGCGCACGACGTGCGCTTCGAGGAAGACAACTGGGAGTCGCCGACGCTCGGCGCGTGGGGGATTGGCTGGCAGGTGCTGTTCGATGGCCAGGAGATCACGCAATTCACCTACTTCCAGCGGGCGGGTGGTATCGAGCTCGCGCCGATTTCCGTCGAACTGACCTACGGCCTCGAGCGCTTTGCGATGGCGCTGCAGGACGTGGATAACGTCTTCGACCTGGAGTGGGCGCCGGGCGTGAAGTACCGCGACGTGCGGCACCGCGACGAGGTCGAGCAGTCGAAGTACGCGTTCGGCCAGGTCGACATGCCGCCGGCGGAACTGCATCGCATCCATCGCGAGCTCTTCGAACAGTACTACCGGCTCTCGCAGACGCTGCTGCGATCCAACTTGGTGCTGCCCGCGCTCGACTACTGCCTGAAGTGCTCGCACATGTTCAACCTGCTCGACGCGAGCGGCGGTATCGGCGTCACCGAGCGCACGGCCTACATCCTGCGCGTGCGGCAGCTGGCGGTGGCGATCGCGAAGAAATGGGTAGGAGTTGAAGACGAACGGCCGGCGCCCGAGGCCGTAGGTCCCGTGATACGCAATGGATCGTGAACTCTTACTGGAAATTGGCGTCGAAGAACTTCCGGCGGCGTGGTTGCCGGGGCTGACGAAGCAGCTTGCGGAAAAGCTCGAAGGGCGGTTGCGCGAGATGCGCATGGTGCCCGACGTGCCGGTCGAGAGCTACAGCACGCCACGTCGTTTGACGGCGGTCGTCAGCCGCATGCCGGAGCGGCAGGAGGATCTCGACGAGGCGATCACCGGTCCACCCGTCTCCGCAGCCTTCAATGCTGCCGGAGAGCCGACACCTGCGGCCCTGGGATTTGCGAAGAAGCAGGGCGTGCCGTTCGAAGCGCTGGAGCGCACCGAAACGCCCAAGGGCACCTATCTCGTCGCGCGACGGCGGCAGCGTGGCAAGAGTGCAGTCGACGCCCTGCCGGAGCTGTTGACCGGGGTGCTGCGCGACATGACGTTTCCCAAGCCCATGAACTGGGACGCCATGCTGGAAGACGGCCGCGGCGCGCTGACATTCGGCCGGCCGATCCGCTGGCTGCTTTTCCTCTATGGTGGCCGCGTCGTCCCCTTCACGATCGCCCGAATGCCGGAAGCCGCGGGGCCCCTGGTGCAGGAAGTCACCACCGGAGCCTTCACCTACGGCCACCGGTTCCTCGCGACGAGCGGTCGCGCGGGGCGATCGATCAAAGTGCGCACGTTCGATGATTACCGCGCGCGGTTGAACGAGCATTTTGTGATCCTCGAGCACTCGGAGCGACGCGATCGCATCGCGCGCGAGCTCGAGCTGAAGGCCCGCAAGCTCAGTGGCCGCGTGGCGCTCCGTGAACATGCTGCGCTTGTCGACGAGGTGGCCGATCTCGTCGAGTACCCCGGCGTTGTTGCCGGGTTCTTCGACCGGTCCTTTCTCGAGCTTCCGCACGAAGTGTTGACGACGACGCTCGTCCATCATCAGCATTACTTTCCGGTGCTCGGGGAACACGGCGAACTGAAGGAAGCGTTCCTCGCGGTGGTCAACACGTCGCCCTCGGACGAGCGGCCGATCGCAAAGAACGCCGAACGCGTGGTCACGGCCCGCCTGCGCGACGCCCGATTCTTCTGGGAAGCGGACCGTCGAACGAAGCTCCAGGATCGCCTCGAGCGGCTGCACACGATCGTCTTTCACAAAAAGCTCGGCAGCTATCGCGACAAGGCGGAGCGCATCGAGAGGCTCGCGCGGTGGATCGCGGAGACCGCGTTCGCAAAGCCGGCCGAGGCGGACAACGCCGCGTTAGCCGCACGCCTCGCGAAGGCCGACCTGACCACTGACATGGTGTTCGAGTTCACCGAGCTGCAGGGCACGATGGGCGGCATCTACGCGCGTGAAGAGCGGCTGCCCGAGCAGGTGTGGAAAGCGATCTACTACCAGTACCTGCCGATTGGCGTTGAAGCGGATGCGCCACCGACGAAGGCGCAGCTGGGCGCCGCCGCGATCATCTGGGCCGCGGTGTCGCTGGCCGACAAGCTGGATAGCGTGACATCGCTGATGAAAGCCGGCGAGCGCGCCACGGGCTCGGGCGATCCGTTCGGCCTGCGACGGCAGATGCAGGGCATCGTGAAAACCCTCATGGATTTGCCGGAGCTCACCGGTGTCGACCGGGAAATCGCGCTCGCGTCGCTCGTCGAACGCGCGGATCCCAGGACGGTCGCCGCGACTGACGGCTGGGATCTCGCTCATGTCGTCACGTTCGGGCACGATCGCATCCGGTACGCGCTCGAGCAGCGCGGATTCCCGCTTGGGGTCATTCGCAGCGCGGTTTCCGGCACCAATGCCGACAACCCGTTGCGCGCACGACGGATTGCCGAAGCGCTCAAGGCGCTCGAGGGCTCGGACGACCTTCGTGCGCTCGCGGTCCTGTTCAAGCGCGTGAAGAACATCGCCCGCGAGCTGAAGGGAGATGCCGCGCTCGATCGCGCCGCGCTGACCGAAGCCGCGGAACGCGCGCTGCTCGACGAGCTGGATACGCGGCGGCCCCGCGTGGCGGAGGCCTCGCGTACCTCGGATTATCGCCGCGCCTTCGCGGAGATCGCCGGCCTGCGAGCGGCGGTGGATCGCTTCTTCACGGAAGTCTTCGTCATGGCCGACGACGTGCGGGTAAGGACCGCGCGTCTCGCGCTGATGGCCGACCTCCGCGACCTGGTTCTCAATCTCGCTGATATCTCGGAAATTGTTCCGCAAACGGAGTAAACGACAAGCAATGGCGAAGAAAATGGCACGCAAGAAGAGCACTGCGAAGCCCACGGTGAAGAAGAGCGCATCCCGGTCCGCGAAAGGAAAGTACGTCTACTTCTTCGGCAACGGCAAAGCCGAGGGCGATCGCACCATGAAGGATCTGCTCGGCGGCAAGGGATCCGGCCTCGCCGAGATGACCAACGCGGGACTGCCAGTGCCCGCGGGGATGACGATCTCCACCGAAGCGTGCACGCTCTACTACAAGGAAGGGCGCAAGACTCCGGCGGCAGTCGACAAGCAGATGATCGAGACGCTGAAGAAGCTCGAAGCGGCGGCCGGCGCGAAGCTTGGTGACGTCAGGAACCCGCTGCTGGTCTCGGTCCGTTCGGGCGCCAAGTTCTCGATGCCCGGGATGATGGATACGATCCTGAACCTTGGCCTCAACGACGAGACCGTCGAGGGGCTGAAGAAGCGCACCAGCAACGGCCGGTTCGCCTCCGACAGCTACCGGCGCTTCATCCAGATGTTCGGCAATGTCGTCCTCGAAATTCCGAAGGAGACCTTCGAGCACCAGTTCGAGGCGGTCAAGAAGGCGCATGGCGCGAAGACCGATACCGATCTCGACGAGCAGGGGCTTCGCGAGGTCGTCGACAAGTACAAGGACGTGATCAGGCAGAAGACCGGCAAGAGCTTCCCGCAGGATCCGCTCGAACAGCTGCGGGGCGCGCGCGACGCGGTGTTCCGCTCGTGGAACAACGCGCGGGCAATCGAGTATCGCCGCATCTACGAGATTCCCGATGCCATCGGCACGGCCGTCAACATCCAGGCCATGGTGTTCGGGAACTCCGGCGACCGCTCGGCCACCGGCGTGGGTTTCACCCGCAACCCGGCCACCGGCGCGAAGGAGTTCTACGGAGAGTTCCTCGTAAACGCGCAGGGCGAGGACGTCGTGTCGGGCGTGCGGACGCCGCAGCCCATCGCCGAGCTCGAGAAGGTGATGCCGAAAGCTTACAAGGAGCTGCGGACGATCACCTCGCGCCTCGAGAAGCATTACCACGACGTCCAGGACTTCGAGTTCACGATCCAGGACGAGCGCCTCTACATGCTGCAGACGAGAAACGGCAAGCGCACCGGCTATGCCGCCGTCTTCATTGCCACGGATCTCGTCGACGAGAAGTTGATCTCGCCCAAGGAAGCCGTCCTGCAGGTCGACCCTGAATCGGTGTCGCAGTTGCTGGCGCCGGTCTTCGAGCCGAAGGCATGGAAGGCCCTGCCGGTGGCGAGCAAGGGGCTGCCGGCATCGCCGGGTGCCGCGTCAGGCCAGGCCGTATTCACGGCCGATGCAGCTGTCGAATGGACGCGCCAGGGCAAGCAGGTGATTCTCGTCCGGAAGGAAACGGTGCCGGACGACATTCACGGCATGTTCGTCGCGCAGGGGATTCTCACCGCGACCGGCGGCATGACATCGCATGCCGCGGTGGTCGGCCGGCAGATGGGCAAGCCCTCGATCGTCGGCGCGGGCGCGCTGCACATCAGCGAAGCGAACAGGCAGTTCGAAGTGAACGGCAAGACGGTGAAGGAAGGCGAATGGGTGTCCTTCGACGGTCTCACCGGCGAGGTGAAGCTCGGGCAGGTCGCCACGAAGCCCAGCGAAATCCTCCAGGTCATCGCCGGCGAGATGAAGGCAGAGCAGTCCGACATCTACCGCCGGTTCAACAACCTGCTGTCCTGGGCGGACAAGTTCCGCCGGCTTGGCATCCGCGCGAACGCGGACCAGCCGGACCAGGCGGAAACCGCGTACGCGTTCGGCGCGCGCGGCATCGGCCTGTGCCGGACCGAGCACATGTTCTTCGGCGAGGGACGCCTTCCCTACGTGCAGCAGATGATCCTGGCCGATAACGAGGCGGACAGACGGAAGGCGCTCGCGAAGCTGCTGCCGATGCAGCGCGACGATTTCTACGGCGTGTTCAAGGCGATGCACGGGCAGCCGGTCACGATCCGCACCATCGATCCGCCGCTGCACGAGTTCCTGCCGAAGCGCGAGGACCTGATGGTCGACATCGCGCGCCTCGAAGCAACCAACGGCAACAAGAAGGACCTCGAGGAGAAGCGGACCCTGCTCCGGCGCGTCGAGCAGCTCCACGAGTTCAACCCGATGCTCGGTCATCGCGGCGTGCGTCTCGGGATCACCTACCCCGAGATTACCGAGATGCAGGCGCGCGCGATTATGGAGGCCGCCTGCCAGTTGAACAAGGAAGGGCTGAAAGTCGTGCCCGAGATCATGATCCCGCTCGTCGGCGCCGTGAAGGAGCTCCGCGATCAGAAAGCCGTGGTCGATCGCGTGGCCGCCGACGTGATGAAGGAGATGGGCATCAAGATCAAGTACCTGGTGGGGACGATGATCGAGGTGCCACGCGGCGCAGTGACCGCGGACGAGATTGCCGCGGAGGCGCAGTTCTTCTCGTTCGGTACGAACGACCTCACGCAGCTCACTTACGGGTTCTCGCGCGATGACATCGGCAAGTTCCTTGGCGCGTACCAGGACAAGAAGATCCTGGAGAAGGATCCGTTTGCGACCATCGACACGGTCGGGGTCGGGCAGCTCGTCGAAACTGGTGTGCGCAAGGGGCGCGCGACGCGGCCGGAGCTGAAGGTAGGGATCTGCGGCGAGCACGGCGGCGATCCCTCGTCGGTGCACTTCTTCGAACGCGCCGGCCTGGATTACGTCAGCGCCTCGCCCTACCGCATCCCGGTCGCGCGGCTGGCCGCCGCGCAGGCGGCGCTGCAGGTCAAGGTCGGCGATTGATCAGGATCTACGCGCACGACCATGCGCTCGGCGTTACGAAGCCTGTGGAGGCGATCGACCCCGCCTGGCTTCAGCGGCAGAGCAAAGGGACGGTGTGGGTGGACCTGATGAACCCGATGCCCGACGAAGGGCGAATCCTCACGGATGTCTTCCACTTCCACGAGCTGGCGGTGGAAGACGCCCTCGGCACCACGCATTTTCCCAAGGTCGAGTCTTACGGCGACTACCTCTACCTGATCCTCCACCGGATCGATTTCAAGGCGCCGGAGCACTGCTTCCGCACCTACGATGTCGACTTCTTTCTCGGGCCGAACTACCTCGTTACGATTCACAGCGGCGACTCCCGCTCCATTGAACAGGTCTCGGAAATCTGTCAGCGCAACGCGCTGGCATTGGGCGAAGGTGCCGCCGCGCTGATGCACCGCATCATCGACGCGATGGTTGACAACTATCGGCCGGAGATCGAGGAGCTCAGCGAGCGGCTCGACGAGCTCGAGTCCGAAGTCTTCGAACACAGCTCGCCGGCGCTTGCGAAGAAGATCCTGGACTTCAAGGCCGACGTCTCGTCGCTCCGCCGCGTCGTCCAGCCGCAGCGTGACGTCGTCGGGCGGCTTGCGCGACGCGAGTTTCCGTTCATCGACGAACAGATCGCGTATCGATTCAGGGACGTGCACGATCACCTCGTACGCCTCGCGGATGAAGCGATGTTCTTCCAGGATCGGATTACCAGCCTGCTCGATGCGCACCTGACGACCGTGTCGAACCAGCTGAACACCGTCATGAAGGTCCTGACGGTCATCGCCACGGTGTTCATGCCGCTCACGTTCATCACTGGCCTCTACGGCATGAACGTCGACCTCCCGCATTTCGGGCTTGGCGGAGAGCGGATGTTCTGGATGCTGATGATGCTGATGCTGACGGTCAGCGGCGGGATGCTCTTGTACTTCCACAAGAGAGGGTGGATTTAAAATGGCGGTGACGCTCCTTCGATGCCCAAATTGAGTTCCTTCGATTCCTTCGATTGTCATAGGCATGGCACGCATTCACCGGTTATCCACGGATCTCGCAAACCAAATCGCCGCAGGTGAAGTCGTCGAGCGTCCCGCGTCCGTCGTGAAGGAGCTCGTGGAAAACGCGCTGGACGCGGGCGCGCGCCGGATCAGCATTGCCGTGGAGCTTGGCGGCAAGAAGCTGATTCGCGTCGAGGACGATGGGGAAGGCATGGATCCGGAGGATGCGCGGTTGGCGATCGAGCGCCATGCGACCAGCAAGATCGCCCGCGCGGACGATCTCGGCGCGATTCGAACGCTGGGCTTTCGTGGAGAAGCTCTGCCCAGCATTGCCTCGGTCTCGCACTTTACGCTGCGCACGCGGGCGCGCGGCGCGCAGAGCGGCACGGAGATCAAGGTCAATGCGGGCGCCGTCGCGTCGGTTCGGGAGGTCGGTGCCCCCGAGGGAACGTGTATCGAGGTTGCCGATCTCTTTTACAACCTGCCGGCGCGCCGGAAGTTCCTCAAGTCCGACACCGCCGAGGCGACGCAAGTCTCGAGGCTGGCGACGCAGCTCGCGCTCGGGTATCCGGAAGTCGGCTTCACATTGACCAGTGGCCATTCGACAGGCTCAGGGCAGGGCGGACGCAGTCTTCTGCAGTGCCCTCCGGCCGCGACTCTCCGGGACCGCTTCTTTCAGCTTTTTGGTGAACGCCCGGATCTCGTCGATGTCAGGAAAGAAGCCGGAGGCCTGTCGATCGAAGGCTTCGTTGCCGCCCTTGGCGACCAGGGACCCGTACGCGGGGCGCAGAATGTGTTTGTCAACCGCCGGATCGTAAAGGATCGCACGATCGCGCATGCGATTTCGGAAGCCTATAGCGTGGCGACCATCAAGGAGCGCAGCCCCGAGGTCCACCTGTTCCTGCGCATCGCGCCGGACCGAGTGGACGTGAACGTTCATCCGACGAAGGCCGAAGTGCGGTTCCTCGAGCAGTCGCTGGTGCACGAGGTGCTGCGGCGCGCGCTTGGCGACGCGCTCGGCAAGGGCCGCGCCCCCGAGTTTCAGCTTGCGCCGGTGCAGTCGTTCGCGCCCGAACCACAGCCGATGGCGATCCCGGGCGTGCTCGCCGGGGCTTCGGTCGGCAATCGCTGGAGCGGGGAGAGCAGGCTTCCGGTTTCGGGCTTCGCGCCTGAAGGCCTTCAGGCTCCAGGCGACCGGCTTCAGGGCTCGGGACTCGCGACTCGCGACTCGGGACTCGGGACCGAGGACCCGGGACTCGGGCCTCAGGCCCTCCTCCGACCAATGATTGCCCTCGGCCAGTTCCGCGACACGTTCATCATTGCCGTCGACGACGAGGGGGTGGCTGTCATCGACCAGCACGTCGCGCATGAGCGGGTGCTCTTCGAGCAGGTGATGGAACGACTGACGAACGGGCGCCTCGAGAGCCAGCGCCTGCTGACGCCGCTCCTGCTGGAACTGTCCCCGGGCCAACGGGCGGTGCTCGGGGAACATGCCGCCACACTCGAGCGCTTCGGCATGGAAATCGAGGAGTTCGGCGGGGGCAGCCTGCGTCTGTCGGCCGTCCCGGCCGTCCTCGCACCGAGCGACTGCGAGGCGGCCATTCGGGCTCTGGCGGAAGACCTCGAAGGGCTCGACCGTGGGTCGCGAGTCGAGGACGCCCTGAGGCGGATAGCCGCGACCATGGCCTGCCACGCGGCAGTAAAGGCGAACTACCCGCTGACGCTCGAGAAGATGCGCTACATCCTCGACGAGCTCAGGCGTACCGCGTATTCGAGCGTTTGCCCGCATGGCCGCCCGGTGGTCCTGCGTCTCACCCGAAGGGAAATCGAGAAAAATTTTCAGAGAATTTAGGGATCGGACGCCGCGGGCCTCGCCGGTGCTCGTTACGGGGCGGGCCGTCGTGAATCGAGGACGGAAAAAACTCGTCCCATCCTGATGTATTCGCTTGACCTAAGGCTGACTCGGGTTTACTCTGCATTCATCCCAGCAAGTTTGTCCAAGCGATAAGGGCGTTCCCGGAGGTCCGGGCGCGCAAAGCTGTAGGCTCCGGGCGGGGTGCGCGGAGCGGTATGGCTGCCGAACTTGGAGTCGTTTCATGACCCGTGGCTTTTTGCCGACCCTGTTATTTGCCCTGTCTGCCGTGATGTTCTTCGGTCTCGGCAGCTTCCTGGCCGCACGCCAGGCCGCCGAAAACGAGAACGAGCAGATCGCGACGCTCCGCGCCGAGGTCACCATGCTCAAGCGGCAGCGCACCGAAGGTGCGGCTGCGACCAGCGGCAAGACCGCCGAGCCGCACGTGGCGGCCCCGATTGACGACCACAGCCGGGCGGCCCTGGTCGCCGACATCAAACGACAGTTGAAGACCGAGATGGGGCTGCTGCCTGTCAGCCTGCTGCGCGAGCGCCGCGCGAGCTTCGTCGAGATGTATTCCTACGACAGCACAGGCGCCAGCAACTACGGGACGGCTGGTTACCTCGGGAACGGTTACTTCATCACCGTCAAGCACGGCGTCATCGCGCTGGGGGACGGCGCGACAAGCCGGAAGATTACGGCGATCAAGATCATGTACGAAGGGCGCGGGATTTCCGCGCGCGTGGTTGACACTGGCGACGCCAACGTCGAAGTGGATCCGGGCGACTGGGCGATTCTGAAGGTCAAGGAGCCGATCGATCTGCCGGCGCTCGATCTCGACCTGACGTATGCCTTTGATTTCGCGGAACCGATCTTCCGCCTTGGCAACGATTACTCGAAGGGCATCATCCTCTCGACAGGCTATGTCGGCCAGCGCACGTCGAACAACCTGGTGACCTGCCTGACGGACGGCCATCCCGGCGTCTCGGGTGGCGGCGTCCTGAACGGCGAGGGGCACCTGGTCGGCATTCCAATCGGCCGGATGCAGGGGGATTATCGGTTCTCCTTCATCCTCCCGCTGCGCGCCGAGATGTTGCGCAAAGTTCCGCAGGCGCCGCTGCTGCAGCCGTAGGAAGTCTTCTCAATCGAAGGAGTCGAAGAAGAGCGAAGTGTCGAAGGACCTCTTAGTATCTAAGAACCCCTCCTTCGCTACTTCCTCTTCCTTCGAGTCCTTCGACTGAAAGAATCACCCCTTTTTCCTGCGTTTTCGTAATTCCTCGAGCCGTTTTCCAATATCAATTTCCAGGCCTCGATTGACCGGCTCGTAGAACCGGCGATTGCGGTGTGCGGGCGGCAGGCAATCCATGTCGGCCGCGACGCCCTCGGCCTCGTCGTGCGCATAACGGTAGTTCTTGCCGTAATCCAGCGACTTCATCAACTTGGTGGGCGCATTACGCAGGTGCAGCGGGACCGGCTCGGCGACTTCCTTTGCGGCGGCTTCGGCAGCCTCGCCGTATGCACGATAAACGGCGTTGCTCTTGGGGGCGGTGGCCATGTAAATCGCCGCTTGCGCCAGCGCCGTGTTGCCTTCCGGCATGCCGATGAAATGCAGTGCGTCCTTCGCGGCCACCGCCACCGTCAGCGCGCGCGGGTCGGCCTTGCCGATGTCCTCCGACGCGAACCGGACGATGCGGCGCGCGACGTACATCGGATCCTCCCCGGCCTCGAGCATGCGCGCCAGCCAGTAGACGGCAGCGTCCGGGTCGCTGTTGCGCATCGACTTGTGCAGCGCGGAGATCAGGTTGTAGTGCTCTTCACCTGACTTGTCGTAGAGCAGGGCGCGGTTCTGCGCCAGGTCCGCAATCAGTTCCGCGTCGAGCACGCGTCCCTTCGCGGCGCCAGCGGCCATCTCCAGCATGTTGAGGGCGACACGTGCGTCGCCGTTCGCATAACGCGCGATGCCCGCCAGCCCCTCATCCGTCGCGGTGATCCGTTCCGCGCCGAGCCCTCGTTCTGAATCCTCGAGCGCCCGCCGGAGGATGGTCACGATCGCCTCGGGGCCGAGCGGTTGCAGCACGTACACCTTCGACCGCGAGAGCAGCGCCGAGTTCACCTCGAACGACGGATTCTCCGTCGTCGCCCCGATGAGGACGATGTCGCCCGACTCGACGCGAGGCAGAAACGCGTCCTGTTGCGCCTTGTTGAAGCGGTGGATTTCGTCGATGAACAGGATCGTGCGGCGGCCCGATCGGCGGCGCGCCTGTTCCGCATCTGCCATCACCTCGCGGATCTCTTTGATCCCCGCGAGCACCGCGCTGAACATGACGAACTGCGCGCGCGTGACACTTGCAATCACGCGGGCCAGCGTGGTCTTGCCCGTTCCGGGCGGACCCCACAGGATGATCGAGCGGAGACGATCGTGCTCGATGGCCTCGCGCAGGGGACGGCCGGGAGCGATCAGCGCTTCCTGGCCGACGAACTCCTCGAGCGTGCGTGGCCGCATGCGCTCGGCGAGCGGCGCAGATGCATCAATCGCGGGCAGTGGTGGCGGTTCTTCGTCGGCGAACAGATCCATCAATGCGGCTCCTCCCGTTGCCGCGACGCCTCGTACAGTATGAGTGCGGCCGCGATGGCCACGTTGAGTGATTCCACCGGCGGACGCATCGGGATCGTGACGGCTTCGGTCGCGGCGGCGAGTGCCGCGCCGGAGATGCCGGCCCCTTCGCCGCCAAGAAGGATCGCGGTCGGCCGACGAAGATCGACACGCGGAAGAGGCGCGCCGCCATGCGGCACCGCAGCGACCAGCCTGACGTCCGCGTCACGTGCCGCGGCAATGACGTCGGGAAGCGTGCCGCGCGCGGCAACGGGTACGCGGAAGGTCCCGCCCATCGCACCACGAAGTGCCTTCCATCCGAAAGGATTCGCGGATCCTTCGATCGTGACAATGCCGGTGGCGCCGCAGGCCGCCGCGGTGCGAACGATCGCGCCGACGTTACCCGGGTCTTGAAGACCCGCGAGCACGAGCACGAGCTGCGGCGTGTGCGCGAACGCGGCGCGGAGATCGGAAGGGCCGGTGTGCGCGATTGCCACGACGCCTGACGGGTGCTGCACCGGGCTCATGGCCGCGAGCACGTGCTCGGAAACGGAGAGGACGCGGCCACCCTTCTTCTTCACGTCCCTGGCGATTCGCGCGAGCGGCGACACTGACGACGTGCCGACCTGCCGATCAGAAAATGCGGCGACTTCCACCGGCACACCACAGGCGAGCGCTTCCTGTACGAGGTGCGCGCCATCGAGCAGGACTTCTCCCGGTGTGCCCCCGCCGGACGTGCGCGCGAGCTCTCGGAATCGCTTCACGATGGCATTCTGGCGACTCGTAATGCGTTCCATTATTGGCGCTCGCAGTCGGCGCGTCGCGCCGACTGCGCTTCGCCGCTCGCTTAGGCTCTCTCCGCTATGCTCACACTTCGCTGCCCGCTCCGCTTCGGTCGCAACCGAGTCCTGGTTTTGCGGAGCCTGTCTCGCTGAAGCGCTTCTCAACCTATTATTCCGCAAACTATTTCTGCTACCATGACCGCGTGAAGGCGAAGATCCTTAAGAAATTCGCAGACGAGATCCAGCAGCTCGACCGGGAGCTGAAGACCGAGCTTCCGAAAGAAATCAAGCGCGCGCGCGAGCTTGGCGACTTGCGCGAGAATGCCGAGTACCAGGCGGCGAAAGAGCGCCAGCGTCTCGTGGAATCGCGCATCAGCCTGCTGCAGAAGCGTGTCAGCGAGATCTCGCTGATGAACCTCGATCGCCTGCCCAAGGACAAGGTGGGTTTTGGATCGACCGTCACGCTCCGCGATGAAGCAGGGCAGACGGTCGTCTACCAGCTCGTGATGCCGGAGGATGCGAACGTCGACGAGGGGCTGATCTCGACGGCGTCGCCGATCGGCCGCGCACTGCTGAACAAGGAAGAGGGTGCCGACGTGACGGTCAGAACGCCGAACGGTGTCGAGCGTCATTTCGAGATCACCAAGCTCCTCACCATTCACGACGAATGAGGCCATCCCCGGCCCGGCTGTGATCACTCCCGAAGCACCGGATCGCCAATACTCAACGCGCCGTCGAACGGCGCTCGTACTCACCGGCAGCGGCACGGCTGGCGCGTACCACGCCGGCGTGTTGCGTGCGCTGCACGAAGCGGGCGTGCGCATCGATCTCGTCGCCGGTCGGGGCATTGGCGCCGTCGGCGCGATGCTTGCCGCCGTGGACGGCGGGCAGAGACTCTGGGGCGGCGAAGGTTTCTGGAAGCACGAGTCGATCCGTGGCGCTTACGGATGGCGAATGCCGCTGCGTGTCGCCGGCTGGGCGCTGGTGGCCGCATGCGCCCTGCTGGCCGTTCCGCTCGCGCTGCTCGCCATTGGCGTCATCGTCGCGGCCATCGGTGCGCTGCTCTGGCTCGTCAGCCTGACCGGGGTGTCGGCCGCGCTGACCGGCGCGTACGCGCGCGGCATTGACGCGCTGTTCGCGCCTGCCGCAATCCCGACGATCATTCCGCGGCTGGTTGTCTTTTGTGTGCTGGTGGCGATCGGTGCGCTCGCGGTTTCGCTGGCTCTCGCGATGTTTCGCGCGCCGCGCCGGCGAAGGATCCGCCACGGTCACCTCTGGCGGCTCGTGGGCGCGCCGCTCACGGCGAGCGCCGTGCTCGATCGCGCAGCAGAGGAATTGTGGAACCTGATTCGCGGCGCCGCGCCCATTGCTGCGCCGCCACGTAGCGAGCTCGGGCGGAAGTACGTCGAACTCCTGGCCGAGAATGTCGGGCAGCCGGGCTATCGCGAGCTGATGCTGCTGACGCACGACATGGATTCGCGCCGTGATGTCGTGTTCGCCCTGCTCGGCGAGACGTATCGCGCCCGCTTCTTTGCGCGGCCGGTTCTCGATGGCAGCCGCCAGGCAGAGGCCTTCGATCTCGCGGGCGTGGGGCGCGACCACATGTTTGACGCGCTCGCCGCGTCCGTCACGATTCCGGTTGCGACCGATCCGCACCTCATTCGCTTTCCGGCCGAAGGGCCGTGGCGCGGCGAGACGCATCGGCTCTGCGATCGACCCGGTTCACTGGAGCGGTTGCTCGAGGAAGTGGGCGTAGCGGGCGCGGAACAGGTGATCCTGCTCTCGGCGGCGCCGCCGCCCGCCCGTCCGCACGAGCTCAGCTCCGGCCGCGCCGACTTGCGAGGGCGCGCCGGTGAGCAGCTTGGGGCCTTCGAATCCGCCACGCTTCGCGACGCGATGGAGCGTTCCGCCGGGCGCTTTGCCGGGATGTTCCTGATCCGCCCGGCGCACAATCCCCTCGGCCCGCTCGATTTCAACGGCGTCTACGACGAGCGCTCCGATCGGCCCTACTTCCTCGGAGAGCTCGTCGACCGCGGATACGAGGACGCCTACCGCCAGTTCATCGAACCGGTGATTGCCGCGAGCGGCGATCGCATAGAACGCGTCCAATCTTGACTTGGCGGTGTCGAAGTATCGAAGATCGCGAAGAATCGAAGGAGAAGAGAATCGAAGGAGATGGTTCTCATCTATCGCGTTGTTGTCGTGACCTTCGTGAAAAGGCCGTCGACCTGTGCACAAGTTCACGGAACTCCATCGTTAAAAAGCGGACGGTGCGATGATGCGTGCTGCCACTGAGATGATTCACCGCGCGGAAGGGGCGAACCACGAGGCCGATCCGCTCACGCTGCCGATTTACGAGACGACCACGTTCGTCTTCGACAACGCGGAGCAGGTCAAGGCCTACAACGCCGGCAAGTCGCAGAAGTTCCTCTACTCGCGCTACAGCAACCCCACCATCGTCGCGGTGGAGCAGACGATTGCCGGTCTCGAAGGGGCTGACGCGGCACTGCTGCTCTCGAGCGGGATGGCGGCGACCGCAACCGCGCTCCTGTCGCTCCTCAAGTCAGGTGACGAAGTGATCTGCAGCTCCGCGATCTATGGAGGCACGCTGCACCTGCTCGCGGACCTGTTTCCGCACTTCGGGATTAAGCCGCGGTTCGCCACGCTCGAGGAGCTCGCGCGTCCGGCATCGCTCATCACCGCGTCGACCCGCGTGTTCTGGTTCGAGTCGCCCATCAATCCCACGCTGCGCTGCGTAGACGTCGCGGCCATTGCGGCGGCGTGCCGCGACCGCGGCGTCACGTCGATCATCGACAGCACGTTTGCCAGCCCGGTCAACCAGCAGCCGATTGTCCTGGGCGTCGACATGGTCATGCACAGCGTGACCAAGTATCTCAACGGGCACAGCGACATTACCGCCGGCGCGCTCGCCGGGCGACGGGATCTGATCGACACGGTGGAGAAGACGCGCAAGTTGCTGGGCACCGTTATCGATCCCCATGCGGCCTATGCGATCGGGCGCGGCTTGAAGACGCTTGCCGTCCGCGTCGAGCGGCACAACACCAACGCTCTCGCGGTGGCCCGATGGCTCGAACGCGACTCGCGGGTCGCGAAGGTGTACTATCCCGGGCTCGACTCGCATCCCGACCACGCGCTCGCCGTTCGCCAGATGCGCGGGTTTGGCGGCATGGTCTGCGTCGATCTCGGTGGCGGTCAGGAGCGCGCGGAGCGCTTCTTCGATCGGCTCAAGGTGTTCAAGCGCGCGGCCAGCCTTGGCGGCGTGGAGAGCCTGTGCAGCCTGCCCGTGCTGACCTCACAGTGGGGGCACACGGACGAGCAACTTGCGGAGGCCGGCGTCACCCGCAGCATGGCGCGCCTCTCCGTGGGCCTCGAGGATCCGCAGGACTTGATAGAGGACCTGGATCAGGCGCTGGGGTGACTGACGCGGCTCAAGACTCAAGGCTCACGGCTCATGGCGGCTCAGCGTACGACGGTTGAGGGCATGAGCGATAAGCCACGCCATAAGCCGCAAAACCATGGGCCGCCCTGAGCCCTGAGTCCTAAGCCTTGAGCCGTTTCACCGCGCAGCGGTCAGCTTCTTCTCAGCCGCCGGTTCGTGCAGGAACTGGCCGGCCATCTCGGCGAGTTTCTCGACCACGGCCTCTCCTTCGAGATTGCCGTACTTCGCGCGGAACCGCTCGATGGGCACCACGGCCTTGGCCATCGCCCGATGTCCGCCGGCCGAGCCGAGCTCCGCGAACCATCGCTTCACGAACTCTCCCGCGTTACGCGAGTAGCCCAGGTTCCGCACGCTGACGATGAGCATCTGTCCAACAATGCCGGAGACGATGGTCCATTTGACGTCTTCGAGCTGCAGGAAGAAGTCCGCGGTGTACGGAATGAAGTCCTCGCGAGGCGCTTCGCCGATGAACGCGGTGAAGACCTGGTCGCGGAGCTTGCCGCTGCGGCTCGCGCGCGTGACGTATTCGAGCCGCTCCAGCGTGATTTCCGCCCCTTCCATCTTGCGGATCAGTGCCGCGTCCGCAAGCGGGTAAAGGAACGTGAACGCCTCGAGGTCCACGCGGTTTGTGTGGCGCGCGAAGAAGAGCGTGTCAGACTTGATCGCGTAGAGCATCGCGGTGGCGGTGCGCTCCGAGATGTTGACGTCAACGGCGCGCAGGTGCTCGGTCAGAATTGTCGACGTCGATCCGTAGTCCGCGCGGATATCCTTGAAGACCGTGCTGTAGCCCGGTTGCTCCGGGTGATGGTCGATGACGAGATCGGCGCGGTCGAGCAGGCCGCCGAAGTAGTGCGGCTGAACGTCTACCGTGGCAATGCGATCGAAGCCTTCGAAGGACGCGGGCGTAATCTTCTCGACCTGGATGTCGAGCATGTTCGCCATCCGCAGGTTCTCCGGCCGCGTGACCCCCTGCATGGCGCCGATGATGGCCGTCGTCTTGGTGCGCCGCAGCAGGTTGCGCAGTGCGAGGCCGCTCGCCAGGGCATCCGGGTCCGGATCGTTGTGGAGCAGGATGAGCACCTTGTCGGCGTCGGCAAAATAGCGCTGATACTGTTGCACGCGCGCGCGCGTCATCGATCGGCTCAGCTCGGTGACCAGCGTCGGCCTGATGAGTTCAGCGAGATCGAAGTGCGCGACCTCGGCAGCATCCGGCTTGAACCCATCGGACTTGCCGTTGGCGTGGCGCTTGCCGGTATGCAGGGCGTAGATGAGCGTGCCGCCCGCATCGCGCACGGCGTCGACGATCTTCTTGATGCTGCGGCGGCCGTTGTCTTCGATGATGAAACAGGTGTTGGGGGAGACTTCTTCTTTCAGGTAGGTGTCGACCCTTCGGGGATCGCCGGCGACGACCTCGACACCCGCATCGTGGAGGCGCCGCGCGAGCGGCTTGCTCTCCACCAGGAATTCGACCTCGAAACTCGGGAGCAGAACTTCGTCGAGCGATCGAATAACCAGCTCATCCTGACAGATGGCCAGAACGCGCACGTCAGTTCCTGTGCCCGTGGTCCACGAAAGCACCGCGCCAGCGGAGCGTAGCCATGCAAAACGAACATTATACGCCGGGTTGAGGTGGGTTCGCGCTTCCACCCCGGCAGCCGTGCTCGGCCTGCTGGCGGTTGCCACGCCCCACGACGCCCGTGGGCAGACCACCCATGCGCCCTGCGCGCAGTGTGTCCGCTTCAGTGTATCGGCGAATGAAGCGCTGGCTTTACCGCCGCGCCTCGAAGGACTTGGCGTAAGGCTTCGGGTCGCTGCGGGCGAGCCGCCGTCGACGTGGGAGCCCGCGTTGCAGGACCTGCGTGCGCGCGGTGCCGACGGGGGCGTGCACATCCTCGGCGTGCCGGATCCTTCCGATCCGCTGCTGCGCGCTGAGGTGACGTCTTTCACGCTCGATATCCGCAACGCGCCGGCCGGGGACGCCGCGGCGATCGATGCGCTGGTGTTTCAACTGAAGCGGGCTATTGCCCTCATCCGGGCACGCCCGGCGTCGCGCGTCGACATCGTGGCCCGCCCGCCGCTCGCCACGGCGTTGGGCACGCGCGGCCTCACCGACTTTGGCGCGACGATTCGCGGCCTGGACCAACCTCCCGTCGCGCGCCGCCTGCGCGATCTGCTGTTCGAACCTACAGATGATTTCTGGCGGCTCCCAGACGATCCTGTCGCGGCCACGGCCCTCGTGTCCGATCTCGTTCGGGTGTTGCCGTTGCTGCCTCCGATGGTGCCGCACGGCACGATGGCGTGCGGCACTGTGCACGTGCCCGCGTTCATGGACGCCAACACGATGCAGATCGTCGGGGTCTCCGACGAATGTCCGGCCGGCGCGCTGGTCACGCCCGAGCAGCCGGGCGCAACCGTCCAGCGCCTCGATGTTGGCGGCCTCTCGCTTTTTCGCGTCACCAACGCATCGCAGGACCGATTTGTCGAAACCGTCGGCGTGACCGAGGCTGCCGCGTTGACCGCGGAGGAGATTGTTGCGCGCCACCAGTCGCAGGCGGCAAAGCAGGCGGCCGAGATCAGCACGCTGATCTCGACGGGCTCCCTGACGCTCACGTTCGAGGCGCCGGGCTTTGTTGCGCCGCTGACGATCACGTCGCGCACGATCATCTTCACCGGCAACGGCCGCACCGACCTGCAGCAGCAGGACATCCGTGTCAACGGCGTCCTGTTCAACGCCGGGGGCGGTGTTCCGCGGCTCCCGATCATCGAGCCCGAACGTGCCGCAGCGCCGCCGCTGACGATTACCCTGAACGATCTTTACCGGTATCGCCTCAATGGCCGCGAGACGATCGATGGGCACCCGTGCTACGTGATTGCGTTCGAGCCGCGGCAGCGCGGCGCATCGTTGTACCAAGGGCGCGCGTGGATCGCGGTCGATGCGTTTGCGATGGTGCGGGTGTCCGCGGTGCAGACCGGATTGCGCGGACCGATCACCATGTCCGAGCAGACCGATGACTTCCGCGATGCGGGTGGCGGCCGCTGGCTGCTTGCCCGCTCGGATGTTCGGCAGACTTATGAAGGCGCCAGCGTCCGGACGCCGATCCAGCGTTTGCTCGCGATCGACGGTCACGAGGTCAATCCGCCAGACTTCGAGGCCCGCCGCGCGGCAGCGTACTCGTCGACCGATGTCATCTTGCGCGACACCGCCGAAGGATACCGGTATCTCACGAGAGACCGAGGGCGGCGGACGGAGGATCGAGGACGGAGGACGGAGGGAGAACAGAAGGAAAACCTGGAGCCCGAGGTCCGCGTCGTCGCAGGGCGCGCGACGCGCGTGCGCACGCTGGCGTTCGGCGTGATTGTCGATCCCAACATCTCGCAACCATTGCCATTCGCCGGCTTGAGCTATGTCGACTTCAGCCTGTTCGGCACCGGCACGCAGTTCAACGGCTTCTATGGTGGTACCTTCGGCCAGCTGGCGTTCTCCGTCCCGTCGATTCGTCGCTCGCGCTGGCAGCTCGCAGGCCGCGCCTTCGGGATCGCGACGTCGTACAACGATCGCGCGTTCGAGCAGGGCACCGAGCAGTACGCGCAGAACATCAGCCAGCGTCCCGCACAGGCGTCGGTGTGGACGCTGCGGCCGCTCTCGTCGCGCGTCACGCTGCGGCTTGGCTACGACTGGGACTACACGAGATTCGAGCGCAGCGACGTCACGGATCCCGCGTTCGTGGTGCCGGCCAACCAGGTCGTCCATGCCGCGCGAATCGCGCTCGATCTGCAGCGCAAGGGCTGGCAGGCGTCCGCCTGGTGGACGCCAGCGTGGCGGGTTGGATGGAGACCTTGGGGATATCCGTCGGATCCCGAACAGACGCATGACGACCTCCAACGATACGGCGTCAGCGCCCTGCGATCCGCTGCGCTCACGCCGCGCGTGGTAACCCGGATCGAAGGGGCGGTGATGGGCGGTCGCCACCTCGATCGGTTCAGCCGCTTCGCCTTCGGCTCGTTCGACAACCGCCTGCACGGTTATCCGTCTGCTCTAATTCGGTACGATTATGGTGCAGTTTTGCGTACCACCGTCGCATGGTCGGCAGCGAAGGCGCTCCGACTGGACGGCTTTGCTGATACGGCGCAGGTCCGAGACCCCGGCTTTGGCGTGCGTTCGCGTAATTTCACCGGCTTCGGCGCCGCGCTCGAAGCGCCGGCGCCATTCGGCACACTTCTCGCTATCGAGTGGGGCTTCGGCTTGCAGGGCATCGACCCCGACGGACACCGTGGTACTCACGTCGTGCGGATCAGCGGATACAAAGTCTTCTAACTGGCGGTAAAATGCCCCCGACCTCGGAGGGTGTCATGCGCGCTGCCTGGACGGCCTGCCTTTTTGTTTCTGCGACGCTCGGTGTTTCAGCGCAGCAGACCTTTCGCGCGGAGGTCGACCTCGTACACTTCGGCGTTTCCGTCGTCGACAAGCAAGGGATGCCGGTCGCCGGCCTGAAGCCGGACGACTTCGAGATCATCGAGAACGGAAAGAAGCAGTCGCTGCAGTTCTTCACCGCTGGGGATCCGGAGGCCGCGTTGCCGATGCACCTTGGCCTGTTGCTCGACACCAGTGGGAGCATGGCCGACGATCTGAAAGACGCGCGCGCCGCTGCCGTGAAGTTCGTCAACGCGATGGAACACGCCTCCGACTTCACCGTGGTCGACTTCGACACCGAGGTGCGGGTGGCGCGCTTCAGTCCCGCTGATTATCCGCGGCTCGTTGAACGCATCCGGATGCGCAAGCCAGACGGTTGGACGGCGCTCTACGACGCGCTTGGCGTGTACCTGAACGGCGCCCAGGCGCAGGACGGTCAGAAGATCCTCGTGCTCTACACCGATGGCGGCGACACGCGCAGCTCCCTCACGTTTGCCGACGCGCTCGACCTGCTCAAGGCGTCGGACGTCACCGTCTATGCCATCGGGTACCTCGAACACCAGTCGAGCAGCGGCCGGTTCCAGCAGCGCGGCGAGCTCGAACGCTTCGCCGCCCTGACCGGCGGCCAGGCGTACTTCCCCGCGGGCCCGAAGGATCTGGACGGTGTGTTTGAAAAGATCCACCAGGAGATCGCCGCGCGCTACTCGCTCGGCTACGTCTCGAGCGACACGCGCACCGACGGCCGCTGGCGCGGCGTCGAGATCAAGCTCCTGCGCCGCGATCTCAAGGGCATTCGCCTCCGCACGCGCGCCGGGTACTTCGCTCCCTACAAAGAGGCACGCTGAACGGCTGAGGGCTCAGGACTCAGGGCTCAGGCCGAGTCAGGGTCACGCCGGCTCATGTCCAGGCCCGCGCCTCGAGCCGTGACTCCTGAGCCTTAAGCCGTGCGTCCTGAGCCATTTCCTGTGGTACGATCACAGGTTGAGGTCGCATCCATCTGCCCTGTCCCTCTAGTCTCCACATGGCTTCCAAGTACGACCGTTTCTCGCTGGTGACCGATTTCGAGCTGCGTGGCGATCAGGCTCGCGCGATCGATGAGCTCGTGGAGGGACTGAACCGCGGCGACAAGTCGCAGGTGCTGCTCGGCGTCACGGGGTCGGGGAAGACGTTCACGATGGCGCAATGCATCGCGCGGGTGAATCGCCCCACGCTCGTCATGGCGCACAACAAGACGCTGGCGGCGCAGCTCTACCAGGAGTTCAGGCGGTTTTTCCCTGAGAACGCTGTCGAGTATTTCGTCAGCTACTACGACTATTACCAGCCCGAAGCCTACGTCCCGACGACCGACTCTTACATCGAGAAGGAAGCCACGATCAACGACGAGATCGACCGGATGCGCCTGTCGGCCACCCGATCCCTCTTCGAGCGCCGGGACGTCATCATCGTGGCCAGCGTCTCATGTATTTACGGCCTCGGGTCGCCGGAGGCCTATTACGGGATGATGCTGCCGCTGGAGCGTGGCCAGCGGATCGACCGCGAACAGATCCTGCGGAAGCTGGTCGAGATCCAGTACGAGCGGAACGATCACGAGTTCGCGCGCGGCGCCTTCCGGGTCCGCGGCGACATCGTCGAGGTTTACCCGTCGTACGAGGACAACGCGCTCCGCATCGAGCTGTTTGGGGACGAGGTCGACGAGCTCGCGACGTTCGACCCGCTGACCGGCAAGACGCTCAAGCGGCACGACAAGGTGGCGGTCTATCCGAAGTCGCACTTCGTCGCGCCGCGCGACCGGACCCGAAAGGCGGTCGAATCGATCAAGGAAGAGCTCGGCTGGTATCGATCGAAGCTCGAAAGCGAAGGCAAGCTGCTCGAGGCCCAGCGGCTGCACCAGCGGACGATGTTCGACCTAGAGATGATCC
>JBKOZS010000321.1:0-45341 GCA_046726015.1 Acidobacteriota bacterium
CGTGCAGCGAATCGAGATACGAGTAGTTGCCGTTGCCCGTATCCGCCAGCTTCTCCATCATCGAATCTTTCAGGTTCCCCTCACCGACGCCGAGCACGGAGAGAAACACCCCGGATGCGCGCTTCTCTTCGATCAGCCGCAGCAGTTCTCCCTGGCTGGTCACGCCGACGTTGAAGTCGCCATCGGTCGCCAGGATCACCCGGTTGATGCCTCCCTTGACGAAGTGCTCCGACGCCACGCGATACGCAAGCTGGATCCCTTCTGCGCCATTGGTCGAGCCGCCAGGCCTCAGCGATTCGATCGCGTCCTGGATCTCGCGCAGGTGGTTACCGGACGTTGACGGCAGCGCAAGCCCGCTCGCGCCTGCGTAGACGACGATCGCGACGCGGTCCTCGGAGGTCAGCGTCTCCGCGAGCATCTTCATCGCCGTCTTGACGAGCGGCAGCTTGTTGCTCGGTGTCATCGAACCTGAGACATCCAGAAGGAACACGAGATTCCTTGGCGGCGCTTTCGCCGCCGGCAGGTGCTTCGCCTGCAAGCCAATCAGCGCCAGCCGATGCTTCGGATTCCACGGGCATCCCGCGACCTCGGTCGTGATCCCGAACGGCGCGCGCTCGGTGGAATCCCGGTAATCGAAATGGAAGTAGTTGATCAGTTCCTCGACGCGGACCGCATCAGCTGGCGGCAGCGTGCCCTGGTTGAGGAATCGCCGGACGTTGGCATACGAGGCGGTGTCGACATCAATCGAAAACGTGGAGAGCGGTGCGTCCGCGACGCGGCGGAACGAATTGTCCTCGATGCGGTCGTAGGCTTCGGTGCTGAACGGCAGTACGTTTCCGGACAAGTACGCGAGGCCGCCCATGGCTCCGCCCGGCCCGGGACTTATGGGCGCCGCCGATCCCACGGGGTTGGCGCGTGCTTCAATCCTTGCCTGGGCCGGCGGCGGCGCTGGCGCGTCCGGCAGGCCGGCAACCACTCCGCCGACGACACCCCCAGGAACGCTCTTCGCCGCGTCGACCAGGACCGTGTCGCTGGCGCTTCCCGGCTGCATCGCGAGCCGCAGCGGCGGCGGCGAGGTGGTGCCCACGACGATGACGCGCGTCCGCAATTCCTTGAATCCGTTCAGGCGCGCGCGAAGCTCGTACCGGCGCGGCGTGACGCTGCGGAATTCGAACGCGCCGCTTGCGTCGGTCGTGACCGTCGCAACGACTTTGGCGTTGCTGATTAGCTCGACGGTCACTCCTGGGAGCGGTGCGCCCGACGGATCTGTAATCGTGCCCGTGACGGACAATCCCGCGACGCGTGCCGTGGTGGACGCGCAGAGCACGAGCAGGCACACGACAACCGAGTGGATCAGGACGCGCATGAGCAATCCTCCGCAGTCACGCTGGCTGTGTCTTTAGACACCGAAGGGTGAGAAACGGTTGTCTTGAACCGAGGCGCGAGGCGCGATGCGCGCCCGCCTCCGCCCGCGAGCAACCTGGCGGGTTATGGCGAGGCCGCGGCCGGGACGCTTCGCGCTGAGGCGCGGGCGGTGAAGGGCTGTTCTACACGTCGAGTTCGACCGCGTCTTCGGCGCGCTCCATGATGAAGCGGAAGCGCGCCGACGGATCTTTGCCCATCAACTCGTTGATCACTCGATCGGTGACGATGTGATCGACGACGTCGACGCGCAGGAGGCGGCGCGTGCGCGGGTTGAGCGTGGTTTCCCACAGCACCTTCGGCATCATCTCGCCGAGGCCTTTGAAGCGCGTGATCTCGGGGTTGGCGCGGCCGTTGTGCGATTTCAACAGCCGATCCTTGTGCGCATCATCGAGCGCCCAGAACGTCTCCTTGCCGATGTCGATGCGGTACAGCGGCGGCTGCGCCAGGAACACGCGGCCCGACGAGATCAGCTGCGGCATGTGACGGTAGATGAACGTCATCAGCAGCGTCGCGATGTGATGGCCGTCGGAGTCGGCGTCAGCGAGGATGATGACCTTCCCGTAGCGCAGACGCGCCAGATCGAAGTTTTTACCGAGCCCGCAGCCCAGCGCGGTCACCAGGTCCGACAGTTCCTTGTTCTCGAGCACCTTCGCGAGCGACGCGCTCTCGGTGTTTAGCACCTTGCCGCGGAGCGGCAGGATCGCCTGGCGCGCGCGATCGCGTCCCTGCTTTGCCGATCCGCCGGCCGAATCACCTTCGACGATGAACAGTTCGCTGTCGTCGCGGCCGGGTGCGGTGCAATCGCTCAATTTGCCGGGCAGCGTCAGCCGATTCGACGTCGCCGTCTTGCGCGACACTTCCTGTTGCGCGGCACGGCTGGCTTCGCGCGCCCGCGCGGCGAGGATGATGCGCGCGACGATCGATTCAGCAACCGAGATGTTCGTGTTGAGCCAGTGTTCCAGCGCGGGGCGCACCTGCGAGTCGACGCCGGCCGTGACTTCGGGGTTGTTGAGACGATCCTTCGTCTGCCCCTGGAACTGAGGATCCTGCACGAACACGCTGAGCACCCCGACGAGTCCCTCGCGAATGTCTTCCGCGGTGAGCGTCACGCCCTTGGGTGAGAGGTTGTGCGTGTCGATGAAATTCCTGACGGCTTTGCCAAGTCCCGCGCGAAAGCCGTTCTCGTGCGTGCCTCCCGAACCGGTCGGGATGCCGTTGACGTAACTTCGTACGTGCTCGTCGGTCGACTGCGTCCACTGCAACGCGACGTCGAGCCGGATGCCGCTCTCGTCGTGCTCGCGCGTGAGCGTGAACGGCGCATCGTGCACGGGCGGGGCTGCTCGATCGGTCACGATCTTCTTCAGGTAGTCCGCGAGCCCTTCGGCGTGCTGGAAGACGGCCTTCTCTTTCCTGGCTTCGTCTTCGAACGTGATGCGGACACCCTTGTGGAGGTAGCTGGACGTTTCGATCCGCTCCTTGATCACGTCGGGGTCGAATTCCACCTTCGGAAAGATCGTCGTGTCGGGACGGAAGAACACCGTCGTCCCGGTCCCTCGCGCGGCGCCGAGCTTCTTCACGCCTCCGGCCGGCACACCGTGCTTGAACCGTTGCTCCCACTGTGCGCCGTCGCGTTTCACGGTGGCGACAAGCTCCTTCGAGAGCGCATTGACCACGCTGGCACCGACGCCGTGGAGGCCGCCAGCGGTCTTGTAGTTACCGGCCTCGAACTTGCCGCCGGCATGCAGCGTCGTGAAGATCACTTCGAGCGCGCTCTTCTTCGTCTTCGGATGCTTGTCAACCGGAATTCCACGCCCATCATCGGTAATCGTGATCGACGCGCCGTCATCGTGCAGCGTGACCGTGATGTTCGAGGCGTAGCCATTCATCGCCTCGTCGATGGCGTTATCGAGGATCTCCCAGACAAGATGATGCAGGCCTGTGCTCCCGACCCCGCCGATGTACATGCCGGGCCGTTTGCGGACGGGCTCGAGCCCTTCCAGGACGGTGATGTCTTTTGCTGTATATGTGGCCAATGTTGAATGCAGGATGCCGGATGCTCAGGAGATCTTAGCACCGCCCTCCAACATTCAGCCTTGAACGTTCAGGATTTTCTTCAGTATCGCGATCTGGCCGGAATGGTAAGCGTCGTGCTGAACGATCCCATGAAGGAGCTCGTAATAGGTCACGCCGGTGCCAAGCTCGCGGTTGCGCGGATCGTTTGTGGGCTCGAGGAGTTTCGCGTCGCTCATGGTGCGCACGACCTCAACGAGGCGGGCGTGCGACGCGTCGAGCGCGGTAAGCGCCGCCTTCCAGCGCTCGGGCGTCGGATCCCCGACGGCCGGCCAGTCCCCTTGCTCCGGATCCTGCGCGGGGGCGCCGGTCGCGCGGCGAGCCACTTCGTTGCGCCAACCGGTCGCGTGCAGTACCAGCTCCCAGATACTGTGCGCACCGTTCGGCGGACGCCTTGCCGCCTGCTCGGCGGTGATCCCTTTCAGGTTCTCCTTGATGGGTGATCCATGCCACGGATCGCCGTCGTGTGCACGCTCGAGTTGATCGATGAGACGTTCGGCCTCGGTCATCACGGCACCTTCACGACCTGCCACAGCTCGGCGCGCGCTGTCGATCCGAACACTGGCGAGGCCGCGGGCCAGGCAAAGAGATATTCGAACTGACCGGACATCCGGCCGAAATCGTCTACTGACGTGTTCCAGGCCGTGATCCGCGTGAGCGACGAACCGCCGCTCGCCGGCGTGAGTGTCTCGCCCGCAAGCGTCAGCGATCGACCGGACGTCTGTCCTGTAATCTGAATATCACCGAGCATCTTTGCCGTGCCGGTGACCTGTGTTCCGCTCTGCGTGAGCTGCAATTCGACGCTGCCGAGCTCGTCGACCCCATGCCACTCACATATCGGACCGATGGGGACACAGCTACGTACGATGAATCGTCCCCTCCAGGTGCCTGAGACTGTCGACGTGAACAGCGTCAGATCGGTCCTGCTGGTGTTCACGATCTCGCCGGCAAGCGTCGCCACGGCGAATTCGGAGTTCGTCTGATTCGCCCGCAGCTCGAACCCGATGCTTCCGGTCATCCGGGAGCCCGGAGCGAGCGCGGCAGAAAAGCGCGTGATGGTTATCGCCACGTCGAAATCTCGCGCCGACTCGCTCGCAAATGGAGCCGCCCCCGTCAGCTCCACGCTGCCATCCTTCATCACGTCGCCGTTGAGCTCCACGACGTAGGTTGACAGCGTGAACAGTGCGCGCACGCGCGCGCCCGCCTGCTGCACGCGAAGCGTAAAGGAGTCGGAGGCTCCAATGCGGGCAAAGCAGTGCCGCATTCCGACGCATTGCGTGTACTTCAGCGTGCCCTGCCACAGGCCGGAGACATTAGCCGCACTGACGCTTGGAGACGATGGAGACGGCGCGGACGATCCGCCGCACGCGGCGAGGGACACGGCGAGCGCAGCAACACACAGCCGTTTCATTCGGAGTCCCCGGAATGCCCTACTCGATCAGCAACGCGCCGGGATCCTCGACCAGTTCCTTCACTCGCACGAGAAAGCGCACCGCTTCGGAACCGTCCACGATGCGGTGATCGTAGGTGAGCGCGGTGTACATCATCGGCTTCACCGTAATCTGACCGTTGACCGCGACCGGACGATCCTTGATCGCGTGAAGCCCGAGGATGCCGACCTGTGGCGGATTCAGGATCGGCGTGCTCAGCAGCGATCCGAAGACGCCGCCGTTCGTAATCGTAAACGTCCCGCCCTTGAGATCGGCGAGGGAGAGCGTGCCGTCTTCCGCGGCCTTGGCGAATTCGCGGACCTTCCGCTCGATCTCGGCAAACGATATCCGGTCCACGTCGCGCAGCACCGGCACGACCAGGCCTTCGCTGGCGCCGACCGCGATGCCGATGTCGTAGTAGTGCTTCAGCACGATCTCGTCGCCCTGGATCTCCGCGTTCAGCCGCGGGAATTCGCGCAGTGCGCCGATCGTGGCCTTCAGGAAGAACGAGGACAAACCGAGGCTGACGCCGTGGCGCTCCTTGAACGATTGCTTGTGCCGTTCGCGGAGCGCCATGACGCCCGACATGTCCACCTCGTTGAACGTGGTGAGCATGGCGGCGGTGCTCTGCGCTTCCACGAGGCGCCGCGCGATCGTGGCGCGCCGCTTCGACATGCGCACGCGCTCTTCGGTGCGTTCTCCCTCGGGGCGCCGGCGCTCCTCGGACACCGGCGTGGCGGGCTTCATCTTCGCCGGCGCAGGCGCAGGTTCCGCGGGCGCTGGTGCCGCGGGACGTCCAACCGCCGGCACAGCCTGGGCGACTTGCTCGACATCGCGGCGCATCACGCGGCCCGCATCGCCGCTGCCACGAACCTGCGTGAGATCGACTTCGTTCTGCTGCGCCACCTTGCGCGCGGTTGGCGTCGCGCGCGTTTTGTCCTTGTCCCTGTCCGCCGTAACCTTCGCGAAGGCGGAAGCGGGAGCCGGCGCCGGGGCAGAGGCTTTCGCAGTCGCTGCAGGTGCGTCGGCTGGCTTCGCGGCTGGCGCCCTGGCCGATGCGGACAGTGTCGCGGCCGCTGCCCCGCGTTCATCGATGACGCCAAGCACTTCGCCGACCTTCACGTCCGCGCCGTCGTTGTGATCGATCCGGCTCAACACGCCTGCCTGCGGCGCCGCGACTTCCAGATCAATCTTGTCCGTCTCGAGCTCGACGAGCGGATCGCCGGCCGAGACGACGTCCCCTGGCTTCTTCAACCACTTCGCCACGCGCGCATCGACAATCGATTCGCCAACCTCGGGGACGACAATGTTCGCTGGCATCTGCTCCTCGAATTCTCTCTTTCCTAGCCAGCGACCTGTTCGGCAGCCGGCTTCGATCCCACCTTGGCGCGCGCCTCGGTTGGCGCGGCGAACGCGGCTTCGATCAGCAGTTGCTGCTGACGCGCGTGGCGTGCCGCCGATCCTTCCGCCGGGCTCGCGCTGCGCGGGCGCGCGATGGAGCGCACGGGGCGGCCGTTGGCCAGTTCCGCCAGCTTCGTGCGCACGAACTCCCACGCGCCCATGTTCTCCGGCTCTTCCTGGACCCACACGATCTCGTCGGCCGACGCGTAACCGTCGAGCATCGCGCGCAGGTCGCGCATCGGAAGCGGATAGAGCTGCTCCAGCCGGCAGATCGCCACGTCGCGTCGCTTGCCTCGGAGCGGGCTTCCTACCAGGTCGACATAGATCTTGCCGCTGCACAGCAGCACGCGGCGGATCTCGCCCGCCCGTCCCCGCGCGTCCTCGTCGTCCATGCACATGCGGAAACGGGCCTCGGCCAGCTCGCGCGGCGCGGATGCCACCATCGGGTGCCGCAACAGGCTCTTCGGGGTCAGGACAATGAGCGGCAGCGGATCCTTGATCAGGAGCGCGGCCTGGCGGCGCAGCAGATGGAAGTACTGCGCGGCGGTCGTGCAGTTGGCAATCCGCATGTTGATGTCGGCTGCCATCTGCAGGAACCGCTCGGGCCGTGCGCTCGCGTGGTCCGGCCCCTGGCCCTCGTGTGCGTGCGGCAACAACAGCACGAGCGACGGCTGCTGTCCCCACTTCACGCGGGCCGAGACGATGAACTCGTCGATGATGACCTGGGCGCCGTTGATGAAGTCGCCGTATTGCGCTTCCCAGATGACGAGGCGCGACGGCTCCTGGACGTTGTAGCCGTACTCGAACCCGAGCGCCGCGTTTTCCGAGAGCGGGCTGTTGTGCACTTCGAAGCCGGCGCGCGCCTGCGGCAATGCCTGCAGCGGCACGTGGAGCCCGCCGGTCTTCACGTCGTGAAACACCGCGTGACGATGGCTGAACGTGCCGCGTTCGACGTCTTCACCCGTCAACCGGATGCTGGTCCCGTCCGCGAGGATCGATGCGAAGGCGAGCTCCTCTGCCGTCGACCAGTCAACCGTGCGCTCGTCAGGCTGCGCGAGGATCTGCGCGCGCTTCTCACGACCGCGTTCCAGCTTGCGATGGATCGTGAAGCCTGGAGGGAATTTCAGCAGCGCATCGTTGAGTTCCGCGAGGCGATCGAGCGGCACGGCCGTCAGCGCGCTTGCCGCCGCACCTGGCGGTGGCGGTTCGGGCAGCGGCTCGATCATGTCCTGCTCGGGCTGAAGCGCATCCATCGCCCCCTGGAGCTCCGCGTGGTACTTCGCCACGAGCGTGTCGGGGAGTGACGGATCGATCAGGCCTCGATCGATCAGCCGGCGCGCCCAGATCTCGCGGACCGTCGGGTGCTCCGCGATCTTCTGATACATCAACGGCTGCGTGAACGCCGGTTCGTCCCCTTCGTTGTGGCCGTGACGGCGGTAGCCGACGAGGTCGATCAGAAAGTCGCGCTGGAACTCCTTGCGGTAGGCAATCGCGAGACGGGCGGCCTCGACGCACGCCTCCGGATCGTCGGCATTGACGTGAACGATCGGGATCTTGAACCCACGTGCGAGGCCGCTCGCGTACGACGTGCTGTAGGAGTCGCGCGAATCCGCCGTGAACCCGAGCTGGTTGTTCACGATGATGTGGATCGTGCCGCCCGTGTCGTATCCGCCGAGCCTGCTGAGGTTCAGCGTCTCTGCGACGATGCCCTGGCCCGGGAACGCCGCGTCGCCGTGAATCAGCACGGGAAGGCTGCGCGCCGGGTTGAACTCGGGGGCGCCACCGCGATCCGTTACCGTCCCCGCCGCTCGCGCCATGCCTTCGACAACCGGGTCGATCGCTTCGAGGTGGCTGGGATTCGGCGGCATCGAGACGGCAACGTCCATCTCGCGGCCGTCCTTGATGGCGCGGTGTGCGCCGGCGTGATACTTCACGTCGCCGGTCCATGCCATGTCTTCGCGGAAATTCTTCGACGACAGCGGGTCCTTGAACTCGGCCAGGATCTGCTGGTACGGCTTGTTCAGCACGTGCGCCATCACATTGAGCCGCCCGCGATGCGCCATGCCGATCAGAATCGATCGCGTCCCCGCTTCCGCGGCGTCGCCGATCACCTCGTCGAGCACGGACACGAGCATGTCGAGCCCTTCGATCGAGAACCGCGTCTTGCCCTGGAACGTGCGGTGAAGAAAGCGCTCGAACACTTCGACCTGCGTGAGCCGCTGGAGGACCGCAACGGGATCGAGAGGGTCAGCGGGCGCGCGGAAGCGGCCAAGCTCCACCGCCTGGCGGAGCCACTCGCGCTCCTGGGGCACGAACACATGTGAGTAGTCGTAGCCCGTCGTCGAGCAATAAACCCGGCGGAACGCCTCGACGACCTCGTACATGTTCGAGGCGGATTCCGCGAGCGGCGAATCGATGAGTGACGCCGGCAGCCGGCGCAGGTCGTCTTCGGTCAGACCGTGCGTCTCCGGCAACAGCGACGGGTCGCCGTGCCGCGGCTTGCCGAGCGGGTCGAGCTGTGCGGCCAGATGACCGTAGCGGCGAATCGCGCGCGCGAGGTTGACTGCCGCCACGGCCTTGCGCAGCAGCGTGATGTCAATGGCTTGCGGGGTTTCGTCGACGTCCGCGGGCGGGGCCCATCGCTCGAACAGGGCGCGGGTTTCCGGATCAACCGAAGCGGGATCGCGCCGATAGCGCTCGTACAATTCGAGCACGTACCCACGGTTGAGGCCCGTAAATCCCTGCCAGGTGGACATATCCTTATAATCCTACCGCATGCCCCCGGCCAGACGCGCGGTGCTGATCGTCCTGCTCCTCCCCGTCCTCTTTCACATTCCGCTCGACGTATCCGTGGACGCGCAGGTGCCGCCGCCGCCGATTCCCGCCGCCGCAACCGGCGACCAGATTGACCCGGACGCCGCCACCGCGGCGTATCTCGCCACGCTCCCGCTCGAGAAGACCGCGAGGTCCGATGCGTATTTCGAGGGGGGTTACTGGCTCGATCTGTGGACGTTCCTGTTCAACGCGGCGATGTTCCTCGCGCTGTTGCACTTCGGCGTCTCGGCATGGCTGCGGGACCGCGCCGTGGGTTTGACGCGAAGCCCGTCACTGCAGCTGGCCTTGTACGTCGTCGCGTTCATCGCCATTACGTATGCGATCTCGTACCCGCTGACCGTCTACTCGCACTTCTATCGCGAGCACAAGTACGGCCTGGCCACGCAATCGTTTGGCGGCTGGATGGGAGACCAGATCAAGGGTTTTGCCGTCGGCATTGTCGTCAACGTCGTCGCCCTGGTCGCGCTGTATGCGGTGCTGCGGCGGGCGCCGCGCACGTGGTGGCTCTGGGGCTCGGTGGTCACGCTGGCCCTGCTGCTCGTCGCAATAGCCATTGCCCCTGTCTACATCGCGCCGATCTTCAATAAGTACACCCCGCTTCAGCCGGGCCCGGTCCGCGACGACATCCTGCGTCTCGCGCACGCCAACGGCATTCGCGCCGAAGAGGTGTACCAGGTGGATGCCTCGCGCCAGTCGACGCGCGTCAGCGCAAATGTCAGCGGCCTGCTCGGCACCGAACGCATCACGCTGAACGACAACCTGCTGAAACGTGCATCACCAGCGGCAATACAAGCGGTGATGGGGCACGAGATGGGACATTATGTCCTCAACCACGGATACAAGATGCTGCTGGCGTTCGGCGTCATCATCGCGATCGGGTTCGGCGCGATCGCATGGGCCTTCGATCGGCTGGCGAACCGGTACCGGGAACGCTGGCGCGTGGACGGCATCGCCGATCCCGCCGGCCTGCCGCTGATTGCACTGCTGTTCACGGCGTATCTGTTCGTCCTGACGCCGGTCACGAACACGCTCATCCGCACCAACGAATACGAGGCGGACGTGTTCGGGCTGAACGCGGCTCGCCAGCCTGATGGTTTCGCGGAAGCGGCGCTGTTACTGAGCGACTATCGCAAGATGTCGCCCCGGCCGGTCGAGGAGTTCATCTTCTACGATCATCCAAGCGGGCGAACGCGGATCCATACGGCGATGCGGTGGAAAGCGTACGCGGTCAGCGGCGGGAAACCGTAGGCGGTTGGTGGTTTGCGGTTTGCGAGTACGAACGATGGACATTGGCAGCCACTATCTCGAGGATCTGATCGCGCAGGTCCAGAACCAGAAGAGCCTGGCCGATCGCGCGGTCGCCCAGGTGTCGGACGAGGAGCTGTTCCGGACGATAGACGACGAGTCGAACAGTATTGCGATCGTGATGCGGCATGTTGCCGGCAACCTGCGATCGCGCTTCACCGACTTTCTCACCACCGATGGTGAGAAGCCGACGCGTCACCGTGACGGCGAGTTCGAAATCGCTGCGGGCACGACCCGCGAGAGCGTGGTCGCCGATTGGGACAAGGGATTCGCGCGCCTGCTCGCGACGCTGCGCGAGCTACGGCCTGACGATCTACTGCGTGACGTCTTCATTCGCGGCGAACGTCACTCGGTCGTCCAGGCGCTGGACCGCGCGATCACGCATCTCGCGTATCACGTCGGCCAGATCGTGTTTCTCGCGAAGCACCTCCGCTCATCGACCTGGCGCACTCTGAGCATACCGAAGGCTCGCAAGCTTTAGGCACGCTACTCATACCTGAGCGCTTCGACGGGATCGATGCGGCTTGCGCGTGACGCGGGGATCCACGCGGCGACGCCGGCGACGAGGCCGAGCCCGGCGGCCACGATCGCCATCGTGGTCGGATCTGCCGCGCGAACTCCGTACAAAAGACCTTCGAGCGCCTTGCCCGCCAGCAACAGGATCACCACGCCGATGCCGAGACCGATCGCCGCGAGACGTGCGACGTGCCCGAGCACCAGTTGCAGCACATGGCCTCGTCCGGCCCCAATCGCGATACGGACGCCAATCTCCTGGGTTCGAGCGCTGACGGTGTACGACATGACGCCAAAGATGCCGACCGCGGCCAGCGCTAATGCGCACGCGGCAAAGATCGACAGCAGCATGGCCGCAATCCGCTGCTGGAAGGACGACTCCGCGATCGATTCTTCGAGCGACTGGATGTTGTAGATCGGTTGTTCGGCATCGAGCGCGCGCACGGCTTCGCGAACCGGCGCCAGCACTGCGGCAGCCCCCGCGTCCGAGCGGACGAGGATGAAGAGCTGGTTCCATGCGGTCTGCTGACGCATCGGCGTGAAAACCGCCGGACGGATTGCATCCGTCATCCCGCTGTTCCTGTAGTCCGCGACCACGCCAACGATCGTCGTCCAAGGGCGGGTCCGGGTGCCGTCGCCCAATCTGACGCGACGGCCGATCGCGTCACCACCCGACAGGTATCGATCGACGAACGCCTGGTTGACGATCGCGACCGGGGGCGTGCCGATCTGATCCGTCCGCGCGAAGGTTCGTCCGCTGCGCATCGGCAAGCGCAGCGCCTCGAAATATCCGGGGGTCATGACCGTTATCGTGGCTGTCGGAATATTGCCGGCGGGCGGCGCGGCACCTTCAACACTGAATGCCGTCGAGAACGTCTCCATTGGTGGAAACTGTGACGAGGCCGACACGCCGCGGACGCCGGGGATGGCGCCGACGCGCTCGACGAGCCGGTCGAAGAATGCATTCGCGGCAGCGTCGGGATAGCGCTCGCGGGGCAGCGTCAGTCGCAGCGTCAGCACGCCCCGCGCGTCGAACCCTGGATCGACACGCTGGATGTTCATGAAGCTGCGCAGCAGCACGCCTGCGCCGAGGAGCAGCACCACCGACAGTGCGATCTCGGCGACGACGAGCGCGCTGCGCAGCCGCGAACCGGATCGCCCTGCGCCGGAACGCGTGTCGGACTTCAGCGCCTCGTGAGGGTCGGTGCGGCTCGCCTGGAAGACCGGCGCGATGGCGACGAGGACGCCGGCGGCGACGCAAAGCACCAGACTCCACACCAGCACGCGCGCGTTCACGGATGCCTGCACGTCGAGGAACTGGAACTGCCGCGGAATCAGGGTCTGCGCAGCCTGCAGGCCGACGCGCGCGAGCAGCACACCACCGATCGCGCCGGCCAGCGACAGCAGAAGGCTTTCGCTCAACAACTGACGCGCCACGCGCCAGCGGCCGGCGCCCAGCGCCAGGCGCACCGCCAGCTCGCGCTGCCTCGTCGTCGATCGCGCGAGAAAGAGGTTCGTAATGTTGGCGCAGGCAATCAGCAACACGAGACCAACGGCGCCGAGCAGGAGAAAGGCCGCGGGACGAACGTCCTTCAGGAGTGCGCCCGCCCAGGGCGTGGCCACGAGCCGCCAGCCGTCGTACTCCTTGAACGTTCCCTTTTCCCGCTGTTCAACTGCGCCGGCAATCAGCGCCAGCTCCGCGTTGGCACGCGGGGCCGGCACGCCCGGCGCGAGCCGCGCGAGGATTGAGAACTGACGCACGTTGCGCGGAACTTCCGAAGGGTCACCGCCCCACGGTATCCAGAGGTCCGTGCCAATGAGGATTAACTTCGGCGGCATGACGCCAACGATGGTGGTGGCTTCGCCGCCGATGCGAATCGCGCGGTTCAGGATGTTTGGATCGCCGCCAAAGCGGCTTTGCCACACGCGATGACTGATGATCGCGACGCGCGGTCCGCCTGGCGAGAGCTCTTCACGCGTGAACCCACGCCCGAGCGCCGGCTTCATGCCGATCACCGGAAAGAGATCGTCCAGCAGCAGCGCCGTGAACAGGCGCTCGGGAACATCGCCACCCGAGAGGTTGCGGTTTCCGAGGTCAAATGCCGCCGTGACCGCGAACGATCTCGCGGCACGAATGTCCGCGTACTCGGCTGGCGAGAGCACTTCCACGTAGCCGGTCTCGGACGACACCTTGGGAAAACTCACACCAACCGCGACGAGCCGGTCGGGATCGGGATACGCGAACGGGTGCAGGACGAACCCGTCGATCAGGCCGTAGATCAGGCTGTTGGCGCCAATGCCGAGCGCGAGCGACAGCGTGGCGACGGCCGCAAAGCCGGGACGCCGGGCGAACTGCCGCGTGGCGTATCGGACGTCCTGAATGACGGTGTCCATCTGTGTCCTCCTCGGCGCCGGCGCCAGGTGTGGAAGGTCGCGACGGCGGACGGATTGAACGCGGAGACGCGTCGCGCTTGCGACGAGATCCGTGAGAATGTGGACCCAGAATCGAATGGCGCCGGACCCGCCGGCGTATCGGGACTCGCCGCGCTGATCGACGAACGCCGCCTCGAGCTCCGCGTGGTACCGCTCGCGGAACCATCGCGGATACAGGCGGAGCAGCAGACGGAAGGCCCACATTTACGTGAGCCCTTTCCGCAGTCGCGGGTTGGCGCGCGCGAGGTCGACGACCAGGCCAAGGTGCCGCACTTCGTCGCGCAGTGCCGCCCATCCGCGGTCCGTGAGCCGGTAGTAACGGCGCTGCGCCTCCTGCCCGTTCACCGGGTCGTCTCCCCCGGACTCGGTAATCAGCCCGCCATCCTCGAGACGCTGAATGGCCTCATATAAGGTGCCGGGGCCGAGGCGGACCGATCCGTCGGTGCGCTGCTCGACGTCTTGCTTGATCGCATAGCCGTGCTTCGCGCCGTCGGCCAGCGCCAGCATGATGTGGAGAACAGGAAGCGAAAGGGGACGCCGGGGGGTGTGGAGTTTCGACACGTATCGTTAGACGATACGTCGGGCGCCGCGGTTTACTGCCGGCGCCCGGATTGGCGATTTCCGAGTGCAGATTGCCGATTCAACGGATTGCGGATTGAGGAATGCCGATTTGGATTATCGATTGGCGAATTCGATTGAGGATTGACGGTCGCGGGAACCGCAAATGCCGGTTGAGTAGCCGCTAACTGCCATGAGCGTGCCAATCGGCAATCGGCAGTTCGGCAATCGGCATTCCGTCAATCGGCAATCGGCATTCCGTCAATCGGCACTCGTAAATCGGCAATTCCGTGAATCTTCAATCTGCAGTCATCATTCTTCAATCGCCGGCGCTAACTGCTCAGCGGCGCCGGCGCTTCCGGCACAGGCCAGATGACCCGGGTGAACTGGCCGCGTTGGAGGAGCTCGCGCCCCTTGCCGCCCCGGCCGTGGACCTCGTACTTCGCGGTCGAGATCGTCTGCTCGGCGCCGCGGCTCGTCTCGACCGTCAGCAGGTCGCGATCGCCGGTCGACGCGATGAAGCCGAGGACACGATCGTCCTTCGAGGCAAGCTTGATCAGGATCACCCCACGCCCTGGGCCGGAGAGGAAGTTCACTTCCCCGGCCTTCGTCAGCAATCCGCGCGCCTCGCGGGTTGCCGCGATCAGGATCTCCCCGCCCGTCAGCCTGGCGACCCCCACGAACTCGGCCCCTTCGCCGGCCTTCCCGTAGCGCCGCCCCGCTCTCGTGCTCGGTTCGGCGTAGGGCTCGAGGCTGAAGCGCAGGCTGTAGCCATCGCTGCTGACCGCCACCGCATGCACGGGCGGTTCGGCCCCTTCCTTCTTTGGTTTGATCTCGCCGGCGGCGCGGGGATCGAGGCTCAGCGCCGCCACGATGCCCTCGCCGTCCTTGAGCTTGAATAGCCGCTGAATCGGCTCACCGTAGCCGGTCGATGCGGGAATGTCCGCGATGCGTGCGCTGTAGGCGACGCCGAAGTTGCTGAAGAACACCGCCGTCGCCCGCGTGCTGCCTGCAAACGCGGCCAGCACCTGGTCCCCTTCCCTCAACCTCGTCGTCGAAATGTCCTTCACTTCCTTCTGACGCTTCACCCATCCGTCGCGCGAGACAATCACGACGTTGTCTTCTTCGACGATGAAGTCTTCAGCGGAGTATTCGGCCTCACCCTCGTCGCTGGCAATCGTCGTGCGGCGCGCATCGCCATACTGCTTTTGGACCTGCTCGATCTCTTCCCTGACCAGCGCCCACCGGCTCTCCTCGTTCCTGAGGAGCCCGCCAATCTGCCGCGCCCGCTTGCGCTTCTCGTCGGCCTCTTTGCGGATGATCAGGATCTCGAGTCGCGCCAGGCGATAGATCTTCAGTTCGAGGATAGCGTCGGTCTGTTCGGCGTCCAGCGAAAACCGCTTGATAATCGTCTGCGCGGCGTCCGCTTTGCCTTCCGACTTGCGGACGATCTTGATGATCTCGTCGAGCGCATCGAACACTTTCTCGAAGCCTTCGAGAATGTGAATGCGTTTCTTGAGCGCGTCGAGCTCGTGCTCCAGCCGCCTGGTGACGACATCGAGGCGGAAGTGGAGGAAGTGCCAGAGGATCGAATGCAGGTCGAGCCGCTCCGGGCGGCCCACCTCCGCGTTCTCCGTCGGGATCAGGCACGTGAGGTTGACGAGGAAGTTGGTCTGGAGCGGCGTGTGCTTGAACAGGTACGCCATCACCATCTTCTCGTCTGCGTCGCGTTTCAGTTCAAGCGCGATGCGCACGTCCTCCGTGGACAGATCCTTCACGTCGAGCAGCGGCGGCAGCTTCCGGCCGAGCGCCACGTCGGCAATGCGCTCGACGAGGGCGGACTTGTTCACGGTGTAGGGCACGCTCGTGATGTAGATCGTTTTCGACCCGCGCGTTTCAGGCCCCGCTTCCCACGTCGCGCGCAAACGGATCGCGCCGGACCCGGTCTTGTAGATCTGCTTCAACTCGTCGGGCGAGTTGAGCATCTGGCCGCCGGTTGGAAAGTCCGGCCCCTTCACGTAGCGGCACAACTGAACGCTGGTCAGGTCGGGATTGTCGAGCAGCTTGATCAACGCCGTGCATACTTCGTTGAGGTTGTGCGGCGGGATGTTGGTGGCCATGCCGACCGCGATGCCGGTGGCGCCGTTGATCAAGAGGTTCGGAATGCGCGACGGCAGGACGACCGGTTCCGTCTTCGTGCCGTCGTAGTTTGGCCGGAACGGGACGGTCGCCTGGTCGATCTCCGTCAGCAACTCGTCGGCGATGCGCGCGAGCCGGCACTCGGTATAGCGCATCGCCGCCGCGCTGTCGCCATCGAGCGATCCGAAGTTGCCGGAGCCATCGACGAGCGGATAGCGCAGCGAGAAGGACTGCGCCATGCGCACGAGCGTCTCGTAGAGCGCGGCATCGCCGTGTGGGTGGTAGCTCCCCATCACGTCACCCACGACCTTCGCGCACTTCCGGTGCTTGGAATCCGCGGTCAGATTCTGCTGCCACATCGTAAAGAGGATGCGGCGCTGGACCGGCTTCAACCCGTCGCGCACATCAGGCAGCGCGCGCGAGGTGATCACCGACAGCGCGTAGTTCAGATACCTGGTTTGAGCGGCTTCGTGGAGGGACACCCCTTCGTCCGGTGGAGGGCCCGAAGGAGTATCGAGGTCAGTATCAACGTCGAACAGCGAATTGCCGCTGGGTTTCTTGCGTTTGGCCATCGGTTAGAGGATAGCGCAGACCAATTGAAGATTGACGACTGCAGATTGAAGATTCACGGATTGCCAATTGGGGATTGGCGAAGTGCCGACTGATGATTGGCACTCAGAGTCCGAGCGACACTGTGCTCCAATCACCATTCGTCAGTCAAAATCGCCAATCGGCAATCGCCAATGGCCAATCGGCAATCGGCAATCCCAATCGGCACTCGGCACTCGACAATCCGGTAATCGGCAATCTGCAATCGGAAATCGCCAATGCGTACGCTTCGCTACCTCCACTACGACGTCTTTACCGATCGTCCGTTTGAGGGCAATCAGCTCGCCGTGTTTCCCGAGCCTGCCGGATTGGCGACGGAGGACATGCAGCGGATTGCGCGCGAGATGAACTTCTCCGAGAGCACCTTCATCTTTCCGCGCGAGAGGCCGGACACGGACACTCGCATGCGGATTTTCACGCCCGGCGAAGAACTGCCGATGGCGGGACACCCGACGATTGGCAGCACGTTCGCGCTTGTCGCCGAAGGGGTGATTGCGAAGAAGCGCGAGCGCTTCGTGTTCGGCCTTGGTGTGGGTCCCACTCCGGTGACACTCGAATGGAACGGGGACGAGCTCGACTTCGCGTGGATGACACAAAAGCTGCCCGAGTCGTCAGGCCGCATCACGGACCAGCCGAAGCTCGCAGCGGCGCTTGGGATCGACGCGACGGATTTCATGGCAGGGGCTCCAGCCGAGGTCGTGTCGTGCGGACTGCCGTACCTGTTCGCGGCACTCTCATCACGGGCGGCGGTCGATCGCGTCGCCATGAACCGGCCGGCGTACGCCGCGTGCTGCCAGGCCGCCGGGCTCGACGAGCGGCCGCTGTTCGTCTTCACGCTCGACGGCGGAAGTGCGCAACGGGAAACGATTTACAGCCGTATGCTGGCTCCTGGTTTCGGCATCACCGAGGATCCCGCCACCGGCAGTGCCAGCGGGCCGCTCGGCTGTTACCTGGCGGAACACCGGTTGCTGCCGGCGGAGCGGCTGGCACACTTCGTCAGCCTGCAGGGCGCAGCCATGCAGCGGCCCAGCCGGATTCACATCTCCATCGGGACCGAGGGGGACCGGGTTACCAACGTCCGGATTGGCGGCCGGAGCGTCCTCGTAGGACAGGGGACGCTGCATCTGCCCCAGGCCACGTAGCACCCGGCCGCGAAGGAGGGTAGACTATGCCCCCAACTTAACGTATTCCGGGAGGCCCGGCATGACTGCAGTGTTCCTCGTCATCGTCCTCCTCGTGACCGCCGCGGTCGTCTGCGCAGGTATTGTCTTCACCCTTCGTGGTTTCAGAGCAGAGAACCGGCCGCCGGTCGAAGTAAAGGTAAAGCGCGCGAAGAGCAATCCGCACGACGCGGCCGCGACCGCGCAACTCAAGCACTACTTCGAAGGCAGGACGTGCGCTTCGTGCAATCGCACGATACCGCCGGTCAATGCGGGCGAGCTGCACCCGGGCCTGCTGAATACCAAGACACACGAAGCAATCGAATGGGCTGACATCCCGGTCTCGAACCTGCCGGCCACGCTGGCCAATCATGTGCCGATCTGCTCGAATTGCGTGATGCTCGAGACGCTCCGGCACCAGCATCCCGAGCTCATCGTCGATCGCCACCGCACGATCGAGAATCCTTCCTGACGACCAGGGATTCACACGGATGGACACGGACTGATCCGACCTGTGTCCTTCCGTAGTCCGTGTCCTTCCGTGTACTTCCGTGGTCAATCTGTGGTCTCCTGTGGGCGGAGGACCCATGGTGTGGACCGATCTGTTCGTGCCCGGTGTGCCGCTCATCGAAAAGGTGCTGCGCACGCTCATTGTCTACGCGGTGCTGGTCGCGCTCGTGCGGGTCGCGGGCAAACGCGAGCTGGCGCAACTCAATCCGTTCGATCTCATCGTCCTGCTGACGCTGTCCAACACGGTTCAAAACGCGATCATCGGCAACGACAACTCGCTGCTGGGCGGCATCCTCAGCGCCGTCACGCTGATCGGCGTCAACTGGCTTGTCGTGCGGCTGATGTATAAGCACGAAAAACTCGATCGCCTGATCGAAGGCGATCCGGTGACGCTCGTCCAGGATGGGCAGGTATTGCGCGATTGCCTCGACCGCGAGCTGATCACGGTCGCGGAGCTCGAGGCGGCCGCGCACCGGCAGGGATTTGCCTCGCTGAAGGACGTCGGCCGCGCGGTGCTCGGGCCGGGCGGGACGTTGTCGTTCATCGGACGGAACCAGCCGATGCCCGCCGACGCACCCGGCTCGCGCGAAGAGATTCTCGCGCGGCTCGACGAGATCAAACGCGCGCTTGCGGCGAGGGGATGATTCGCCGCGCCGTTACATGCCGCGAGATACGATTGACGGCGCATGCGAACCGCAGACGAGCTGCTCCGGACGGCCCCGATCTTCAGCCGGTTGTCGCCTGATGACCGGAAGACGATTGCAGAGGTCGCTACTGTGAAGGAGTACCAGCGGGGGGCGACGATCTTCGAGCAGGAATCGCCGTCAGACGCGTTCTACGCCATCGTTTCGGGGCGCGTAAAGATCTTCAAGATGATGCCGAATGGGAAGGACATCATCCTCGAGGTATTCGGACCTGGCGATCCCCTGGGGGCCGTCGCCGCCTATATGGGACGGCCGTTTCCTGCAAGTGCATCGGCGTTGGAAGACACGACCTGCGTACTCATCCCACGCCCGGCGTTCTTTCAGCTCCTCGAACGTCACCCGTCGCTGGTGCGCGGCCTGCTGCTTGGCCTTACCACGCGTCTCGTGGAGCTGACGAATCGGCTCGCGGAATTGACGGGCGGGCGCATCGAGCCGCGGTTCGCGCGGCTCTTCCTGAAGCTCGCGCGCGAGATGGGCCGCCCTGAGCGTGCTGGGACCTTCGTTTCTCTTCCGCTGTCGCGCCAGGAACTGGCGGATCTCACCGGCACCACGATTGAAACGTGCATCCGCATCATGAGCCGGTGGGGCAAGGACGACATCGTGCGCACGGAGAAGGACGGCTTCGTCGTGCTCGACAAGTCGGCACTCGAGCAAATCGCGCGCGAGTAACCGCATTCGGGCGGACCACGTCACGAGTGACGCGGGCGATCGTTCCTGACGATTGTGATGGCGAGCCAGGTGCCGCCACACGCGGCGAGCATGAAGAAGAGCATCGCGAGGCCCGGGTAGCCAAGGATGCGGAACGAGGTATCGACCCGCATCAACAGCGCGGCGCCAACGATCATGGCGGCAAGCAGCAGACCGAGGGTGATGCGGTTGGCGACCTTCTGCAGGCCTTCGATCACAGCCCCCTCGTCGATCATCTCGACCTTGACCTTCAGATCCTGGTTGACGAGGGAGTCGAGCAGGCGATTGACGCGTCCGGGCAGCCGCTCCGCGAACGACTTCGCCTCGAGCAGCGACGTGAACGCCGAGGAAGCGGTCATGCTGCGGCGCATCCGCTCCATCATCAGCTCGTTCGCGTTGCGACGCAGCGACTCCTGCACGTCGAAGTCCGGCGCCAGCGTTCTGCCGACCTCGTCGAGATTCAACAGCGTCTTGCCAAGGAGCGTCAGCTCGTTCGGAAGCCGTATGCCGGCGTTGGCGGACGCGTGTGCGACCTGCAGCATCAGCTGGCCCGCGGGTACGTCTCCAATCCTCACCCCGCGGGTTTCAGTGATGACCTCCGCGATGTGATGCCGGAAGGTGGGCTCGTCGAAGCCGTCGAGGCGCTCACCCATTTCAATCGCGAGATCCGCCGCGTGCTCGGTCCGGCCATCGGCAACGGCGAGCAGGAACTGCAGCAGGCGCTCCTGGATGTCAGGCGAGAGCCGGCTGACCATGCCGAGATCGATGAGGCCGATCCGGTTGTCGTCGGTGATGAGCACGTTGCCGGGGTGCGGATCCGCGTGGAACACGCCATCGATGATCACCTGGTGCAGGTACGCGCGGAACAATTCCTCCGCGAGACCGGCCGCGCCAGCCTCGGCAAGGACTACTGGACTCGTTGCCGTGATCTTCTGTCCCGACAAGTACTCCATCGTCAACACGCGTGACGTCGAGTAGTCGGCAATCGGTTGTGGAATGACAATGCGGCGGAAGCGAGTCAGGTTGGTGTGGAGCGCGACGAGGTTCTGCGCCTCGCGCCCATAATCGAGTTCCGCGAGGAGCGAGCGGCGCATCTCGTCGGCCATTCGCTTCAGGCCGTAACGTCCCATCTCGGTGTGCGCGTCGAGGAAGGTCGCGACCTCTTCCATCGCTTCCATGTCCTTGACGACCTGCTCACGCACGCCGGGGCGTTGCACCTTGACGGCAACCTGGCGCCCGTCCCGAAGCGCGGCGCGATGGACCTGGCCGAGGGACGCGGCGGCCAGCGGGGTCGCATCGAAATAGGAGAACGCTTTCGACAGCCGCGCGCCGAGCTCCTCGCTGACGATCCGCTCGACGTCAGCAAACGAAAACGGCTCGACATCATCCTGCAGGCGTGAAAGTGAGCGGAGGGCATCGGGTGGTAGCAGATCGCCCCGAGTGGAAAGCAGCTGCCCGATCTTTACGAAGGTTGGACCAAGCTGCTCGAGATCCTTCGCGAGCGCGTCAGCCGCCTCTCGATCGAGTCCCGTGCGAAAAAGTAAGTCCGAACGGCCGTATTTGATGAACAGCGCGGCAATGTCGCGATAGCGCCGCAGATGGTCCGGCTTCAGCGACAACCCCATCGAATGCACCTCCAAACAGCGGAGGTGCAATGGGCGAACCAAGGGTTATCTCTTCTGTTCGGCCGAACCGGTCGAGGTTGGCTTCGCCGTCTTGCATGTAGGGGTGGCCAAGCTCTTCGCGGAAGTCTCTATTCCGTCTCGATCTCAGGAGCGATGTCAGTCGACGAACTCGTGCTGCGGATGCCTGACCGTGAGTACAGGGCACGGCGCACGGCGCACGATCTTCTCGGCCACGCTGCCCAGCAGCATGTGGGCCACGGCGCCGCGGCCGTGCGTGCCAACCACGATGAGATCGATGTCTTTGCACCTGGCGTAGTCGACAATCGCGGCAAACGGCGTGGCTACCGTGCAGGTGATGTCGACGTTCCCGCGGTCGGCGTGGGGCACGCTGTTCCGAAGCCGCATTTCCGCTTGCTCCTGCCACCCGGCCAGGAGATCGCCGAGAGCCGTGGGAAAAGCTTCGGCGGCCCACGGCTGCGTGTAGGGATCCTGAACGACGTGCAGCAGGTGGAGCCTGGCATTGAACGCGTGCGAAAGCGCCAGGCCGTAGCGCACCGCGGCGTCGGAACAGTCGCTGAAGTCGGACGGCACGAGGATGTTCTTCAGGTGGATCATGGCGGCACCTGCAAGGACTGCGTTAACCCAACCACGAGCACGCGCGCCAGGCTGACGTGCGGATTCTACGCGCAAAACCGTCGGCCGGAATCAACCTTGCACTTCTCGACGCATGGCTCAAACCGTTGGCGATTACCTCATCTCGCGCCTGCACGCGTGGGGCGTCACGCGCATCTATGGTTACCCGGGCGATGGCATCAACGGGATCCTTGGCGCGCTCAGCCGGGCGCAGGATCAGATGCAGTTCATCCAGGTCCGCCACGAAGAGAGTGCGGCCTTCATGGCGTGCGCGCATGCCAAGTTCTCCAGTGAAGTTGGCGTCTGTCTCGCGACGTCTGGTCCCGGCGCCATTCACCTGCTGAACGGCCTCTACGACGCGCAACTCGATCACCAGCCGGTTGTTGCGATCGTTGGCCAGTCGGCCCGCATGGCGATTGGAGGCAGCTTCCAGCAGGAGGTCGATCTCCTGTCGTTGTTCAAAGATGTGGCGCACGAGTACGTGCAGATGGCGACGACTCCGGAGCAGGTGCGGCACCTCGTCGACCGCGCGGTGCGCATTGCGCGCGCGGAGCGCACTGTCACCTGCATCATCTTTCCCAACGACGTCCAGGAACTCGACGCGGCCGAGCCGCCAAGGACGCATGGCGCGATCCAGTCCGGCATTGGCTTCACGAAGCCGCGAGTCATTCCCAGGGACGAGGATCTCCGGCGCGCGGCCGACCTGCTGAATGCGGGGCAGAAAGTCGCGATGCTCGTCGGCGCCGGCGCGCTCAACGCGAGCGACGAAGTGATCGAGGTCGCAGAGGTCCTTGGGGCTGGCGTTGCCAAGGCACTTCTGGGCAAGGCGGTCGTCCCCGACGACTATCCGTTCGTGACAGGTGCGATCGGGTTGCTCGGCACGAAGCCCAGTTACGACCTGATGATGGAATGCGACACGCTGCTGATGGTCGGCAGCAACTTCCCATATACCGAGTTCCTGCCAGAGCCCGGACAGGCGAAGGGCATTCAGATCGACATTGACGGCCGGCTGCTCAGTATCCGCTATCCAATGGACGTGAACCTGGCAGGCGACAGCGCGGAGACGCTGCGGGCACTACTACCGCTCCTGCAGCGAAAGACGGATCGATCGTGGCGTCAGCGTGTCGAGAAGAATGTGTCTGAGTGGTGGCAGGTCCTCGAGGCACGCGCCATGAACGACGCGAATCCAATCAACCCGCAGCGGGTCTTCCGGGAGCTCTCGTCACGGCTGCCGGACGAATGCATCCTCACGGCGGACTCCGGATCGACGGCGAACTGGTACGCGCGCGACCTCAAGTTCCGCCGCGGCATGATGGGATCGCTCTCCGGCAACCTGGCCACGATGGGTCCGGCGGTGCCTTACGCGATCGCCGCCAAGTTCTGCCATCCCGATCGAGCCGTCATTGCGCTCGCCGGCGACGGCGCGATGCAGATGAATGGCATCAACGAGTTGATCACCATCGCGAAATACTGGACGGAATGGTCGGATCCCCGTCTCATCGTCCTGGTGTTGAACAATCGTGACCTGAACCTTGTCACATGGGAACAGCGCGTGCTTGCCGGCGACCCGAAGTTCGATGCGTCACAGGACCTGCCTGACTTCCGGTATGCGGACTACGCGCGTTCGATCGGCCTGGACGGCGTGCGAGTGGAGCGCCCGGAGGAGATCGGCGCGACCTGGGATCGCGCGCTGGCAGCTGATCGTCCATTCGTTTTTGAAGCCGTCACCGATCCGGACGTGCCGCCGATACCGCCACATATCACACTCGAGCAGGCGAAGAACTACGCCTCGTCGGTGTTGAAAGGGGACGCCAGGGCGCTTGGGTTCCTAAAGCAGACGCTGAAAGCGGCAGCTGATTGGGTGCTACCGCGCAAATGAGAGTGGTTAACGGTTAACGGTTAACGGTTAACGGTCGTCCGTTCACGAGTTCTGTTTTCCGTCCTCCATCCTCCGTCCTCGACCTCATTCATGTCGCAACGCGACGAGCGGATCGACATGCGCGGCACGCTGTGCGGGAATGAACCCGGCAGCCAGCGCGGCAAGAAGGATCGCCATCGCCACGACGGAAAACGTGACCGGATCCGTTGGCGTGATCTCGGACAGCAACGTGGCCAGCAGCCGTGTCGCTGCCAGCGCCCCCGCAATACCGAGCGCGATCCCGACGGCGCTCAACACGAGCGTCCTCCGGAGAACCATCCAGACCACGGCGCGACCATGGGCGCCGAGCGCCATCCGGACGCCGATCTCGTGCGTGCCCTGCGCAACGGAGTACGCCAGCACGCCATACGTCCCGATCAGCGCCAGCACGAACGCGAGGATCGCGAAGGCGCCGAGCAGGCGCGCCTGGAATCGCGGTTCGGCAGTTGCCGCGCCAAGCACATCCTCCATCAGCAGCAGTGACGCAGCCGGTTGATGCCGGTCCACGGCGCGCAGCGCGGCTCGCATGCCGGGGGCAACGCTCTGGGGATCTGATACCGAGCGCACCGCGAACGTCATGTGACCGAGGAAGAACGCGCTGCGCACCTGGAAGTACGGCTGGTAGATTGCGGCATGTGCCGGGCGCGATGGACCTTCCTGCCGAAGGTCGTCGACGACGCCAATGACGGTCAGCCAGTCTTCCGGCTTCGGCTGATCGGACATCGAAATGCGACGGCCGAGCGCGTTGCCCGACGGCTCGAGAAGGCGCGCCACGCGGTGGCTCAGGATCGCCACGCCGGCACCCGGACGGTTGTCTGCGGTGGTGAACTCACGCCCGTACAACATGCGGATACCCATCGTCTTGAAGTACCCGGGACTCACCGACGGCTTGTCGGCGGTGAAGCCCGGCGGCAAGGACGAGGGATCGTCGACGACGAAATCCCCGCGAATGAGCGCGTCGCCGAGTGGCTGCCAGTTGACCGCCGCCGCGCTGGCCACACCGGGGATCGCGGCAAGCCGCTCCAGGAGCGCGCCGTGAAACGCGTGCTTCTTCTCGGGTGTCGAGTACGTGCTGTCGGGCAGATCGACGGTCATCATGATCAGGTTGCGCGCCCGGAAACCCGGATCGATCGCGCGCAGCCGCAGGAAGCTCTGGATCAGGAGACCGGCGCCGGTCAGCAGCACGAGCGCAAGCGCAATCTCCGCAACGACCAGCGAGGAGCGCAGGCGCTCCTGCCGGCGCCCCGACGGGCGCATGCCTGGCGCCAGCGATTCGTGCGCGCCGCGGCGCGCGGTGCGGAACGCCGGGACGAGACCGACGACGAGTCCGGTCAGCAGTGACACGCCCGTCGTGAACCCGAGCACCCAGCCGTCGATGCGGATCGTATCGACCCGCGGGATTTTTCCAGCCGGCGCGAGCGAGAGCAGCGCAGGCACCGCCCATCCGGCGAGGGTGATCCCGCACACGCCACCCGCGAGCGAAAGAAGGAGACTCTCGGTCAGCAACTGACGAATCAGCCGGCCGCGCCGGGCACCGAGCGCGGTACGCACGGCAATTTCGCGTTCGCGTCCGGCGGCGCGCGCCAGCAGCAGGTTCGCGACGTTCGCGCAGGCGATCAGCAGCACGCAGAGCACGGCCCCGGCAAAAATCTGCAGCGGCCGGCGCGCGTCGGCAACGATCAACTCTTTCAGCGGCAGGATCCCCGACGTCAGCTCCTGCGTCGACCAGTCCCAGAACCGCGGCGCGAGCGCCTCGAACTGCGCCTGAGCCTGCGCGCGCGTCACGCCGGCCTTCAGCCGTCCGACAACCGGCGTGGCGAGCGAGTTGTGAGGATCCAGCCGGATTGTATGCAGCGCCCAGGCATCCGCGTCCTTCGGAAACGTGAATCCCGGCGGCATGACGCCAATCACTGTGCGCCGGACGCCGTCGAGCGTGATCGGGCGACCGACGATGTTCTGGTCTGCGCCGAACCGGCTGCGCCAGAGACCATCGCTCAACACGATCAATTGATCGGCCTGACGCTCGTCCTCGCGCGCGAAGGTCCTGCCGAGCGCCGATGGCACGCGGAGAACATCGAAGAACTCCGCGGTGACGTGTCCCACGGTGATGACCGACGGATCGTCGGCTGCGACCAGGTTGCCGTTGTAGGTGGAAAACGCCGCAAGGTGTTCGAACGACTGATCGTTCTCGCGTAACGTCAGGTAGTCGCGGTCGGAGAGACTGGGCGGCGGTGCGAAAGGACCCCGCGGCGAATGCGCGACCAGGAACAGGCGTTCGGCATCTGGAAACGGCAGCGGCCGCAAGAGCACGCCGTTGACGATCGTGAACACGGCGGCGGTGGCGCCGATGCCGAGCGCGAGCGTGACGATTGCCGCGAGCGTGAAACCGGGGAGCCGCAGCAGCGTGCGCACGCCGTAGCGCACGTCCTGCAGCGCATCTTCGATGACGCGAACGCGGCGCGTATCACGGCATTCCTCCTTGCGCTGTTCGACGCCGTTCATCGCGCGCAGGGCGGCCCGACGCGCGTCGGCCGGCGCCAGGCCACGTGCGATGTGCTCCTCCGTCAGCCGGTCGATGTAATAGCGGAATTCTTCATCGAGTTCCTGCTCGACGGCGTTGCGACGAAACAACGATCGGAAACGCAGCGGCACGGTGTACAGCCAGCGTTCCAGGCGCATCGTTACGCCTCCTTCAGCTTCACCACGTAAGAAATGGCGGTCGCAAGCCGATCCCAGTTCGCGGCTTCGCGATCGAGATGACGGCGTCCCGGAGGCGTGAGCCGGTAATACTTCGCGCGGCGGTTGTTCTCGCTGAGCTTCCACTCCGCAGTGATCCAGCCTTCCTGCTCGAGCTTGTGAAGGGCCGGATAAAGCGAGCCGTCGCTCACCTGGAGCACGTCGCGGGAGACCTGCTTGAGCCGCTGGCCGATGGCCCATGCGTGGAGGGGTTCGAGGGCGATGATCTTGAGAATCAGCAGGTCCAGCGTGCCCTGAACCAGGTCGGACGGCTTGCTCATGGATGTCTCCCCAAGGTTACCGAGGGCAGCATACGCTTGTTCCCCTCGGTAAGCAAGGGGGGAAGGCTCATGGCTTATGTCTCAGGGCTCATGGTGGCTCAAGGCAAGACGACTTTAGGCCTGAGCCCTGTGGCCGTGAGCCGGCCCTGAGCCTTGAGCCTTGAGCCCTGAGCCTTGAGCCCTGAGCCCTGAGCCCTGAGCCGTCACCGACTTTGAATCGTCACCGGTCCATTGACCGTGGAGATCTTGACGACGACCGGGTCGTTGCCAATGCGGATGCTTCGCCCGCGATCGTCCCAGTCGCGGTTGCCGCTGCTGCGGCACGCGGCAATGCGGCAGCTCCAGGGCGAGCGGTCGGACGACGAGATTTCGACGCCGGATTGGAAGGCGTCAGGTACCTGCACGGTGAGTGGCCCGTTCTGCGCGCGTGCGTCCAGACGGCCGTCCCAGCGCGTGCCCTGCAGTGAAACCGTAATCGGACCGTTGCTCGTCTCGACATCGAAGGTGCCGCGGCTCCCTTCGACGCTGATCGGGCCGTTCTGCGCGCGCGCCGTGACCTCACCGCTGACATCGTCCAGCCCAATCGGCCCGTTCGAGGCACGCACGGTGAACTGCCCCGACGCACCGTTGATCCCGATCGGTCCGTTGCTGGTCTCGGCGTTGATGCGCGCGCCGTCCGGCGCCGCGATGATCAACTGCACGTTCCAATTCCTCGCGCGCGCGGGGTTTTCAACGCGCACGCGGCTGCCGTTCACGACGATGCGGACGGCGTCGGCTGCCTGTTGCGCTTCGCTCATCGTGGGCGCGCCAGCCGCAATGCACGCGGTGATCGTATAGTCGCCGCCCGCGCCGCGCTCGATGCGGATCCCGCCGTTCGACTCTGGCTGCACGTCGAGCACGCCGACATTGAGCGGTACGGTGACGCGCTGCTCGGCCCTGGCGACCTCGAAATCGCCGAACTGCATGTTGATCTGCGAGCAATCTCCACCCTCGAGATGGACCGTGCGTCGAGACTGACCAGCCGGCGCAAGCGCCAGCGCAACCGTAACCGTCCCGAGCACCGCCAGAATCGAACCGTTCATATGGTCACCTCGGAACGTTTGACGGAAAGTTTCCGGCGGGGTTTGCCTGGAAAACAAAAAAAGGCGCCCGGATGACCGGGCGCCCTTTCCTCAGAACCTCGACCGTCGGACCTCGGACCTCAATCCTCGGACCTCGGCCCTCGGCACGTCACTTCACGAAGAGCATCTCGCGATACGTCGGCAATGGCCAGAGATCGTGCGGCACGATGGACTCGAGCGCATCGCCAGTTTCGCGTAGCGCGGTCATCGCGGGAATGACTTCGTCGCGGAACCACTTCGCGTGCTTCTCCGGATCGCCGTTGCCCTCGTGCTCGAGCAACTCCTGCAGCTTGTCGACGCGGACCTTGGCCTCGTCGGCCAGCTTGACGAGCTCGTCGAGCGTCTTCTTCGACTCCCTGGTCGTCGCGCCTGCTGCCTTGACCGCTGCGACGCTCTCCGCGACCTGTCCCAGGTAGCGGATCGCTGCCGGCAGGATGTAGCGATTGGCCATCAGCACCATCAACTGCGCCTCGATGTTGACGGTCTTGTTGTACTGCTCGAGCGCGACGTCGAACCGCGCGCGCAGCTCGCGCTCGTTCAGCACGCTGTACTTCTCGAACGCCTTGATGACCTCCGGCTTCATTACCTCGCCGTACGCGTCGACCGAGGTGCGGTGATTCAACAGGCCGCGTTTGCGGGCTTCCGTCGCCCACTCGTCGGAGTAATTGTTGCCGTTGAAGATGATCCGCTTGTTGTCCTTGATCAACTTCGTCAGCAGCGTCTTTACCGCCGCCTGCAGCTTCTTGCCTTCCTTCAGCTGCTTCTCGAGCTCGGTGGCTACGTAGTCGAGCGACTCGGTGACGGCCACGTTGAGTGCGACGTTCGGCAGGGCAATGCTCTGATTCGCCGACACCGCGCGGAACTCGAACTTGTTGCCGGTGAATGCGAACGGGCTCGTGCGGTTGCGATCACCTGCGTCGCGCGGCAGCTTCGGCAGCACGTTGACGCCGATGTCCATGATGCCGCCGCTCTTCGTCGACTTGGCGCTGCCGGCCTTTTCGATCTGCTGGAAGATGTCCGTCAGCATGTCGCCAAGGAAGACCGAGATGATCGCCGGCGGCGCTTCGTTCGCGCCGAGGCGGTGATCGTTGCCGGCGCTCGCGATACTGAACCGCAGCAGTCCCTGGTTCTTGTTGACGGCGCGCAGCACTGCGGCGCAGAACACCAGGAACTGGATGTTGTCGTGCGGCGTGTCGCCGGGGTTCAGCAGGTTGTTCCCCTGGTCGTCGCTCATGCTCCAGTTCAGGTGCTTGCCGGAGCCGTTCACGCCAGCAAACGGCTTCTCGTGCAGCAGGCACGCGAGGCCATACTTCGGCGCCATCCGCCGCAGCATCTCCATCGTCATCATCTGGTGATCGGTGGCGACGTTGGCGTTCTCGAAGATCGGCGCAACTTCGTACTGACTTGGCGCGACCTCGTTGTGACGCGTCTTCAGCGGCACACCGACCTTGTACAGCTCGCGCTCGACTTCCATCATGAACGCCAGCACGCGCTCGGGGATGGAGCCGAAGTAGTGGTCTTCCATCTCCTGTCCCTTTGGCGGCCTGGCGCCAAAGAGCGTGCGGCCTGCGTTAATCAGGTCCGGACGATTCAGATAGAACTGCCGGTCGATCAGGAAGTATTCCTGTTCCGGGCCGCACGTGGTGACCACGCGCTGGGCCTTCGAGCCGAACAGCTTGAGGATGCGAATGGCCTGCTTCGAGAGCGCTTCCTGCGAGCGCAGGAGCGGCGTTTTCTTGTCGAGCGCCTCCCCGGTCCAGCTCACGAACGCGGTCGGGATCACCAGGGTCGTCCCCTGCGGCGTCACCAGCAGCCACGGCGGGCTCGTCGGATCCCACGCGGTATAGCCACGCGCTTCGAAGGTTGATCGCATGCCGCCCGACGGAAAACTCGACGCATCCGGCTCGCCGCGAACCAGCTCCTTGCCGCTGAACTCCGCCACCGCGCGGCCATCAGGCGTGGGATTGAGAAAGGCGTCGTGCTTCTCCGCGGTGATGCCGGTCATCGGCTGGAACCAGTGCGTGTAGTGCGTCGCACCGTGCTCGACGGCCCAGTCCTTCAGCGCGCTGGCGACGATGTCGCCGATCGATGGGTCGATGGCTTCGCCGTGCGCGATCGAACGGCGGAGTGCGCGAAACACGTCCTTCGGCAGGCGGGCGCGCTGGACTTCCTCGTTGAACGTCAGCGAACCGAATTCCTCGGTGGCCTTGCGAGATGATGATTCCATGCGTGAAGTGCGGACGGGTACGTAATCGTTCATGTGCCGGATGGCGTCGCTCGAAGAGCCCATAGATGGTATGTCCTTTCTCGTCGCGGCGGGGAATGAAAGCGAGGCGTTCAAGCTCCTGATTATGCGGACAGGGTCGGTCGCGGGCAAGACAAAAACACGCTTATAGGGGCGATTCGCCGCTGATATACTTAACATTGTGATACAAATTGCCGACTACTATGCGCCAATCATTGGGGAATTCGAGCAACTGGTGCTGCTGGCGCTGCTCCGGCTGGGCAACGGCGCGTATGGCGCCTCGATCCTCCGCGAGCTGCGCGAGCGGACCGGGCGCGAGATTGCGATCGGCGCACTCTACATGACGCTCGGCCGCCTCGAAGCCAAGAAGATGATCTGCTCCTACACTGGCGAACCCACCACGCAGCGCGGCGGCAGGCGCCGCAAGCATTACCTGATGGACACGGCCGGCCAGCAGGCGCTCGGGCGCGCGTATCGCACGCTGCGCTCGATGGCCGAGGGATTCGAACCGCAGCTCGACCGGCTGTAGCACACCGCGCCTTGACACCGCCCGCGTCCGCGGGCATGATCCGCCCCATAGACTCTCTATGGGACGCACACAAGCCAAGCAGGATCTGCTGCCCGGCACGCTCGACATGCTGATCCTCAAGACACTGTCGATTGGCGTCATGCACGGCTACGGCATCGCCCAGCACATTCGGGCCGTCTCGCGCGAGGTGCTCCAGGTCGAAGAGGGCTCGCTCTACCCAGCGCTGCAGCGCCTGCAGCTGCAGGGCCTGATCGATTCCGAGTGGGGGCATTCGGCGAACAATCGTCGCGCCCGTTACTACCGGCTCACGCGCGCGGGGCGCCGCGCCCTCGGGGAAGCCGAGTCGAGCTTCGACCGGCTCATCGGCGCCATCACGCGCGTCATGCGGCCAGCCTGACGCGCCGCGCCAACTCAACGGCTCCATCGGACGTCTAGGGGAGCGGCGCCAGACTGATCGCTGGAGGCATCGACAGGCAGGCTGTTCTCATTTCAGCAGCCTGGTAAGTCCAGGGAAGGTGTTATGTCCCGGTTCATGCGTCATGTGGTTGCGTGGCTGCGGCGCGGGCGGCTGGACGCTGAGTTGCGAGACGAGCTTGCGCAGCACGTCGCCTGGAAAACGCAGACGCTGATCGACGAGGGAATGCCCGAGGACGAAGCGCGGCGACGGGCGGCACTGGCCGTCGGCAACGTCACCAGGTTGAAAGAAGACGCGCGCGACATGTGGGGATTTCCAGCGATCGACAGCGTCGCCCAGGATCTCCAGTACGGTGCGCGGCTGCTGCGGCGGTCGCCCGCATTCACGATGGTGGCGGTGCTCTCGCTCGCGATCGGCATCGGCGCCAGTTCCGCGGTGTTCAGCCTCGCCGATACGATTCTGCTGCGGAAGTTGCCGGTCAAGGACCCGGACGCGCTCGTGGCGTTGCGTTGGGCCTCCGGGCCGGTCATGCCCTTCTCGTCGCTGAATGGCAACAGCAACCAGGGCTCCGAAGGCATAAGCAGCACCTCGTTCTCGCTTGTGGCCTATCAATCGATGCGCCGGGCGGCACAGTCTTCTGTCGACATCTTCGGCTTCGCAGATCTGTATCAAGTGAATGTGTCGGCAGGTGACCACTCGGAAATGGCAACCGCGCATGCCGTCTCGGACAATTACTTCAGTGTGCTCGGTGTCGCACCGGCGGCAGGCCGCGTGCTGGGTGCCGCCGACGATCGCGGCGACGCGCAGCCAGCCGCCATGATCAGTGACAGCTTCTGGTTGCGCCGCTTCAATCGGTCGCCGGATGCGATCGGCCAGTCAATCATCGTCAACGGGCTGGCGTTCACGATTGCCGGCGTGACCCCGCCGGAATTCCGTGGCACAGGCCAGGTGCTCGAGGCGCCCGACCTCTACGTGCCGCTCGCGATGCGCGGCCGCATCGTGCGCGAGCTGCCGCCGGACGATCCGACCTTCTGGTGGGTCCTGATGATGGGGCGGCTGCACACGGGTGTGGCACCCGGTCACGTGCAGGGCACCCTCGACGCGGTGCTGAAGCAGACGGTTGCCGCCACCAGACCGGAGTTTGCCTCGAAGGATCTGCCACGGGTGCAGGTGCTGTCAGGATCGCAGGGTCAGTCCGAGAGCCGCGACAACATGCGCGAGCCGCTCCGTGTGATGGCGATCGTCGTCACCATCGTGATGCTGGTCGCGTGTGCCAACGTGGCGAACCTGCTTCTCGCGCGCGGACGCGCGCGCGTGCGCGAGCTGTCCGTGCGTGTCGCGATTGGCGCCCCAAGGAGCCGCGTTGTACGCCAGCTCTTTACCGAGGGTCTGCTCCTGGCGATCTTCGGCGGTGCGCTGGGAGTGCTTGCTGCGCAGTGGATCGCGGCGGCGCTGATGCCCGCGTTATCCGAGAGGCCGCTTGCCGAGGCCGGGGTCGTGCTCGACATCCGGCTCGTGCTCTTCGCTGCGGTGCTGGCCGGCGGCTGCGCGATCCTGTTTGCGCTCGCGCCGGCGTTACGAGCGACAGACGTGTCGCTCGTGGCCGGCCTCCAGGAGGCGGGACGCAGTTCCACCAGCGGACGGCACCGCGGCGGCCTGGCGGCTGGTCTCGTCGTGGCGCAGATCGCGCTGTCCATGGTGCTCGTGGCAACCGCCGCGTTGCTCGTGCGCTCCGTGCTCAACCTGCAGCATGTGGACGTCGGCTTCAATCCACGTCAGGTTCTGCTCTTTCAACTCGACCCCACACTGAACGGCTACGACGAAACGCGGGTACGGACTACCTATGCCCGCCTGCTGGAGCAGTTTCGCGGCACGCCGGGCGTGAAGGATGCCACGCTGACCAGTCACATGCTGATCAGCAGCGCGGCGTCGATCGGCATCGCGTCGCGGCCCGATGAAACAGTTCCGGAGCGCGGCACCGAGGTGGCGTCGTCGTTCATGGAAACACACCAGGCATGGCGCCTCTTGGTCGATCCACGGTTCTTCGCGACGATGGAGATTCCCATCGTCCGCGGACGGGCGTTTGCCGACGCAGACATCGGCGGCACGCAACCGATCGCAGTCATCAATCAGATGTTGGCGCGCCGGCTGTTTGGCACCGAGGATGCGATTGGCCGTCAGTTCAAGATTGGGCTTCGCAAGAACGCCCCACTCCACGAGGTGATCGGCGTCTCCGCCGATGCACGCTACGCCTCGGTGCGCCAGCCGGTGCCGCCGACGATGTACCTGGTGCAGCAACGGCAGCCGCCAGTTGGCGCGACCTTCGAGATTCGCACGGCGGGAGACCCTGTGGCATTCGGGGCCACGGCGCGCGAGATCGTGCGCCAGGTCGATTCGACGCTGCCTCTCTTCAGGATGCGATCGCAGGACGAGCAAATTGCCGCGTCGCTCGATCGTGAGCGCCTGTTCGCCAGGCTTTCCGCTCTCCTCGGCATCGTCACGCTCGTGCTGTCCGCAATCGGCCTTTACGCGTTGCTGGCCTATGCCGTGACGCGCCGGACGCCGGAGATCGGCGTGCGCATGGCGCTCGGCGCGGATCGCGCCGCGGTGGGTTGGATGATCCTCAGACAGTCGCTCGTCCTTGCATGGATCGGCCTCGCCATCGGTATCGCGGCGGCTGTCGCAGGCACGAAAGCGATCGAGTCGCTCCTTTACGACTTGCCCTCCGGCGATCCCGCAACGCTCGCGGGAGCCGCGCTCATCATGCTGGCTGTGTCCGCACTGGCTGGATACCTACCCGCGAGACGAGCGTCGCGCGTTGATCCGCTTGTAGCGTTGCGAACTGAATAAGCAACCAGCTGCGTTGAGGCACGCCCGACCTAAAGTTCGCGCTTACTGGTGGTAGTTGAGTTCGCCCGCACGAATCGCGACCGGAAGATGGTTTTGCTTCGTCGGAAGTGGACAGGTCGCATACGCGGTGAATGCGCACGGTGGGTTGTACGCCTTATTGAAATCGAGATCGACCGTTCCGTTCTTTGGCAGCGGCGTGTGGAGGAAGCGCCCGGCGTCGTAGGTCTCGCGGCCGGCGGTCAGATCCTTGAAGATGAAGAACAGATCTTCGCGCTTCGACGTTTCGTAGACCGGCTCGAGGCGGTATGGCTTGCCGTTCAGGGTGAACGTGACGTATCCGGGACTCTCCATCGGCACGGTCATGCCGAGCACGTTCGGTACTGGCACCTGTTTGGGCGTGGCGTACCGCGTGAACTTCGCGCGCAGGCGATAGGATGCCTGCACCGGGAAGTAGCGCAGCCCCTTGAATGCCTTCCGCTGCTTGCTCTCGGGATCGAGTAGACGCACCGCATAGCGGTCGCCCCGCTTGATCACGAACATCTTCAGGCCGGCAATCGCAATGGCGGACCGCTCGCCTTTCTCGGGCTCGAACGTGAACTGGTTCACTGGCTTTCCGCTTGCCGCCAGTTGCACGCCCGCATCGCCAATGAACGTCACGGTGCCGCTCTTCAACTGGAACGCGCCGAGCCGTTTCGGCGCCCTCGCAGGAAGGCGGATGGCCTTGTCCGGATCGCTGCCTGCCGTGTTCATGCCTTCGTGCAGCCAGAACAAGCCGGCCGTGGCGAGCCAGCCGTTGTCGGCCGTCAATTCCGCGACGCGCTTTTCGCGATGCTTCTGAATATCTGCGGCGTAATCAGCACTGAACTGTTGCCCCGAGACGGTGACGAGGACCAGGGCGGCGAGGGGTAGGGCCTTCATGCGTCTACCTTACAATGCGCGCATGTTCATCGGCCACTTTGCCGCAGGCATCGCCGGCCGCCGCCTCACCCCGGCTGTTTCGCTCGCCGTGTGGTTCCTCTCGGCGCAGTTCCTTGACGTGCTGTGGCCGTTCTTCGTACTCGCCGGACTCGAGCACGTGCGGATCGATCCGGGCAACACCGCGTTCACGCCGCTCGACTTCGTTGATTACCCGATCTCGCACAGCCTCGTGGGCGCGATCGTCTGGGGCGCGCTGCTTGCGGGTACCTGGATGATGTTGCGGCGCCCTTCGACTCGACATGATACGAGCGCTCGCCCAGGGCAGGCCGCATGGCTGCTCTTTCTCGGGGTCATCAGCCACTGGGTGCTCGACGTGATCTCGCATCGACCCGACGTGCCGGTGCTGCCGCATGGACCCTACCTGGGCCTCGGCCTGTGGAACTCCGTTGCGCTCACGCTTGCGGTCGAGACCTCGATGTTCCTCGCCGCGATCGTCTTCTACGCCCGAGGGAGGCGGCCGCGCGCGTCGTTCTGGATCCTGATGCTCGTGTTGTACGGGCTCTACCTCGGTGCCGCGTTCGGGCCACCGCCACCAGGCGTAACGGCCCTGGCCTGCACCTCAATCGGTGGTCTTTTCATCGTGCCGTGGGCGTGGTGGGCGGACCGGTTGACGGTCGGCCGTTAGCGGTCGCAGTTTGCGGTTCGCAGTTTGCGGTTTGCGGTTTGCGGTTTACAGCGAACTGCCTGCTGCCTGCTGCCTACTGCCAACCGTCTACCGCCGACCGCTGACAGCAGCGCGCAACTGCGCATCGAGCTGTCGTTTGAACTCCTCATACGCATCGGTCGCCTGGCGCGTCGGCGCCACGTCCGCCGTATCGACCACCGCCAGTAGTTCCGACAGGGCGTTGTGCAGTCGCGTGAGCGGGGCTCTCTCTTGCGCGGTCGCACTGTTGCTGGCACCCGTCCCATCGAGCGCGTCGAGCGCCTTTGCGCTCTCCTCGATCGCGCGAGCAATCTGCCGCTCGAGCGTAAAAAGCTTCGACAGATCGGTCGCGGTCGTCGTGACGCGCGGGTCCATCTTCACCACCAGCGGCTGGGTAAAAACGCGTCCGCCAGCGGTCAGCTTGACCTGGTACGTGCCTGGTAATACCTGTGGTCCCAGCGGCAGCGCCGGCGTGTCGCCGGGAAGCGCCGCGATCGTGTAGTCAAGGCGCTTCGCTGGCGGCGACGGATACCGGAGATTCCACACGAACCGGTTCATGCCGGCGTTGGCCGTCGGCATTCGCGCGGGGCTCAGCCAGTACGACGGGAATTGCGTCGTGCGATCGATCGGCGGCGGCGTATTGCTGCTCGAGAAACGTCGAACGACCTCGCCGGTACTCGTCAGGATCTCGATCGTGACGGGTCCCCGCTCGCCAGCAGCGAGAACGTAGTCGATTACGGCGCCGTCCGGCGGATTCTGCCCGAGGGGCGTCTCAATTGGCAGCGGCGTGTCGGTATTGACACTGCGTCGCACGCGGATCGTCGTGGCCGGTTTCAAGAGACGAGCACCTTGCGCGCTGGCGTCGTGCTGGCGCAGCGGCGACAGGTCGTCGAGCACCCAGAACGATCGGCCATGCGTGGCGACGACAAGGTCGTTGTCGTGGACGACGAGATCGTGGATCGGCGCGCGCGGCAGGTTCAGTTGCAGCGACGACCAATGGTCGCCGGCATCGAACGACACGTAGACGCCGAACTCCGTGCCCGCGTAGAGCATTCCCTTGCGCATCGGATCCTCGCGAACCGCACGCACGAAGGTTCCGCGGGGAAGACCGGTGACGATGCGCGTCCACGTGACGCCGAAGTCGGTCGTCCGGTAGACGTGCGGCGTGTAGTCATCGAGCCGGTGACGGTCGACCGCTGCATAGGCGGTCGCGGCGTCATGCGGCGAGGCCTCGATCGTGCTGACCTTACTCCACGCGGTCAGCTCCCGAGGCGTGACGTCCTTCCAGGTCGTCCCTTCGTCTCGCGTGACATGCACCAGGCCATCGTCCGTTCCGACCCACATCAGTCCAGAGCTCAGCGCTGACGGGGCTATCGTGTAGACCACGCCGAAGGCTTCATCCCTGGCGAGATCCTGGATCATCCGTCCGCCACTCGCCGGCGTCGAGTCGACCCCACGCCGGGAGAGAACGCCGCTGTTCGCGGTCCAGGTCTGGCCGCGTTCGGTGCTGCGCAGGACGCGTTGCGATCCGAAATAGATGGCGCGCGGCGCGCCCGCGGCGCGACGTGGCCCGAACGCAATGGGCGAGGTCCATGTGTAGCGAAACGTCGCGTCGCGCCGCGGGAAGCCGACTTCGCGCGCAGCGCGCTGCGGTATTACTTGCGACTGCCTCGTCGTCCGCACGACGCGGAAGAGACCGCCGTTGGTGTTGCCGCCGTACACAACATTGCTGTCGTCGGGATCAGGAGCGATGTAACCGCTCTCGCCGCCCCCGACGGTCTCCCAGTCGGACGGGGTGATCGCGCCGTAACTGCCCCGGCTCACGATGCCAACCGTGCCGCTGTCCTGCTGCGCGCCGTAGATGCGATACGGAAACGCGTTGTCCGTGGTGACGTGATAGAACTGCGCGGTTGGCTGGTTGTACCACGTGCTCCACGTCGCGCCACCGTCGACCGACACGATCGTGCCTTGATCGACACCGGTAATCATGCGATTCGAATCACCGGGATCGATCCACAACGCGTGATAGTCATCGCCTCCCGGCGCCCCTCTGATCGAGGTCCATGTTTTTCCGCCGTCGGTGGACCGATGTAGGCCAACATTTGGCGCATACACGACGTCGGCGTCGTGCGGGTCGACCGTGACCTCGTTGAAGTACCACGCACGGGAAGAGATGCGCGGATCGCTGCCGACGAGTTGCCACGTGCCGCCGCCGTCATCCGAGCGATAGAGTCCCGGCCTGTCGGCGTCGATGAGCGCGTAGACGCGGCTGCCTCGATCGCCATAGCCGACGGCAAGACCGATCCGGCCAAGTCCGGCGGTGGGAAGGCCGTTACCGGAGATCTCCGTCCACGTCGCACCGCTGTCCGTCGATTTGAAGATGCCGCCACCGAGACCGTTCACAGGCGGATAGCGGCTCCACGGGGTGCGCCGCGCGCTCCACAAGGCGGCATACAGGACATCCGGATTGGATGGCTGCCGTGCGATATCGATTGCGCCGACGTTCTCGTTTCTGAACAGCACTTTCTGCCACGTGCGGCCGCCATCGCGCGAGCGAAAGACGCCGCGTTCGGGGTTGGCATCATACGCATGCCCCATCGCGGCAACAAGAAGGTCGTTTTGATCGCGTGGATCAATCGAGATCCGCGCGATGTGGCGCGTGTTGTCGAGGCCGGTATGCTGCCAGGTCCGTCCCGCGTCGGCAGACTTGTAAATGCCGTCACCGCTCGAGAGATCCGATCGCCAGTCCGACTCGCCAGTGCCTGCATAAATGACGTCGGGATTCGACGAAGCCACCGCAATCGCACCAATCGATTGCACGGGTTGCGCGTCGAAGATCGGCGTCCACACGATGCCGCCGTTTGTCGTCTTCCACACCCCGCCGGCAACCGCGCCGAAATAGTACGTGTGTGGCTCCGTCGCCACTCCCGCGACCGCGACGACCCGTCCACCGCGGAAGGGCCCCACAAGGCGCCACTGCATGGCAGCGGCTGCCGGCGTCGCGGTGTCCGGTTCCATCCGCTGTTTCGCTGACAGCGACAACGCGCTGACCACGACGAGGACGATCGTCAACCTGCGCATGGAGGGGTATTCTTGATCGGTGCGCCGGATTCTCCACATCGACATGGATGCCTTTTACGCGTCCGTCGAGCAGCGCGACAAGCCGGAGCTGCGCGGAAAGCCCGTCGCCGTCGGCGGCGACCCCAGGGGACGAGGCGTCGTCGCGGCCGCGAGCTATGAAGCGCGCCTGTTCGGCGTCCGTTCCGCAATCCCGATGGCGCGCGCGGTTCGCCTGTGCCCCGACCTCGTGATCGTGCGTCCGGACTTCGCGCGATACAAAGCAGCGTCGGATACGGTGTTCTCGATCTTCCGATCGGTGACCTCGCTCGTCGAACCGCTTTCACTCGACGAGGCGTATCTCGACGTCACCGAGAACACGTGGGGAGAGCCGCTCGGACGCGTGGTCGCACAGCGCCTGAAGGCGGAGATCCGCGCGAAAACGGCACTAACCGCCTCTGCGGGTGTCGCGCCGAACAAGTTTCTCGCGAAGATCGCGTCCGCCTGGAAGAAACCTGACGGCCTGACGGTGATCGCGCCGGCCCTTGTCGAAACGTTCCTTCAGAAGTTGCCGGTGGAGGCATTGTGGGGCGTTGGACCGGTGACAGCCGCACGCCTTCGCGAGCGCGGGATCCAGCGGCTGATTGACGTTCGCACGGTGGATCCGACGGTACTGCGAGAAGCGGTGGGGAGTTCCGCGGACTGGCTGCGTCAGCTCGCGGACGGCATCGACGATCGTCTCGTCGAACCCAACCGTGAAGTGAAATCATCGGGCACGGAAAACACGTACTCGCAGGATCTCACTGACATCCACGAGATTCGGCAGGAGATTGATGAAATGGCGCGTGACGGCGCGGCATGGCTGGAGCGCCGGCAACTCGTCTGCCGCACCGTGACGATCAAGGTGCGCTACAGCGACTTCACGACGATCACGCGCAGTCACTCGAAGACGCCCGCGACGCGCGACCGCGATGACATCGCCGCGCGCGCCGTGGCGCTGCTGGAGCGGACCGAGACGGCGACGCGACCCGTAAGGCTGCTCGGCGTCAGCGTGCACAACCTCGAGGATCCCGCCGCCCCGTTCGATTCGGACGATCCGATTCTTCCCTTCGACGCGTAGACCGATCTTTAGCAGGCGACTCGCTCAGTCGTGGGGCCGTTTACGCGCCGACTGGAACCGGCGCCTTCTTGCGCGGTGTCCGCGGACGCGCGGGTTTCTTTTCCCTCGCGCCCTTGGCCCCCGCCGGCTTCGCCGCACGCTTGCGGCGAGTCGGCCTGGCCGCAGCGGGCGCAGGCTTTTGTTCTTCGCCTGGCGCCCGCTCGACGGGCTGCGCCTCGAGGACGTCAACCGGCGGCGACACCTCGACTTCCTGCACAACATCGCCGTCGACCACATCCGGCTCCCGCTCTTCCCGGACCGGGCTGGCCTCCATGGAGACGTCCTGCGGCGCGGGCTCCTCGACCTCCGGTGTTTCGACCGGCTGGTCGATCGGCTCTCCTTCGACCGGCTTCATCACGTTGCCCTGGAAGAAGCGCAGGACGCCCTGGCGGTCGCGTTCCATGCGGAACAGCCCCTCGCGCTGCGCCGCGCGCAGCAGGTCGTTGAGGCTCGCGAAACCAAAGCGCCGTTCGTCGAATGTTGGGTCCACGTTGCGGAGGAACTGCTTCACCTGCCGCACGTACATCGGCCAGCGCGGCGGATTCTGTGCGGCCTGGAAAAGCCTTCGCACTTCGCGGATGCCATCGGCCAGTCGTGGCTCCTGCGCGGGGCGCCCCTCGTGCGCGGGCCGATAGCCCCGCTGGTCGCGCGGCTCCTGCGGTTCCTCGGCGCGTTGTCCGCCATCATAAGGAACCGCGTGATGAACACCGTGCCCGTTTTCCTTCAATTCGACGAGCACGTTTCTGCCCGATTCCTTCAGTGTCACGTATCCGGCGCTCGCGAGCTTCTGCGCAAAATCGCGGAAGCTGCTGACGCCGTACGTGCGTTCGGAGAACGTCGAGTCGAGCTGCAGCAGCGTGCTCTTCAGCAGGCCGAGCTGCGGCGAGACTTCGCGATCGCTCAACACCTTCAACGCGCGGCGGACGAGCGGCATCACCTGGTCGATACCGGCCTGGCTGGGTGCCGGGCCGCTCGGCCGTCCACCTCGATCGCCGCGTCGACTCGTCGTCAGGTTCTCGTACGCGATGAACTCGTGGCAGTTGCGCTGCATCACGACGCTCGTGAACGCGCGGCCGCCAACGATGAACACCTGCTTGTCGTACTGCTTGAGCTTTTCGACGAGGGACATGAAGTCGCTGTCGCCGCCGACGATGACGTAGGCGTTGATGTGAGGGTGCGTGAACGCCATCTCGAGCGCGTCGAGCGCGAGGTTGATATCCGCGCCGTTCTTGTCGCCGCCGGGCGTCAGGTTGCGCTGGACCAGCTTCGTGGCGTGCTGCGTGAGCGAGCGGCTGTAGTCCCCCGCGCGCGTCCAATCGCCATACGCGGTCTTTGAAACGACCTCTCCGCGCTCCTTGAGCGCCTCGAGCACGACGCCGATATCGAACTGCGCGTTCAGCGTGCTCTTGACTCCGATCTCGATGTTGTCGAAGTCGATGAATACTGCAATTTTCAAACGTGGGTCTGCCAAAACTGTTCTTACAATCCCTTCCGGCCGTCAGGCCAATACCAATTATCCTGCACGCGCGCGCAATCCGCCTAGTAATCAGCCTTTTCAAGGCTGAGGTGGCACGACGCGCACCTTCGCCAGGGTGATCGGCGTGACTGGCGCTTCACCGTTGACCTGCGCCGCCTCGATCTTGTCGACGACGTCCAGTCCTTCGACAACGCGCGCGAACACGGAGTACTTGTTGTCGAGCGATGGAGCGGTGCCGGTCACAATGAAAAACGACGTCGTCGCGCTCGCGGGATCGTCGCCGCGCGCCATCGACACAATGCCTTTCTCGTGCTTCGTGTCTGTGAACTCCGGCTTCAGCGTGTGCACAAGCTTCTGTTGCTTTTCGGTCAGCACGCCGCGGGTGTTGAGGGCGCCGGTCTGCACGACGAAGCCGCGCACGACGCGATGGAACGACGTGCCGTCGTAGACGCCGGCCTGCGCGAGCCGCAGGAAATTGCGGACGTGCTCCGGCGCCTTGTCGGGCATGAACGCGATCGTGATGGTCCCCATGGACGTTTCGAGCACCGCGCGATACGCCGCCAGCTGCTCCGGCGTCTCCGTTGAGAACGGCACGGGCTCGGGAGGCGGCGTATCCCGGATCGTGATGGATGCGATCTCGATACGCGAATCCGGCACGCCCCTGTCGTTCGCCGGAGCTTCGGAGACCCGCTGCGCGACGTCGAGCCCTTCGGAGACCCGGCCGAAGATCGTGTATTGCCCCGCAAGCGCCGGTTGATCCGTGATGCAGATGAAGAATTGCGCGCCCGCGCTGTCCGGCTGCCCCGGCCGGATGACGGCGGCGACGGCGCCACGAGTGAAGGGCTCTGCGCTGTGCTCCGCCTGCAGCACGCCGAGTCCTCCCGTTCCATGCTGCGCGCTCCTCGCGGCATCCTTCGACAGCGGGTCGCCTCCCTGGATGATGCCGTTCTTGATCACGCGATGAAAGGTCGTCCCTTTGTATGCTCCGTCGCTTGCGAGCTTCATGAAGTAGCCGACGTGATTGGGCGCGAGGTCCGGTCGCAGATCGATCACGATCGTCCCCATCGCCGTCTCGACGACCGCCTGCTTGTTCTTCATCGCGTCGGCGCCGAGCGTGGTCTTGAACGGCGCAGGGGACGCGGGACGCCGTGCGGGCGTTTGGAAGGAGACGGCGAGCGGTAAGACGAGCGCAAGAGTCCACATGGAGAACCTCCAATTATATGCCTGATATCAGGACCGTTAGCGCGCGGTCGACTCCGTAATCGGCTTCCCGCACACGAGCGCGGCGTTCGCTCGTAAGTGGCTCGTTCCAGAGGACTACTGCGTGATCCAGCCGCGGCACAGCGCTTGCCCTTCCCATCGATGGGCGGAGGTCCGCCCGAGGAGGATCACGATGTCGCGCAGTGCCCGTGCGATTGCCGCTTCGGCAGCGCTCTTGTTCTCACTTCACATGGTTTCGCTGCACGCGCAGCAGAAGCCCGCAAAACACGGGGCCACTCCGCATGCCACGAAGGCCGCGGCACCCAAGGCTCAGGCCCCGAAACCGGCGGCGCCAAAGGCTGGCGCGCCGAAAGCCGCAACGACGAAGCAGGCGACGGCCAAGCCCGTGACGCCGAAGGGGAAAACCGCAAAGGCCACGTCGCCGGCCTCGACCAAGACAAAGCCCGCAACCAAGGTGGCGGAGCAGAAGACCGACAAGACGCCGAAGGCGACGGTCGCCAAGAACCAGAAGAAGGAAACGCCGGCGGTCAAGAAAGTTGCGTCAACGAAGAAGCAGGAATCGACGAAGAAGACTGCGTCCACCAGGGCCCGGTCGACGAAGAAGGCCGATCCGGCGACGACGGCGACCAACACGACGCCGGTGACACCAATCGAGAACCTGGGACCGGTGCAGCAGAAGCTCGCGAAGAACACGAATCTCGCGAGCAAGCTCCAGATGCGCCTTCCCGCGGGCACAAATCTTATGGAAGCGTGCGATGGCTTCCGCAACCTTGGACAGTTCGTCGCCGCCGTCAACGTGTCGAACAACCTGAAGATCCCATTCGACAAGCTGAAGACCAACATGGTCGAGAAGAAGATGAGCCTCGGCCAGTCGATCCAGGACCTGCGCCCGGCCACGAGCGCGGCCGTCGAGGCACAGCGCGCGGAGTACGACGCGCAGGGTCTCATTGCGCAGACCGAGCGCGAAATGACCGTCACGGCAGCCGCCTCGGTCTCGACGAAGACGACGCCGACGGCAGCAAAGCCCAAGAAGGGAAGCCGCACCGGCGGGTTCTAGAGAGAAAGGCGCCCGACTGATCGCTGGAGGCGCTGTGTCAATTACGAATGACGAATGGCAAATGCCAATGTCCTGGAAATTCGGTATTCGGCATTCCGCATTTGGCATTGACGGGCAGGCTGCCCCTCTCTTTTGCAGCCTGGTAAAAATGGGTCGGCTTCTGATCGCGGGTACGGTCGCCGCGTATATCGCGGGATCACCGCTGGTGGCGTTCGTGCAGGGACACGGTCACGCTTACGGGCACGCTAAGCAGGGGGGAGTCACCGCCGGCTCCGGCAGCGCCACACCGCTGCCGGCGTCCGGCACCGGTGTTCGCAACTTTGGCGTGTGGCTCGACGACGCGTCAGTTGCGGTGCCCGGGGGCGGCTGGATGAGCGTGTCGTTTGGGTACTACAAGACCGATCTCTTCCGCGAGTTCGACATGCCGGTCGCGGATGCAGGGGTCGGCCTCAACAAGCGTGCGCAGTTTGGATTCAGCGTTCCGGTCTACAACCTGTCAGTGGACGGCCAGCCCACCGCGCGCGGGCTTGGCGATCTCTACCTTCACTCCAAGATCCAGCTCCGGGATCCGGTCAGCGGTTTCGGGTACGCGCTCGTACCCGTGGTGGAAGTCGCCAGCGGTGTACAGGCCGAGGGTCAGCATCGCGTGCACTGGGCGTTGCCGGTGAGCATGGAACTGCTGCGCCGCGAGTGGCGCATGTATGGCGCCACAGGTTATTTCTCCAGGGGTTCGCTGTTCGCGAGCGGAGCACTCGAGCGCGCGCTGTCGCCGCAACTCTCGATTAGCGGCACGCTGAGTACGTCGTACTCGACGAAGGCGGATCCGGTGCCGGGGCCTGGCGTGAGCCGCGTCAGAACTGACGTGAGCGGCGGCGTCAGCTACGCCGTGCGGCCGACGTGGATCGTCTTCGGCGGCCTCGGGCGGACGATCTCGTCGCACGACGAGAACAGCACGAACATTTCGCTCTCCGGCGGCATCTCTCTCAATCTCGCCGCACCCGCCGACCTGCGCACCTCGACCAAGAAGCGCTAGTACGCTGTCTTTTCAATCGAAGGAGTCGAAGGGGAGCGAAGGATCGAAGGATCCTCATGGCTTTTTCGGAGTTCCTTCGACAGATTTCTGGAGTTCCTTCGATGCTTCGGTTTTCCTTCGAACCTTCGATTGCTCAAAGCAGCGGCATCACCCGCAGCGTCGGAATCAGGTGCAGATTCCCGAGCGCGAACCAGGGCCAGAAGCGCCACGGCTGCGGCTCGCGCGCGAGGAGGACGTTGAAGCCAACCGTCAGCGGCAGCATCACGCGCGTGATGGCGCCGGTCGCGGGGGCCCACAGCACGGCGTCGATCACGAGCATCAGCATCACGTATCCCACCGCCACGCGCCACCAGGGATCGCGGACCTGGGGTCGCGTGACGATGTAGCAGGCCTGCACGACCAGCGGGAGTACGAAGCACAGTTGCAATCCCGCTCCTGAGAACAGGCCCAGCGTACGGATTCCGGTAAGGACGCGACCCGCCGTCAGGATCACCGCCTCGCCGGGACGCATGACAGGATCGCTGCCGGCAAGGATCGTCGAACGATAAATGGATCTGAGGTAGTCCTCCCAGAGCAGTAGCGGG
>JBKOZS010000322.1:0-18671 GCA_046726015.1 Acidobacteriota bacterium
TTCTTCTTCCTCGATGGGAGAGCGGATCTCTGCGGCGTGCATTTCGCGTACCGGCCGGTACATAGCCAGTGGATTATTCCGCCGTGCTCATGTCGTTCTGAAGCGTTCCTCTGCGCGCAGACAATCGATCTGACGGCTACGAGCGCCAGCGAGACAAGCTGCGCGAGGAGTTGACGCTCGCACACATCGACCAGCGCGCAGACTCAATCGACGAAATCGACGTGGAGGGCCTCGTGGCGTTCGCAGCGATCGCATTCTGCCGCGCGCGGCCGGCCGATCAGGAGGATGGATCAATGACTCGAGCGCGAGCGAGAGGAGTTGACCGCACAGGAATCGAATCTGACCCGAACCTGCCACGTGTGCGGCAGCAGCGGAACCCCAGGAGCAATCCTAAGTAGTCGGCGTATAGCGACCGATCGATCGAGCGGCCCCCGATCGGTAATCACGGCGGCGTTTATCGCGAGCGACGCCGCCAACCCGCAGGCGGGGCCGCGGGTTCAGCCGCTTGTTAGGCGCGTGGGCTCATGTGGTGCCCTCAGATACCAGCAGCCGAGCAACGCGAAAAGAAAGGTGATTACGAACAACGGGAGGAGGAGGACGTGGCCCTCGGGGAAAATGAACCAGAACAGAGGCAGCAGCAATCCGATCGCCGCAAGGAAGGCGGGAGCTGCGAAGCGAGAGCGGCGCCACGCCAGAAGGGCGGTGATGAGATACGTGCAGCTCCACACCAGGGCCAAAAGTGCTGCGAGAGGCGAGGTGTTCGGAGTCCTTGGCCAGGCGACCCAGAATGCGGCGATTCCCGCAAGGCTTGCTGCGAGGAGCGCGGCCGCAAGCAGGATGATCCCAAAAGGTCTTCCCAGCACCTCTCCCGCCTTTCTCGTTACCTCTTCTTACCGCCTCTCTGTCGCGCCCACCGCGCCTTTTGGGCTTCGCTGATGCGCCTGCGTGCTTCCGGACTCATGGTTCGCGTGCGTCTCCGTGACCGGACATGGTCCTGAATGTTCGCATCCTCAACGGGGTTCTGACGCCTTGCGGCTGGCCGGCCGGTCCGAGCTTGAAGCTGTCGATGAATCGCGGTGAGGCGGTCGATTTCGGCTTGCAGGCCGGCGAGGGCGTAGGTGGTGACATCGTCCTGAGCGCTTCGTCTTGGCATAGAAGGAGAGCCTACCAACACTCGCTGCGATTGAAAACCCTCTGATAAATCGATTGTCAGGCCGACACAACCGCCTCGCCGGTGTGCGGCGGCATGGTGTTTATCGGACTTTCTGGAGATGCAGCTCTGCAAATCGGGCACTGGCCGCAGGGACTCGGTTACGATAAGGGCGAGCACGTAAGCATGGACCTTCTGCTCGTCATTCGACAGCAGTGGCAAGTCTGGGCCACGTAGCAATCGGTCTAGTCGCGGCAAGGGGCATACGATACCAATCGCGCATGGCGATGGTCATCCGTGCTCTGCTGGTCAGCGCTGTCCCTGCTCCCTGACATGGACGTCGTCGGGTTTGCGTTCGGCATCGAGTACGCGCATCCGTGGGGGCATCGAGGGGCCACGCACTCCTTCGCACTAGCTCTGCTCGCCGGATTGGCCATAGGCCTGGCCGCGCGCGCCTTCAATCGGTCGGCCGCCAATACCGCTCTCTTCGCGACCGGTGTCCTCGCGACCCACCCATTGCTCGACACGATGACCAATGGGGGGCTCGGGTGCGCGTTGTTCTGGCCGATTGATCCGACGAGGTATTTCGCTCCATGGCGTCCAATTCCCGTGGCGCCGATTGGTACTGCCTTTCTGTCGCCAGCCGGCGCACTAGTCGCGCTGATCGAGCTACTGCTGTTCGCGCCTGTCCTGGTCATCGCCTTTCGACCAGCTGCGAAGGAAGCGCGAACTCTATTAGCTGCCAGTATTGGGCTGTCTCTCGCCACGGCTTGGTTTATGACGTCGCACGACGCCGTGCGTGAAACCGTCATCGGTGTTCTCGTTCGCGAGAACACGGCCCACACACCGGGGTTCTCCGACGATGCTTTTCGTCACATTACCCGGGGACAAACCGAAACGAGTGTGCGTCAGTCGATTGGCGAGCCGCACAGTGAGAGTTGGTTTTATCCATCTCGGCACAACCCATTCCAGTCAGCAGCGGAAACGTCTTGGCATCGTTCGCAGCCGAGTGCGTCGCCGTGAGTTTCCAGCACGGCCTCGTCGTGTCGGCGGCTGGCGCGCGCGCGTGCGGCAAGGCGGGCGTTGGCATTGGACTCGAGCGCCGCGAGGTCGAGCGACTTCTCGGCGCACCCCGCGAAGCGTGTTGGCAATACACATGGAGCCCAACCGGCGGAGCGTACAGGCTCAGAATGGTCTGTTTCGTGAACAGTACTGTCTCTACGGTGATTTGGCGATGGGTGGGTTCGTACCTGGAATGAGATCGCACGCGGCGCTGCGTCATGCGATGCGCTGCCGAGACCAATGGACTGGGCGTCTTGATCGCTTCGGACCCTCGGAGGACGCTTGGAGAACCGCGTTCTGATGTTGTCGGGACGAGCGGACAATTCATTCATCGATCGAACCGTGCCTAAACGCCACTTTCTTGTTGCGCTGCGCTTGTACGGCACGGGCGTCGAGTTCTACGACCAGACCTCGAAGGCGGATGACGTCGTGAAAGTGAAATAACACGAACCGAGAGCGCCAGGGCGCCGGAACGTCAAGGCTGCTCGCGGTCGCCAGAGGCCGTTAGCGCGGTGCCGGCAGTCTGGGCGTCCCAGTCCCGGGCTCGACCTCGACGAGTGCGCCCAGCGCATTGATCGCGCTCAGCTTGGTTCGATTCCTGTCTGCGGTCACAGCCGCGAGCGAAGCGCGTCTGGGAAGCGCTCCGACAGATTCCCGTTGGCTCGACCGCAACGTACACCGAGATCGCCGCGCGTATTGGCGCACCGAAAAGCGCACGTGCCGTGGCTCAGGCGTGCGCCGTGAACACGCTGGCGGTGGCCATTCCCTGCCACCGGGTCGTGAGAACCGACGGATCGTTGTCCGGCTATCGTTGGGGCCTCGAGCGCAAGAAGAACCTGCTCAAAAAGGAAGGCGCCGCGTGACCACCGCAAGCAACGCGACATCAATCGACGCGGTCGACATCGACACGCGTATGAAAAGGTACGACTGGGCGCGCATCGCCGAGCATCTCGACGCCCATGGCTGGGCGACGCTTCCGAGACTCCTGACGGTCAGTGAGACTGACGCCCTCGCAGGTCTCTATGACGATGACCGCATGTTCCGGAGTCACGTCGTCATGGCGCGGCACGGCTTCGGCCGGGGTGAGTACAAATATTTCAAGTATCCGTTGCCCGAGAAACTCAGCGCGCTGCGGACATCGCTCTACACGCGGCTCGTCCTGGTCGCCAATCGATGGAACGAAGCCATGGGGATCGCTGTGCGTTATCCAGTGGCGCACGCCGAATTCCTCACGCGGTGCCACGACGCCGGACAACTGCGGCCGACGCCCCTTCTATTGAAGTATGGAGAGGGGGACTTCAACGCGCTGCACCAGGACATCTATGGCGAGCACGTGTTCCCGCTGCAGGTGATGGTGCTGCTCTCGGAGCCGGAGAAGGACTTCACCGGCGGTGAGTTCGTCCTGACCGAGCAGCGGCTGCGGATGCAGTCGCGCGTCGAGGTGGTGCCGCTTCATCGCGGCTACGCGGCGATCTGGGCGGTGCGCCACCGCCCGGTCCAGGGGACCCGTGGCAGTTATCGCGTCAACATGCGGCATGGTGTCAGCCGCATCCGGTCCGGTCATCGCCACACTGCGGGCGTGATCTTTCACGACGCGAAATGACAGAAGGCGCTGACATGGCCAGGATTTGATCGATCGGACTAGACCACCACGTTCGTCGGTTTGCCGGCGAGAAAGGAAAAGACGTTCTCGATCGCGAGCGCAAGGCCCGCTTCAGTCGCTTCAGGCGTGATGCCCGCCGCGTGCGGCGTGAGCACTACGTTCCGCATCGCAAACAGCGGCGACTTTGGGGGCAGAGGTTCCGCCTCAAATACATCGAGGCCGGCGCCGGCAATGCGATTCGCCAGGAGCGCGTCGACGAGGTCGGATTCATTCACGATCCCGCCCCGGGCCGTGTTGATCAGAATGGCGCCGGGCTTCATGAGCTCCAGCTGTTCGCGGCGAATCAAACCCGAAGTCTCTGCCGAGAGCCGCACGTGGACGCTCAGCACGTCGGATTGACGAAAGACGTCGTCAAACGCCACCCATTCCGCGATGTCGCCTCGAGGATGAAATGTCCAGGCAATGACCCGCATGCCGATGCCTGCGCCGAGCCGCGCCACTTCTCGGCCTATCGCTCCCGTTCCGATCAGGCCAAGCGTCTTTCCTCGAAGCTCGGTGACCATGGCGCGAGGCCACAGACCCTGACGGACCTGTTGATCCATCTGGACTGTCTGCTTTGCAACCGCCATGATCAGCGCCAGCGTGTGTTCGGCCACCGCGACGGCGGACACGCCCGGCGTGTTCGTGACGCGGACGCCGCGCGTACGGGCCGCCACCAGGTCGACGTTGTCGGTTCCGGTGCCCCAAATGGAGATCAGCCGGAGCGCCGGGCACTTCTCCAGCACTTCGGCGGTAAACCTGGACGTCGATCGGATGTTGATGACGATTTCGCTATCGCCGATCCGATCGGCCAGTTCGCCCGGGCCGGATGGGCGCGTGGGATAGCTTCGAACGTCGTGTCCCGCAAGCGCCCGAAACGCCACGCTGGGCGACATGACGGCCGGTTCGTCATCGGGGATGACAATTCGCGGCATCGGCAGATCCATGTATTCACGCATCCTCGATCGCCAGCTGCAATCCTTCCGGCAGCGACTCGCCGAAAACCTGACCGGCGTCTGGACGATCGGATGATGGGTCTCGCAGCGTTCGAGCGGCGTCTGGAAAGCCCGCGTCCTCGAGTCGCACTGCCGCAATTTCCAAGAGCGTCGGTTGCAGGTCTCGGGCCGGGTCGTCGGTGCGCGCGCCGATGAGAGCGATCGCGGCCGCGGCGTCGGGTGTGATCTCCTTGAGCGCGAGAAGTCTCTCGAGCCAGCGTTCCGCGGCCGGGCCCGGCACGCAGGAATTCAGCGGACCATACAACGGGATCCGGGCACCGACCCGGCCGATGGCCCACAGCCAGCTCGCGCTGCGCGGCTCGCGCCGCACCCGCTCGATGATGTCGTCTCCAATCCGGGCGCGGTAACCACTCTCGAGCCGTTCCAGAGAGGCCAGCAGCCGCCATGATTCACGCTCGACCTGCGGGTTCAACCTCGCAGGCTTTCGTTGCCCGAGACCCAGCTGTCCCGCAGCGCGCTGCGCGAGCTCGCGTTGCTGGCCCGCTGTGAACCCGGCCGCGACGCGTTGCCAAAGAACGATCCACTCCACTTGATTCTGCACCTCCCTCGGAAATGCGAGGCCGGAGGCATAGACCTTCCGCAACTCGGACACCCGCCAGGTGTCGAGCGAACTTCCAAAGCCAGGCCGGGCACAGAAGCCCGTCAGGTTCAGCCATCGCGCTTCGTGTGCCGCGCTCTTGCGCCGTCCGCGTTCGACCTCGATGAGGACATCCGCAAGGCGACGGCTTGGCACGAGTGGCCAAGCCTGTTTGCCGTGGCCGAGCGCGTGTTCCAGTTCCCCGATCAACGAGTCCGGTTGGGTTCCCGACGTGACCGGATCGAACGTCTGCTTGATCAGCCCCGTCGCTCGCTCCAGCGCGTCATCCGCGACGACGACCTGAGCCGCAGCCTCGGCCGCGCCCTCGCTGGAATCGCTGGCATCGAGCGGATCCGCTTCGATGCCGCGCAGATTGAACGCGAGCCGCCAGCGGTGATCCGTCGTGCGCGATTCACACCAGAGCTCGAGCGTGCCCGTTTCAGTGAACGAAACAGCCAGTCGAACGGCAAGCGGCACCCGCCGCGAGCGCTTGCCGAAGCGCAGCGCGGTCACGAGCGGCGCATGCCGCGTCACGTCGTCTTCATCGGCCAGTGTGACGAGCGCATTCAACGCATCGCTCCGCACGGGACTGCTATACAGCGTGAACGCGGCCGGTTGGTTGGTGGTGATGGTGAATTCACGATCGAGCTCGAACCGCGACCCTTCCTGTGTCCCTCGAGGCAGGATGCAGATCGCTTCGACGGCCTGCGTCGATGGCGCCGATGCGGAGCTCTGAACGCCGATGTAATAGGCGCGGCCGCTGCCCGCGCGGATGAGCAGCCGTCTGGATGGCGATGGCACATGGCGCAAGCGGCCATAGAACGCGGCGCCAATCGCGACAGCCGACTCGGGACGCTCATTCTCGAGGACTTGCGGTCTGTCGCCGAACCATCGCGCGAGCGCATCGAGTATCCGATCCCTCGCGAGCGCAGATGCGAAAAAGCCGCCGTTGAAGAGGACGGCATCCGGGCGAGCCCGCGATGGAGTACCGGTTGTTCCTGCGGCTCTCGACAGAAATGCGGCAAGGTGCCTGGTAATCGCCGGCTCGGTCTCGTAGGGCAGCCCCAGCTCACGCAAGCCGAGCCGCCGGTCTCGCGCCGGCAGGTCGTCGGCCGCGGTAGCAGGCAGAAAGCCATTCAGGAGCGTATCGACGACTTCGGCGCGGGTGAGCTCGGCGCTCATCCCGCCGCCGATGACGCCGCGTCCGGAGCCCAGAATCGTGATCGTCACGCTGTCAGACTTCGAGTCGGAGAGGAGATGCTCCTTCGCGGCGCTGCACTTTCGTCGCAGTGTCTGACGCTGAGCCAAGGAGAGCCTGCCGGCAGCTCCCAGCTTCTGTTCGACGACCACCGCAAGCGCTATATCGAGGTTGTCGCCGCCGAGCAGCAGGTGCTCGCCGATCGCGATTCGCTCGAATGTGACATCGTCTTCTTCGATCCCCGCCCGGATCAGGCTGAAATCCGTCGTTCCGCCACCCACGTCGCAAACCAGGATCAGCCCGCCTTCACCGAACATCGAGGCAAGCGCGCGACGATGGCGCGCGATGTACGCGTAGAGAGCCGCGAGCGGCTCTTCCAGCAGGGCGAGCTGTTCGAACCCGGCCTCGCGCGCCGCCTGCACGGTCAGCTCTCGCGCTTCTTCGTCGAACGATGCCGGCACGGTCAGCACGATCGGCCGGTGTTCCAGCCGCAGCGCGTTGTCCGGTGATGGATGGTCGTGATGCCAGGCGTCTCGTAGATGTGCCAGCAGACGCGTCGATGCTTCGACAGCCGACAGTTTTGGTCCGCTCTCGTTCCCCCAGGGAAGCAGCGCCGCCGTTCGATCCACTCGAACGTTGGACAGCCACGACTTGGCTGACGAGATCTGCCGCGACGGGATCAGTGCCCCTTCCTCGCGAGCGAACAGCCCGGCAACGATTGATGGAGTCGGATCCCAAGGCAACGAGGCGCTGCCGTTATCGCGTTCGGCAGCGTCGGTGAAGTACAGAAATGAGGGGAGGGTGGAAACCCGGGAAATCTCGCCGGGTGCGATGAGTTGCGGAACTTCGTAAACGTGAATCGGACCACGCCGATTCGACCAGGCAAGAGCTGAGTTCGTGGTCCCGAGATCGATGCCGATGATCGGGTCGGAGGGGCGGCCTTCGCTGAAGCTCCGTCGCCCAGGGCTGGCGCTCAGGGTTCCCTCTCTCGAATATTGAGCTCGAGTTTCCAGCGCTGCGTGCCGCTCGAAGGAACAGCACCCTGTTTGGATCCCTTCTTTGACCCGTTCCTGCTTCTTCCGACGCACCACAATTCGAGGGTGCCAATCTCGGTCACGCGGCTTTCCAGTGTGACCGGCACCACGGCATCCTGGGCTCCGTCCGACAACGTGACTTCGAGCGGGCTCATTTCTTCGAGATCGTCACCCCAGTCCTCAATCATGGCGCCAACCGGATCCGCCTTCCTGATGGTGGAACTCAGAAAGCGGAACTCGGCAGGTTCACCGACAATCAGCCCGAACTCGCGTCCTTCGATCGATGCGCTCGTGCCTTCCTCCATGCCGAACGGCACGACGCAGAGCGCCTTCAGTGGAGCAGGCATGCCAGGCACCGCGGGCATCGCGCTCTCAATCCCGATGTAGTAGCTGCGGGGTGCGCCGCTCCGGATCCTGATGCCGCGTCCGCGCCGGGCGAGGCCGTAATAGGCCGCGCCGTGCGCTACGGCATGCTCCAGATCCGGCGCGTCCAGGACGTGGCGTGAATCGAGCGCCTCGAATCCCTCGTCTCGGAGCCATGAGTTCAGCACCTCCACGATCCGTGAGCGAAGCGCCTCTGCTTTCATCACCCCGCCGTTGAACAGGATGTGCGTTGGGCACACGAGCCCGCTCGCGCCACGCCGCACGGCCGCGGTGGCGACTCCGCCTTGCGCCTGCTGCCGCAGGAATCGCGCGAGGTGTCGCGTGACGGCAACATCGGCGGCGTAGGGAAGGCCGATCTCCTGCAACCCGACCTTGCGCTGACGAGCCGGCATGTCCTGGCTCGACGCCGCCGGAAAGAATCCGTCGAGGAGCACGCCGTTCACGTCGTCGATCGTGAGCACCGTCGAGATCGTTCCGCCGATCAGTTTCGAGCCGCGGCCGAGGAGGGTGATCGGCCGCTCGCGGTCGGCAGGGTTCGTGAGAAGTGCCTCTTTAGCGACCCGCGCCTGGTGCCACAACCCGTGCAGCTGCCACATGTCGACACGATGGCCTTCGGTTTCGAGCCGGCGCTGGAGAAGCCGCGCCAGCGCGAGGTCCATGTTGTCGCCACCGAGCAGGATGTGATCGCCGACGGCGACGCGTTCGAGCGTCAGCTCGCCATCCCGTTCGGTGACGGCAATGAGGCTGAAGTCCGTCGTCCCGCCGCCGACATCGCACACGAGCACGAGGTCGCCTGCTTTCACGCGCCGGCGCCACTCGTCCCCACGCGCATCGAGCCAGGCATAGAACGCCGCCTGCGGCTCTTCGAGCACCGTGACGTGCTCGAGGCCCGCGCCGTGCGCGGCCCTGACCGTCAGCTCGCGCGCTTCCTCGTCGAACGACGCCGGGACCGTCAGCAACACATCCTGGTGTGCAAGTGAGTGCTCGACATGACCGGCAGCGACACTGGAGTCGAACGCGGCGGCCAGGTGCCGCAGGTAAGCGGCGGAGGCGTCAACTGGCGAAATGCGCGGAACATCGTCGGACGATCCCCACGGAAGAATTGCCGCTGTTCGATCGACTCCCGCATGCGAGAGCCACGACTTCGCAGAAGCGACGAGACGTGATGGATTTTCGGCACTGCGCCGGCGAGCAAGCTCGCCGACGACGTGCGGGGGCTGCGGCTCCCAAGGCAGGGCGGTGCTCCCGGCGGCAAAATCGAGCGGCCCGGGAGCATAGAGAAATGACGGCAGGAGCGGCTGCGACGCCACTTCGCCGGGATTGACAAGCTGTGGAATGTTTAGCACACGAACGCGCGCGTCGTCGCCGTGCGTTGTATCCACACAGGCGAGCGCGGAGTTGGTCGTGCCGAGATCGATACCGACGACGAAGCGAGAGCTCACGGCGCGCCTCGATCAATCGACTTCGATTTCCGCCGGCGCGACAATCGTGCGGCCGGCGGCTGGAAGCGGCGGCAGATCAACCCGAACCGCTTCCCATCCGCGGTGGCGGAGCACACCGCGAACCGGGGGAGCCCCAACATTGCCCAGAAGTTTGATCCGGGCCGGATCGCTGCCTGACGCGATCGTCGTCTGCTGCCCTTCCTCCTCGTCCATGACCGGGGCGAGCGTCATGTACCGGCCGAGGGATTCGCGACACGACGCGTGCACGTCCCGAACCGCCTTCCCGATCTGCGCATCCGCGTACGTCGACAGGTCTTCCATCAGGAAATCAATGAGCCGTCCGTCACGCTGAAGGAGTGCGAGTATCTGAACTGCGCGATCGCTGGACTCAGCAGCGGCAGCCGGGACCGGCGGAACAGAGGGTAATGCTGGCCGAACCGCCGCGAGGATGTCCTCAGCGATCCGGCCGTACACGATCAACGAGAAAAGTGCGCGGAAGGCATACTTCCAACGCTTACCGCGGGAGATCATCCTGTCGATTGTATCCGGTCCGCACGTGCCTCGCGCGCTGGCAGCGCTACGGGCAGACCGTCGCGAGCCTGCGCACCGACTTCACGCCAAGGAGCGGCAGTCCGTCCAGATCGCCTTTTACTTTCGTGGTGCTCTCGCGCTTCTTCTTGTCTCCGTCGCCCGTCCGGACCTCGCTCTGCGTTTTGATCGTCACCTCGCCGTCACCGCGGTCCGCCACCTTTCCTTTGATCTCGACGCGGTGTCCCACGTATTTGTCGAGAGTGTCTTTTTCATCTCCTCCCGCGACTAACAGGTAGGAGCCCAGCCGCCCATCCTTTCCGGCTGCATTCGTCAGGGAGAACTCCCCGTTGGACGAACGCGCTATACAGCCTGTGACGAGCAGTTCCTTTCCGTCGTCGACGGAGATCTTCGTTTTTGATTTGCTGCCCGCATCCTGAGCCATCGCTGGCGCTGTAACAGCCACCGCCGCAACGAGCGTTGCGCAGAGCAGATATCGCACGGCATTCCTCCTCTCGTTCTCACTCCAAGTGGTCGAGCTCGGAGCGTCTTGTAAGTGATAAGCGAACCCTATGCCGTGCCAGGGGAGCGCCCCGAATGTCGAAACAATAGGGGTCTGTGCTCAGCTGTTATTGCGCTCTCTTGTCCTTCGCCTCTTTTCAAAACGCAGGAATGATGATCCTTTCGCCGCCCTTGAGCGCCGACTGGTGCGCGCAAATCCCGACCATCGTCCAGTTGACCGACGTTGCCGCGTCGGGCATGGCCGGCCGCTCGCCGATGCACGCCATCAGGAAGGCATGAACCAGATGCGGATGAGAGCCTCCGTGTCCGCCTCCTTGCAGGAATGACAGATGTTCGGCATCCTGAATCGCGGACGGCTGCGTGAATGCGCGAATCGATTCCGGCAGCAGGGGTGCGTAGTCCGGCACCTTCACCCGCTGCGGGATCTCACCTTCGCCGAGCGGGCGTTCGCGCGTGCTCTTCGTGTGGATCACCGGTTCTTCATCCTCCACCTGCTGCCATTCGAATGATTGCTTCGATCCGTAGGCGTCGAAGCTCTCGCGATACTGCCGCGCGGTATTGAACAGGCTCCTCGTGACTTCGGCACACACGTCCGAATCGCGCAGCTTGAACGTCGCCGTTTCAATCGCGAAAGGACTGCCGTACTTGGGAATGAGTGTCTCGTCGATCCGGCCGGAGCCGTGACAGACAACGTGTTCCGCATGTCTGCCCATCAGCGCAAGACACGGGCTCACGCAGTGGGTGGCGTAATGCATCGGGGGGAAGCCCTCCCAGTAGCCGGGCCAGCCCTCCATGTCCTGCTGGTGGCTTCCACGCAGAAACTGGATCCGACCCAGGTCGCCGCGGTCGTACAGCTCCTTCACGAATAAGTACTCTCGGCTGTAGACGACAGTCTCCATCATCATGTAAACCTTGCCGCTGCGTCGCTGCTCCTCGACGATCCGACGGCACTCGTCGATCGTGGTGGCCGCAGGTACCGTGCTGGCGACGTGTTTGCCGGCTCGCAGCGCGGCGATCGCCTGCGGCGCGTGATCCGCGATTGGCGAGTTAATGTGAACGGCATCGATGTTCGGGTCTGCGAGCAGCTGCTCGTAGTCGGTGTATCGCGCCTTCACACCAAACCGATCGCCGCATTCGTCGAGCGCCCTTCTGTCGCGACGACAGATCGCATACATCTCCGTATTCGGGTGCCGTTGATAAATGGGGATGAACTCGGCACCAAAGCCCAGGCCGACGATCGCGACTCTCAGTTTTCCGTCTGTGGCCATCGATACCTGCCTTCAGTACGTTTCGCGTGCGTCGCTACTGCAAATGTTTCTACGCCATCGCCAAACGCACGGTCGCGCGAATCTTCTCCATCGCCGTTTTCAGGTTCTCGTCTGCGCTGCGGGCCCAGTAGTCACGATTGAACAGCTCGAGCGACAAGTAGCCATGGAAGCCGTTGTCGCGCAGATCGCGCAGGAGATGTTGCAGGGGCGCGGCGCCGTCGCCCGGGTAGATACGGCTGCTGTCATTGAGCGTGGACGAGTCGGTCGCCAGAGGGTAGTCGTTGAAGTGCATGACATGCAGGGACCCGCCGCTGATCTGCCTTAGCCCCGCGAACGGCGTACCGCTCTTATAGAGGTGGAACACGTCGAGCAGCAGGCTGGCGTCGGCGCGTCCCGACGCGACCGTCACGTAGATGCCGTGCGACAACGGGCCAAGCACAGGGTGCGTGCCCCAAAGCTCGAGCAGCGGCTGTACGCCCATCTTCTCGCCGAGTTCCAGCGCCTCGTGGTAGTACCTCGCGGCATTGTCGAGGCTCACGGTGGTGCCGCTCTTGCCCGGCGGCGCGGCAATGCGCTTGCCGCCGATCTGCGCCACCTTGTCCATGTCTCGCTTCAACCCCTCCATCGATGCCGCGCGCCGCACGTCGTCATCCTCCAGGAATGAGTTGAACGCGATGACGTCCTCGACGGTCAGCCCGGCGTCGGCGATTCGGTTGCCGAGATCCTTGAGCGTGCCTCCCTTGGACGTGTAGGTGTCGAGTTCGGCGACCCACGGCTCGATCGCATGGAACCCGGCTTTGGCGACGGCGTTGATCGCCTCGACCAGATCGAGATTGTTGCCGCGGATGGTGCTCGTATTGAGACAGTAGCCGAACGGCTCGTTGGCTGGTCGGGTGCGCGCGGCCGCGGGCCGCGGCGCCTGCGTGTCATTGGCAGCTGCGGATACCGCCGCCGCGCCGAACGCAGCCGCCGCGCCACCCAGTACCTCTCGACGGGAGAACTCCATCTCGCGAACCTCCTCCGATCCGCGAGCCTAGCGGCCCAGGCAGCGTGAGTGCAAGGGCGGTGTCTGTACGATCAGGTTTCGAACGGCAGTTGACAAGCGATCGGAACAGACGCACACTGCGGCTCGTATAGACATTCGATACGAGTGAGGCGCTATGAGTCGCCGTGAAGCCCTGCTGCAAGGAACCCTGGACCTACTGATCCTCAAGGCCCTGTCGACCGGCGCCCTGCATGGGCTGGGCGTCTCGCGCCGCATCGAGCAGATCACCGCCGGGACCTTTGTCGTGCAACCCGGTTCGCTGTTCCCCGCGCTCCACCGCCTCGAAGAATCGGGCTGGCTCGAGGCGGAGTGGCAGCCATCGGAAAACAACCGGCGCGCGAAGTACTACAAGCTCACGCGCGCGGGAAGGAAGCAGCTTGGTGAGGAAGCGGCACAGTGGAGCCGAATCGCGCTCGCGATCGCGCGGGCGCTCGAGCCGTAGCCATGTGGTCGCGCCTTCGCAGCCTCTGGCGCAACGTCGTGCATCGACGCCGGGCCGATGCCGACCTCGATGACGAGCTGAGCGCAGTCCACGCGCTGCTCGTCGAGGAAAAAATCCGTGCGGGTCTCACGCCGGCCGACGCACGCCGCGCCGCGTCGATTGAGCTCGGCCACCCGCACATCGTGAAGGAACAGGTGCGGGACGCCCGCGCCGGCGCATTCCTCGATACGTTCTTCCAGGACGTCCGCTACGGCAGCCGGCTGTTGCGGCGCAGCCCGCTGTTCACGGCGACGGCCGTCCTGTCGCTCGGCCTCGGCATCGGCGCCAACGCCACCATCTTCAGCCTCGTGAACGCGCTGATGCTGCGCGAACTTCGCGTGGCGAAGCCACGCGAACTGGTCGAGTTCGGACGCGTCACGCAGTACGGCCGTGGCGGGAGCTTCTCGTATCCGATCTACCGGACGCTGCGCGATGAAAACGCGGTGTTCGATGGGGTCCTCGCGATGGCGAAGGGGACGTTTGCGGCGGCGGTTGATGCAGAGCGGCCGCCGGCGGGCCGGCTCGTGTCGGGCAATTTCTTTGACGTGCTCGGTGTCGCGCCGCAGGCCGGACGGCTGCTGTCACCGCGAGACGACCGTGCGGATTCGCCTGACGCAGCCGCCGTCGCCGTGATCACCGACGGATTATGGCGCCGGCAATTTGGCGGCGGCCCGAACGCGATCGGCGCGATCCTGCGTGTCGAGAAAGCCACGTTCACGATCGTCGGCGTGCTGCCGCCGACGTTCGATGATCCGCTGGTCGGGCGCGGCGCGGATTTCTTCATGCCGATCGCCAGCGAGCGATGGCTGCGCCGTCGATCGTGGCTCGATCAACCGGACTTCAACTGGCTGGCGATCGTCGGCCGGCTGAAGCCGGGCATCACGATTGGTGCGGCCGCCGCGAACGTCGAGCCGATCTTCGGACGCTTCATGGACCACTACGCGTCACAGCACCCTGATCCCGAGTCGCAGCAGCAGTTGCGTTCCCATCGCGTCTTCCTCCAGCCTGGCAATACGGGTCTTTCGGATCTGCGGCGCGATTTCTCGACGCCGGCGTTGCTGCTGATGGGCGCGGTCAGTCTCGTGCTCCTCATCGCCTGCGCGAACATCGTCAATCTGCTGCTCGCGCGCGGAGTCGCACGGCGGCGGGAGATTGCGCTGCGACTTGCGATCGGCGCGGGTCGCATGCGGCTCGTGCGTCAGTTCCTCACCGAGTCCATGTTGCTCGGCGTGGCCGGCGGCGCGCTTGGCTTCGTGCTCGCGGTGGTGCTCGCCCCAATGGTGCTCGTCCTGATCTCGCGCGGCGCGACGGCGGTATCGCTGGATGTGTCTCCGGATGCACGGCTCTTCGGATTCGCGTTCGTCGTGTCCATCGTCGCCTCGGTTGTCGCGGGCACGTTTCCCGCGCTTCGCAGTGCCCGGGCCGATATCACGTCTGCGCTCGAGAGCGGCTCGCGCGCGGTCGGATCCCGGTCATCGCGAGCGTGGGGCCGAACACTGATTGCGGCACAGATTGCCCTTTCACTCGTGCTGCTCATCGGCGCGTCGCTGTTGCTGGCAACGCTGCGCAACATCCGCTCGTTCGATCCCGGCTTCGATCGCGATCACGTGCTGTTGATTGGACTCGATCCCGGACGCGCGCGGTACGACGCCGCGCGCGCCACGCAGTATTACCAGGAGGTGCTCGGCCGGGTGCGGCGCATCCCCGGCGTCGCGGCCGCCAGCCTTTCGATGATTACGCCCATTTCGGGCGGCGGAATCGACAACGGCTTTGCCGTCGAAGGGGGGCCGCAGGGCGTGCGCCCGATGGTGTACGTGAACGTCATCTCCGACGGCTTCTTTCAGACGATGAACACGCCGCTGTTGATGGGTCGTGACTTCGTCACTGCCGACGCGCAGGAGGGCGCCGCCGGTGTCATCGTCAACGATGCGCTCGTCCGGAGGTTCTTCAATGGAGAGAACCCGCTGGGACACCGCGTGACCGTGGGGAGACGCGCGGGGCAGATCATTGGGGTCGCCGCAAACGCGAAATACATGTCGCTGCGCGAAGCAGATCAACCAACCGCGTACGTTTACGGGCTCGGTACGCCGGAGCCGGTCGGCTTCACGTTGTCCGTTCGCACGGAAGGCAATCCGATGCCGTTCGCGCCGGTGATCGGTAAGGAGGTCCAATCCATCTCCGCCACGGTTCCGGTGGGCGTGGCGAGGACGCTTGCGAGCCAGGTGGATGGATCGCTGGTGAACGAGCGTCTTGTTGCGCAGCTGCTTGGCACCTTCGCGGCGCTCGCGCTGGTGCTCGCGGCAGTCGGTCTGTACGGCGTGCTGGGTTACGCGGTGGCGCGGCGAACGGCGGAAATCGGGGTGCGGCTCGCGCTCGGCGCAAGCCGGGGCACCGTTCTTCGCGGCGTGCTCAATGAATCCTGGGTGCTCACCGCGCTCGGTGCGGCCATTGGCGTGCCTGCCGCGATCCTGTTGTCGCGTTTTCTCGAGACGTTGTTGTACAGCGTCACGCCGTGGGACCCACGCCTGATCGCCTGGACGCTGACCTGTCTCTTCGTTGTGGCGACAGCGGCCGCCGCCATACCGGCATGGCGCGCGTCGCGCGTTGATCCACTCACAGCGCTGCGGCAGGAGTGACGGCGACAGCACCTCACTCAATCCCCAACGTGGCCCGGCCCGCGATCGTGGATCCGATGGCGATCCGACGACGTAGGTGCCGGCACCGAGCGAGTCGGTTCCCAGGTTGTAGACGTACTGGCATCTGGCCAGGTCAATCCGGAAGCTCGATCCAGCGTCGGCCGGCAGCACGAAATCGCTCTCGTTCACCGGACCAGCCGCAGTTCCTGACAACCGGACCAACGATACGTTCGCCGCGGGCAGCTCGCAGGTGGCTGCGCCGTTGTAGGTCAGCGCGAACTTCACCGGTACGACGCTGCGATTCAGGTTGAAGACGCTCGTTCCATCCGGCCGGATCGGCGGCTGCACCTGCGCGGCGTAGGGCTGCGGCGCAACGTCGAGGCGCTGCGGAGCGCTGGCTGCTGCCTCGAAACTGTCGTCGCCGATTGTCTGCCGGACGATGGAGGCCTGGACCGTGTAGCTGCGCGCCGCCAGGACGGACGGATCGAACGTCAGGGTGGCGGTGCCGGCGCCGTTCGTCGTGGCCGTGCCAGCCACTCCGCCGTCCACGGAGAACGCCACCAGCGCGCCCACTACAGGCGAGGAGGTGTCGGTCCGCGTCAGCGTTGCGCTGAACGTGATTGGTTCCATCCGGCCGGCAACGAACGACGAGGGTGCCGGCGAAGCCAGATCGAGCGCCGTCGCGATGAACGCGAGTTCGAGCGCGCCCGTGTCGCAGGCAGACCCCTGCGGGCGGGCGACGCCGCGCTGATCGCTGCCCGGAGCGCCGCTCGTGACCCCGCAGTCATCCGGGGGGATCGCGTCAACCGCCGGGCTCGTGGCCAGCAGCCCGATGGTGGCGGTCGGCCCGCCATTGTCGCGAAGTCCGCGCGGGCTCAAGCCGGCAGGCACGTTGTTCCGATCGCCGGGTTGTGTGAACGCCCATGAGCACGAGTCGTCATCCGACAGGTTGTACCCCGTGGACGCGATCTCGTACGAGGAGTGGGTCAGGCAGTTCCGTCCCGAGTCGGCGAGGATCGAGTTCCTGACCGCGGTCGTGCCATAGAGGCTCACGAGGTTGCCGCCGAGGTAATAGTACGGTTCCGTGTAGTTGTGAGACAGCGTGCTATGAACGATGGCGGTGCGGCTCGAATGACTGAAGATGCCGCCGCCGCCGCTGCAGCCCCCGGTATTGCACGTGGATGAATTGTTGGTGACGGTGCTGTTCACGAGCGTGAACGAACCGCTGGCCGTGTAGATGACGCCGCCATTACCGTCGGTCGTATTCGATGCGAACGTGCTCGACCTGACGTACACGGAGCCGCCGAGTCCGCCGTTGTAGATCGCGCCGCCGGAGCCGCCCCCCACCTGCAGCGCGGCGTTGCCGACGAACGTGCTCTCCTCGATGCTGACGGTGCCGTCAGGGCGGGTTGTTGACGGCTTTGGGCGACGGAAGTGGTGAGCCAAACGTTCGCGAGTTGGAATCTCATCGCCGAATGGATCAGACGGCTTGACGGGCTTGGCAGCTGGCCTGAGCCGATGTGTGTCGAACGCCCGGCTGCGACGGTAAACGCTCCGGCGTCGAGCGCCAGTTAATGCATGTTAGGCTCTCTCCGTTAGGTGCGGCGATGTCAAAGATGCGAAGGCACACTCCGCGATCACACCATGGCCGCGAGAGGACAACATGACGACGAGTCGAATTAGTGCCGTGGCAATCGCGCTGAGTATTGCGTTCGGATTTGTTGGCGGCGCCAGCTCGACGCAGCGCTCATCGAAAGACCAGAACCTGTCCGGCACGATCGCTTCTCCCAAACGGATGGCGGACGGTAAAGAGTGGACGACTGCCAATCTGAACGTCAACACGTCGTCATCCTATTGTTACGACGATGCGGAACCGAACTGCCGTCGATATGGCCGTTTGTACACGTGGGAATCGGCGCAGCGTGGATGTCAGGCCCTAGGAAATGGATGGCGGTTGCCGACCGACGACGAATGGCGTCAGATGGCGACGCACTATGGTGGACTTGGGAACGATTCGCCTGCCAAGGGTAGAGCGGCGTACACGGCACTCCTGAATGGAGGGACGTCAGGCTTCAATGCCGTGCTGGGTGGCACTCGCTCCATTGATGGACAGTACGACCGGCTGGAGGCACACGGAGTTTACTGGACGGTATCCGAAAACGATCCGATCACCGCACCGTTCTATAACTTCGGCAAAGGCAGTCAAGCGCTCTATCGTGGGCCCCAGGGCCGGAAGCAGATGGCCGTTTCCGTGCGTTGCGTCAGGGAGTGATCGCTCGAGATTTGGGTCCGCGCGATCCCGCCTGAAGACCACCCGGATCAACGACCCGAGCGCGAGCGAGGGAGTTGACCCAGAACGGAATCGAACCGGCCGCAGTGGCCTCGAATCAGCAGGCGTCTTTGGGGCGCTAGACTGGCAGTTTGGTCGTCGGAATTGTGCCCCAGATTGTGCCCTAACCGGTGTCTGCCCGCGACAAACACCGTCACTTACGGGGAGATACAGAGAGAGACCTTCCGGAGGGCAAGTCGTTGAGACGACTGCGGAAAATCTGATTCGGTACGTCTCCACACTGCTCCAACGCAGCGCTTTCCAAGCGTGCCTGATCGACCACTCCAGCATCTCTCCGTTTAGAATCAAAGACTTGCGAGCACGGTTTCAATGCGATTCAACCGTTTGTGATAAGTC
>JBKOZS010000323.1:0-31553 GCA_046726015.1 Acidobacteriota bacterium
CATACGTCTTGAAGCGCCCATCGTGGTAGAAGCCTCCCTTGAGGCGCGTGAAGAGGCCGCGCAGCGGCGTCGTTCGATAGGCCTCGTCCGGCGATCGCTTCGCCTGGAAATCATCGATACCGATCTCGGACGCCGAGTGCATGTTCCATCCCGGTTCGGTGAACAGCGGCGGGACGTGACAACGCGCGCACCCGGCGCGGCCGTTGAACACGGTCTTCCCGGCCTCCGCCGCGCGCGCATCGAAGCTCCCCGCCGGCGGACGCGGCGCGTCGAGCGCGAGTTGATAGAACTGCAGCGCCGGCAGCTTCGCCGTGATCAGATCCCGTTCGGCGCGCACGTCGCCAAATCCAGCACGTGCAGCGACGGGGAATTTCAGCGGATCGTTCAGGCGCGGATCGTAGAACGTCCCTTGCCCGTGCATCTCGAGGTTCGCCACGAACGCGTTCCAGTGCGACACGCCGCCCCAGCCGGTCCACGTGTGCAGGTTCACGCCGGCCAGGCCGAAGGCCGGTGGAATCATCACAGTGCCCGGCTTTCCATCAGGGCGCAACGCCTTGCCGTCAATGAACACCGCGGCATCGAAGCGCCCGGGGCCCCAGGCGTTGAGGACGCTGCGCAGCGTCGGCACGTCGACGCCCAGCAACTCCGCCACCGGTGTCAGGTTCGGCGCCAGCGCGACGATGGCGCCGACGTTGAGATCGCGATTCGGCCAGCCGTCGCGCCGCTTGCCAATGCCGGGCGCGAAGCTGTTGTCGACATCGGAGTGACAGAGCGCACACTGGATGCCCATCGACGACAGCCGCGGACCGTCGAAGATGCCGGTGACGCCAACCACGGCGTTCAACTTGAGCAACGCGACCGTCGTCGCAGGATCGTTCAGGTTGACTTCGCCGCGTTGGATGGCGCTCCGCAGCGCCAGGGGCAGCGCATCGACATCGACCTTGAGGCCGACGGCGAGCGCGGTGGCCGGGCTTACCCCAGGACCGACGCCGCCAAGCGCCGCGCCGGCGATCGCCTGGTGCAGTTTCAACGTGTCGCCCCAGAACACCTCGTCGCCGAACGTGTCGAATCGGAAGGTCTGGCGCCCTTGCTCGACGAGTTCCTTCGCGTGAGCGACGACGCCGCGGGGGCCGCGATTGTCTTCGTCCCGGTCCCCCTGCGCGACGATCGCGCGCGAGATGACGGCGCCGAAGACGAGCACGCAGAATGTGAGAGCGATGGGAAAGCGTAGAGTTGCGACGCGAGTACGGATGTGCCGGTGCATGTTCGTTATCCCTCACTGTGACTGAGTGCGGGAACGCGAAAAGGTGACACGCCCGTTGAGGTTGCCTACGATACCCGCATGCGTTTGATTCTCGCGTCCGCCTCCACGAGGCGCGCCGAACTGCTGGCCAGTAGCGGTTTTAACTTCACCGTTCGGCCCGCCGACGTCGATGAGCGCTACTATCCGGACGAGAGCGCCGAGGACTACGTCGTGCGCGTCGCTCGCGACAAGGCCGCGGCGCTGGCGGAGGAGTGCCGGGCGACCGGAAGTGTCGTGCTCGCGGCGGATACCGTCGTCGTTGCGCGCGGCGAGATTCTCGGCAAGCCGGCGGACCGGCTGGATGCGATCCGCATGCTGAAGCTCCTCTCAGGCGCGGTCCACGACGTCTTCACCGGCGTCGTCGTCGCCAGCCCCGACCAGGAACTCGCCACCGCCGTCCGTACCCGCGTGAGCCTGCTGCCTCTCAGCATGGACGAGATCAACTGGTACATCGAGACCGGAGAGCCCGAAGGCAAGGCGGGCGCTTACGCGATTCAAGGGCACGCCGCCCGGTTCATCGATCGCATCGAGGGATCGTGGTCGAACGTCGTCGGCCTGCCGATCGCGACGGTCTATCAGCTGTTGAAGCGGGTCGGGATGTCGCGTGAAAACGCACAGTAATGTGCGACCGTATCCGGGTCTCTTTCCTCAGGTAGGAACGGCGGACACAATCGGTCCAGGTGCGGGACACTTGAATTAATGTCGTCACCGCACCATCTTTCGTGACTCTGTAGGGTTAGGCGCAACCGATTCCGGCGCCGGAAATCCGGCAAGCGGATATGGTCCGGCCCCAAATCATCGGCCGTTGGGCTGGGCACGCTTTTCGGTTGCAGACGAGTAGAATAGCCGGAGGGCATAGCCGCCCCCCAACACAACAGGCTCGCTGTATGTCTGCAAAGTCTCTGAAAATTGGCGCGACGTTCCTGGTCCTCGGGCTGGCCTTTGCCGGCTTGATGGTCTCGACCCTGAGCGAGGGGACGGAATTCTACAAGCACGTGGATGAAGTGATGGCGGATCCGGGTGCCTGGCAGGGCAAGCGCCTGCAACTGCACGGATTCGTTGTCGACAAGTCCATCATGCGCCGGCCGGACACGCTCGACTACCGCTTCCAGGTCCAGAGCAACGGGAAAGTGGTGCCGGTTCGCTATACCGGCGTCGTACCCGACACGTTCAAGGACGGCGCGGAAGTGGTCCTCAAAGGCCGCCTTGGCCCCGACGGGTTCACCGTCGACAAGGACGGCGTGATGGCGAAGTGCCCGTCGAAGTACAACCCGCAATCGCCTGCCGCCACCACCGGCAGCTAGGTGTTCCATGGCCACACTCGGCACGTTTCTCCTGCTGGCGAGCTTCGTCGTCGCGAGCTATGCGCTCGCGAGCTCCGTCGCGGGCGCGCGGCGGCGTTCGCGCCGGCTCATCGAGAGCGGCGTCGGCGCGTTCTATCTCGTTGCCGCGCTGATGACGGTCGCCTCGGCGGTGATCGTCCACGCGTTCGTGACAGGGAACTACGCGATCAAATACGTCCAGCGCTACTCGGATAGCGCGCAGCCGCTCGCGTACAAGTTCGCCTCGTACTGGGGCGGGCTCGACGGCTCGATCATGTTCTGGGTGTTCCTGCTCTCGGTCTTCGGCACCATTGCCGTCGCCACGAACCGCGAGCGTCACCGCGAGCTGATTCCGTGGGTCGTCGCCGTAGTCTCGGCCACGGAGATGTTCTTCCTCTTCTTGATGGTGATCCACAACAACCCGTTCTCGACATTCCTCGCGCAGGCGCCGACCGACGGGAAGGGGCTGAACCCGCTCCTGCAGAACTTCTACATGGCGATCCATCCGCCATCGCTCTACATCGGGTTCGTGGCCATGACGATCCCCTTTGCGTTCGGGATCGCGGCCCTGCTGACCGGCCACCTGGACGACTCGTGGCTTCGCGCCGTGCGCCGCTGGACGATGATCGGCTGGCTGTTCCTCACCTTCGGCCTGACGCTGGGGATGCTGTGGGCGTACGAAGAGCTTGGCTGGGGCGGCTTCTGGGGCTGGGACCCGGTTGAGAACGCGGGCCTGCTGCCGTGGTTTACCGCGACGGCGTTCCTGCACTCGGTGATGGTCCAGGAGCGGCGCGGCATGCTCCGCATCTGGAACGTCACGCTCGTGATCGTGACCTTCTTCCTCACGATCTTCGGCACGTTCATGACGCGCTCGGGCATCGTGCAGTCGGTGCACGCCTTTGGCGAGGACCGCGAGCTTGCGGCGATGTTCACCGCGTTCATGATCGCGCTGCTGGTGTTCAGCTTCGGCCTCGTGATTTATCGTCTCCCGCTGCTGAAGGCGCGGCACGAACTCGATTCCTGGGCATCGCGCGAGGCGGCATTCCTCGCCAACAACTGGATCCTCCTCTTCTCAGCGTTCTTCGTCCTGTTCGCGACGATCTTCCCGACGCTGAGCGAAGCGGTTACAGGGGAGCGACTCACCGTCGGTCCGCCGTTCTTCAATAAGTGGATGCAGCCGGTCGGACTGTTGCTGCTCGTGCTGACGGGTATCGGGCCGTTGCTGGCGTGGCGGAAATCGAGTGCCTCGAACATGCTGGAGCAGTTCGCGTGGCCGGTTTCCGCCGCGATGGTCACGGCGGCGGGCGTGTATGCGCTGGGCATCCGCATGTGGGCGTCGGGAATCTGCTTCGCGCTGTGCGCGTTCGTCTTCGGCACCATCTCGCAGGAGTTCATCCGCGGCGCGCGCGTGCGCAAGGGGGCTACCGGCACGGACTTCATTACCGCGATGATCGGCCTGGTGGCGAGATCGCGGCGGCGCTATGGCGGCTACATCGTTCATCTCGGCATCGTCCTCATGTTCCTTGGATTCGCGGGACAGGGGTTCAAGCAGGAAGAGCAGGCGCTGCTGAAGCCTGGCCAGCAGGTGACGGTCGGGCACTTCACGATCCACCACGATGCATTGACGGTGACGAGCGACGAGCAGAAACAGATGATCACCGGTCACGTGACGGTGTCGAACGACGGCAGGCCGATCGCCGAGATGACGCCCGCCAAGTGGTTCTTCAACAAGCACGAGCAGAATCCTACGACGGAAGTCGCGATTCGCCGCGCCGCGGGTGAAGACCTTTACATCGTGCTCGCCGGGTACGACGTCGCCAGCCAGTCCGCCACGTATTCGATCACGATCAACCCGCTCGTCAACTGGATCTGGCTTGGATTCGGCGTGCTGGCGTTCGGCACGGGCCTCGCCCTGCTGCCGGAACGCGCGTTCGCGTTTGCCACGGCCAGGCTCCCCGCCGAAGCGGCGGCGACGACAACGCTCCTGTTGTTGCTGCTGCTCGTGCCGACGGCCGGACGTGCGCAGACAGCGCCGGAACAGGGCGGCGCCGTGCAGAAAAGCGATCTCCGCCGGCAGCTCGAAGGCGACATCATGTGCAGCTGCGGCTGCCGCGCGCCTCTGAACAACTGTCCGATGGGACCCGGCTGTCACGGCCTGCAGGAGTTGAACCCGAAGCTCGACGAGTTCCTTTCGCAGGGCATGACTCGCGACCAGGTGCGTGCCGCGTTCGTGGCGTGGCACGGCGGCCAGGACATCCTCACCGCGCCGATCGACAAGGGTTTCAACCGCCTGGCGTGGCTGTTTCCGTATGCGATTGGGCTGACCGGCGCGGTCACGATCGGCCTCGTGGCGCGGCGGTGGTCGCGTCACGATCGCGCCGAAACGGACGAAGCCGCCGTGGCCGGCACCAGCGAGGATCGCGCCCTCCGAACGAGACTGGATGATGAGCTCCGCGACCTCGATTAAGCGCCGGCCGGGTGTCGAAACGAGGCAGCGCGAGGTCGCTCCGAAGACCGGTGATGCAGACAAAAGCATCGATCCCGGCTTTCACGTCTGGCATTTTTTCATCCTGCTGTCGCTGATCGCTGCCACGGTCGCGGTCATGATGGCGCGACAGAACACGCCCGAACATCTGATCCTCATCAGTGTGACGATTGGTGCGGCAGGGGCCGCGGCGTACGCGTTCTACAAGACGATCGCCCCCCTGGCGTTTCGTGACGCGGCGCAGTCGGCCGAACCGATTGGCGATCGCCTGCGCGCCGATCTCGAACGCGAGAAGGCGCTGGTGCTGCGATCAATCAAGGAGCTCGAGTTCGATCGCGCGATGGGGAAGCTTTCGGCGCAGGACTTCGACGAAATGGCCGGCCGCCTCCGCTTGCGCGCGCTTGGCATCATGAAGCAGCTCGATGGCGGCGGTTATCGCGCGATCATTGAACGGGATTTGGCCGCGCGAATGAGGGGCACCAGCAGGCCCGACCTTCCCGCCTTCGCCAAGGCCCCGGCGGCCGAGCAGGTCGGGCGTGCCCCAAGCGAGCAACCGGCTGTGCATGAGCAGCAACCGTCCGCGCCAGAGCGATCAGTTGGTATTTGTGCGTGCGGCGTTCAGAACGACCAGGACGCGCGGTTCTGCAAGGCATGCGGCACGAAGCTCGAGGCGGCATGATGCATCGTGCGCTGTCGATCGTGATTGCGCTGCTGACGGCGACCGTTGTTTCCGCCCAGATGCCCGATCCGAAGCAGATGTCAGGGCGGCCCCTGCCCGTTTCGGATCTCGCCGTTGGCACCGTATCGGTGCGACTGATCCGAGGTCAGCTGACGAACCCGCTGCCCGGCGAAACTGTGGAGCTCTCGGGGCAGGGCATGACGCCGAAAACCGCGAAGAGCGATGAGAGCGGCCGCGCGCAATTCAGCGGCCTCACGCCGGGCACACGCGTGAAGGCATCAACGACGATCAACGGTGAGACGATCCAGTCACAGGAGTTCGACGTGCCTTCGGCGGGCGGCATTCGTCTCATGCTGGTTGCGACCGACGCCGAGACCGAGAAACTAGCGGCAGAGAATCGCAAGCTCGCGGAATCGTCAGCCGTCCCCGGCACGGTTGTGCTTGGCACCGAAAGTCGCTTCGTGATCGAGGTTGGCGACGATGGATTGAACGTCTTCAACATCCTCCAGGTCGTGAACACCGCGCGCACGCCAGTGCAGACGTCGGCGCCGCTGGTGTTCGAGTTGCCGCCGGATGCCACTGGCGCAGGCGTGCTCGAAGGGTCGGCCAAAAACGCCGTTGCGGAAAAGGGCCGCGTCACCGTTCCGGGACCGTTCCCGCCGGGAAACACCGTCGTCCAGTTCGCGTACTCGCTGCCGTTCGGCGGCGACACGATGACGATCCGTCAGAAGCTGCCCGTGCAGATGACGCAGCTCACCATCCTGGCGCAGAAGGTCGGCAACATGCACCTCTCGTCGCCGCAGATGGAACAGCACCGTGAAATGGCGGCGGAAGGGCAGACCTACATCCTCGCGCGCGGACCCGCGGTCAATGCCGGCGACACCCTGGCGCTCACGCTGACCGGACTCCCGCACGATGCGAGGTGGCCGCGATACCTTGCGCTGGCGCTTGCGGCCACCATCCTGGCCGGTGGAGCCTACTTCGCGGCGCGCCGAGGGCCGTCGGACGACGCGTCTGCGCGCCGCCGCAAACTGCACGCCGACCGTGACCGCCTCTTCGGCCAGCTCACCGCGCTCGAGGATCAACACCGCCAGGGCACGATCGACGAACACCGCTACGCTGCCCGCCGCCGCGAGCTCCTCGCCTCGCTCGAGGAGGTGTACGCGCAACTGGACGAAGGGGCCGCTGCGTAGCCCGTGTCGCTCGATTTCACGACACTCACCCTTACCGAGGTCACCCGCAATTTTGGCAGACGGCGCGCGTTGAATCGCGTGTCGCTCACGGCCCGCGCCGGCGAGATGATTGGTCTGCTCGGCCCGAACGGCGCCGGCAAGTCCACGCTCCTCTCGATCGTCGCCACACTGCTCGCACCGACGAGCGGCCAGGTGCGCTATGGCGACCACGATGTGCACGCGGGAGCTGCGCTGCGCGCGCGGCTCGGCCTTCTCGGGCACGACCTCTACATCTACCCGGAGCTGTCGCCGGCGGAGAACCTCCGCTTCTTTGCCAACATCTACGGTCTTCACGATGCCGAGCGCCGCATCGACGAGGCGCTCGACCACGCAGGGCTGGTTCATCGCCGCGACGATCCGGTCTCAGGATTCTCGCGCGGCATGCGGCAGCGGCTCGCGCTGGAGCGCGCGCTGCTGCACGGGCCACGTCTCGTGCTGCTCGACGAGCCGTTCACCGGCCTTGACGATGCGGCGACGTACGCATTGCGGCAACGGCTGGCCGCGCTGCGCGACTCGGGTGGCATCGTGCTCATCACCACGCACGATCTGGAAACGGTGGAAGGGATCATTACCCGCGCGGTGATGCTGCAGAACGGCGTCCTGGCGGATGTGCCGGATGGCGCGGGATCGCTGAGAGAGCGCTACCGCTTGTCGATGGCTGCGGCTGCCACTCCCAGGCCAGCCCAATGAGCTTTGCCCGCATCGTCTGGCTCGTGACGCGGAAGGACCTGCTGATCGAAGCACGCAGCAAGGAGATCCTGTTCACCACGCTGTTCTTCGCCTTGTCGTGCGTGCTGGTGTTTGCGTTTGGGTTCGTGCGCGAAGGGCGGGCGGTCGAGGATGCGGCGGCAGGTATCCTGTGGATAGCGATCGCGTTTTCAGGCACGCTCGCGCTGGGCCGCGCCTTCGAGCGCGAACGACAGAGCGAGACGCTGCGGGCCTTGATGATCGCGCCGATTTCGCGCGCTGCGCTCTATCTCGGCAAACTGCTGGGCATCGTGTTGCTGCTCGCGGCAGTCGAGGTGATCATTGTCCCGCTCGTCAGCCTGATGTTCCAGGCGCCGATATTGAGGTACACCTGGCTTGCGCTCGGGCTGCTGTCGACGGGCACCATAGGATTTGCCGCCGTCGGGACGCTGTTTGCCGCGATGCTGGTCCGTGCCCGCAGCCGCGACGTGTTGCTGCCGGTGCTGCTGTATCCGATTACAATCCCCGTCATCATTGCCGGCGTCCGCGGGACGGCGGCGCTGCTGCAGGCTGAGGTCGATCTGCCAATGGCGCGACTGTGGCTGTCGATGCTCGTGTTCTTCGACGTGGTGTTCGTCACGCTGGCGCTATGGATGTTTGAACCGGTAATGACGGAATAACCGATGCACAAACTGTTTGTTCCGCTCGCAGTCGCGGCTGCGGCGATGTTCGTCTACGCGCCGTTCATGATTCTCGCCGCCCCCTACGAATCAACAATGGGGCTCGTGCAGAAAATTTTCTACTTCCACGCGCCGATCGGGATGACGATGTTCGTCTCGGCGTTCGTCTGCGGCATCGCGAGTGCCATTTACCTCATCACCAAACGACCGGGGGCGGACCGCGTCGCAGTCTCCGCCGCGGAGCTTACGTCGGTTCTCGGCATCATCGTGCTCGTCACCGGGCCGCTCTGGGCGCGCAAGGCGTGGGGCGTCTGGTGGGAATGGGACGCGCGGCTGACCTCGTCGCTGGTGCTCTGGATGATCTTCCAGTCGTACCTGCTGCTGCGGCGTTACGGCGGACCCGGATCGGACCGACTCGCTGGCGCGGTCGCGGTGTTCGGGATGGCCACCGTGCCGTTCGTTTACTGGTCGGTGAACGTCTGGCGCACGCTGCATCCGAAAACGAGCGTTGTGCCATCGCTGCAGCCTGGGATGCGCGGGCCGTTCTGGTTCTGTTTTGTCGCGTTCATCCTGTTTTACGTCTTGACGCTGCATTTGCGGAGCCGGCTGGAGAAGCGCCGCGCGGAGCTCGAAGTGCTGTATCTCGCGGCGGAGGAGTAGCCATGACGTGGAAAGCAAGAGCGGGTCAGATCCTGATTGTGCTGATGGTCGTCGGCAGTGCCGGCGCGGCAATCGCGCAGCAGCCGCAGCAGCCGCCGACATCGGCCCCATCCCCGCGCCCGTCGGATCCGACGAGGCCTACACAGCCTCCCTCCGCCGCGCAGGAGGGCTTCGTGCCCATCGATCAATTGCCGAAGCCTGGCGACACCATGCCCGCCGCGCCGCTCGTGGCCATCGCGTACGCGTTCGTGTGGGTGATGTTGTTCGGGTACGTGGTGTCGATCTGGCGTCGCCTCAGCACCGTCGAGCGCGAATTGCAGTCGGTGAGCCGGCGGATAGGCACAGGAGGGCGCACGCCATGAACTTCGGCGAGATGACCGCGGCGCACTTCATCTTTATTCCTGCCGTTCTTCTCATTGGCATCGTGATTGGCTGGATCCTCGGCAGCCGCGCCGCGCAGGATGCGTTCGCGGCGGAGCTGAGGAGGAGAGAGGAGCGTGCTGAGCGCGACCGTGCAAGGTCAACGAAGTAATCCCTCCGTTTTCTTCGTTGCTCCATTTCTGAAATCCGTTCTCTTCGTACCCCCTCCGTTATCTCTATCTCCCAAGCGCCAGTCGATTCGCCAGGCTTGCAGGCAGGCCCGCGGCGAGGATTTTCCGCTGGCTGTTCTCGACCGGGTAAACCACGCGCCTGAGATGAAGCTCGCGCGCGCCGTCGTCGAGGATGCCATACGCCGCCCGTGGATCGCCGTCGCGCGGCTGTCCGACTGAGCCGACGTTCACCAGGTAGTGTCCGTTCGTTTCGAGCGGGAGGAGCGTCTCGACGTCGGGATTCGGGGCTGATCCTTCGAAAGCATCGCCAAGCACCCTGAACATCACCGGCAGGTGCGTATGCCCGAAGAGGCAGAGCGGCCGCGTAGCAGTCTGGAGCGCCTGGCGCGCGTCTGCGCCGTCGAAGATGTAATGGTCTTCATCGAACGGCGCACCATGGCAGATCTCGAGCAACGCATCGATCTGCATAGGCCCCATCGGGAGATTCCGCAGGTAGTCACGGTTGGCGTCACTCAGCTGCTCGCCGGTCCACGCCGCGGCGAGACGCGCTACCTGGTTGAACTGGCTGCCATCGTCAATCCCGCATGCCGCCTTGTCGTGGTTGCCGCGAATGACCGCCACGGGTTCCAGCCCGTGGATGCGATCCATGACCTCGTTGGGCTCGGCCCCGTAGCCAACGAGATCCCCAAGCACGAGTACCCGCTCCCACTCGCCCGTCGCGTGTGCGAGCACAGCCTCGAGCGCGTCGAGGTTGGCATGAATGTCGGACAGAATCAGGTAACGCACGGCACCTCGAACACTCAGAGTCGCGCAGAGCACGAAGAAATATAGGGCGCCCTCGTCACACGAGGTTCAGCCGATCCAGGACACGCTCCGCGATTTCCTCTGCCGCCGCCAACCCGGCGTCGATGTGCACATGCGCCTGCGCGTAGCCGATCTGCCGTGTCGCATACAGTCGTTCCATTCGCGCGCGATCGGCCGCGAGCGGCCGCCGTCCATCCGCCGGCAGCCGTGTCAGCAGAACGTCCAGCGGCACGTCGATCCAGACCGACACGCCGTCCATGTTGATGGCCTGCTGGTTCTCCGGATCCATGAACGTGCCGCCGCCAGTCGCGACGACCGAGTGCCGCAGGGGAAGCACGAGCCGCAGCATTTCCCGCTCGACCGCACGGAAGTGCGGCTCGCCGAACTTCGCGAAGATGTCGGCCACGGTCATGCGCTCGCGCGCTTCGACCAGCTCGTCGATATCATCCACTCGCCAGCCGAGACGCGCGGCAAGCGCGCGTGCCACGGTGGTCTTGCCCGCCGCCATGAATCCCACGAGATAGATCTTGTCGATCACCGCGACTGGGCCAGCCGGTCGAGCTCGGCAAAGAACCCTGGATACGACACCGCGACGGAGTCGGCCGCATGGATCGACACCGGCGCGCGCGCGGCCGTGCCGGCAATCGCGAACGCCATTGCCAGGCGATGATCGCCGGCCGCGTCAACCTCGCCTCCGGCGGGCGGTCCTCCCGCGATCGAGAAGCCGTCCTGGTACTCCTCGACGTCGACCCCCATCGCGCGGAAGCCGCGCGCCAGCATCGCAATGCGGTCGGTTTCCTTGACGCGGAGTTCAGCGGCGCCGCGCACGGTCATCTCAACGCCAGCGCGCATGGCGGCGAGCGCCGCGAGCGCTGGAATCTCGTCGATCATGAGCGGCACGTCGTTCGGCGTCACCTCGAACGGACGAGGATCGCCCGTTCGCACCCGGATGCTGCCGATCGGTTCCCCGGCGCGATCCAGCTCGATTGCCGTGTCGATTCTGGCGCCCGCACGGCGGAGCACGTCGAGCACCGCCGATCGCGACGGGTTCAATCCGACCTCCTCAATCGTGATCTCCGAATCGGGCGTGCCCGCGGCCAGCACCAGCCAGAACACAGACGAGGAGATGTCGCCCGGAATGACCGCGTCGATGGCATGAAGAGGCTGGCCGCCGTCTACGGCAATGGCCGGGCCGTCGTGCACGACGCGCACGCCGAACGCCTCCAGCGCGCGCTCCGTATGATCCCTTGTTGGCGCGGGCTCGCGCACGCTAGTCCGTCCCTCGGCGTGCAGGCCCGCAAGGAGCACCGCACTCTTCACCTGTGCGCTCGGCACATCGGGCACGTGTGCAATCGCGCGCAGGCTGGCGCCGTCGATCGTCAGCGGAGGACGGCCGTCACGCGCGGTGAACGTCGCGCCCATGCGCGTCAATGGTTCGATGACCCGGCGCATGGGGCGGCGTGAGAGCGACTCGTCGCCCGTGAGGACGGTGCGGAACGGATGCGCCGCGGCAAGGCCGGAGAGCAGCCGCATGGATGTTCCGGAATTCGCGCAGTCAAGAGGACCAGCGGGCGGACGGAAACCTCGCAGCCCCCTGCCTTCGATCGTCACCGAGAGACCGCGCGCGGTCGTCGATCGCGTGATCGGCACGCCAAAACCTTCGAGGCACGAGAGCGTCGCCACGCAATCGGCGCCGGGGAGATACCCATCGAGATGCGAGACGCCGTCAGCAAGCGCGGCCAGCATCGCATAGCGATGCGAGATCGACTTGTCTCCGGGAACACGCAGCCGGCCGCGGACGCGCGCGAGGCGGGGCACGATAGCGGAACCGATCAACGGCGGCACCGGGGGACTATACTGTATTATCTTACCTCAGGCATGATGACGCGAGGCGGCCTAGTCCGGCTGCAGATCCCGAGCCTCTTCGATATGCTGGACGTTGTCCAGGTGCTCAGTGATCGAATGGGGCAGCTAGCCGCCCTCGACGAGGACAGCATTCATTGGATTGGCGTGGCCGTGCGCGAGTCCGTCATCAACGCGATCAAGCACGGCAACCGCGAGCATCCCCAGAAGCTGGTCACCGTTGAATTCTCGTTCACGCCGCTCGAATCTCCCACGGAACTCGTCGTGAGCGTGATCGATCAAGGCGAGGGGTTCGACCCCGACGCGGTCGCCAATCCCCTGGATCCCGAAAACATCCTCAAGTCGAGCGGCCGTGGCATCTTTTTCATGCGTAGCTTCATGGACGACGTGCAGCTCCAGCGGGCGCCGCAGGGGGGCATGGAAGTGCGCATGATGAAGAAGCTGGCAAGCGGTGGCTGACGCGCTGTCACCGGTGTTCCTCGCGACCGCGATCGAAGCGGTCATGAAGGCCGGCGCCATGCAGCTCGCCGGCGCCGACAACCTCCAGGTCGAGAAGAAAGGCGCGATCGATCTCGTCACGCAAATCGATCGAGAGGTCGAGCGCATGTTCCGCGCGCTCATCGGCGAGCGGTTTCCCGATCACACGATCCTGGCCGAGGAGTTCTCCGTCGACGGCGAGCGCGAGGCGAGCCACTGCTGGGTGTTCGATCCGGTCGACGGCACGACGAACTACGCGCACGGTCTTCCGATCTACTGCAGCGCCGCATCGCTCGAGATCGATGGGCAACCGGTCGTTGCCGCGATCTACGACCCGACCCGCCGTGAGTTGTTTACCGCCGAACGCGGGCAAGGGGCATGGCTGAACGGCGCGCCGCTCCGCGTGTCGTCGGCGGATTCGCTGATCGACTCACTACTGGTCACAGGCTTCCCGTACACGATCCATAAGAATCCTGACGAACTGCTCGAGCTGTTCGGAGATTTCCTGAAACGCGCTCGCGCGGTGAGGCGACTCGGCTCCGCGCAACTGGATCTCGCCTATGTCGCCGCCGGACGGTTCGACGGCTTCTGGGAGATGCATCTGCAACCGTGGGACATGTCTGCCGGCGCCCTCATTGTCCAGGAGGCAGGCGGCACGACCACCGACGCCTTCGGGGGCCCTTTCAGCTCCCGGCGAGGCCACATCATCGCGTCGAACGGGCCTGTCCACGCCCAGATGGTCGACGTGATTCGTTCACGAAACCGGACGAAATGACCTGTCCCTGAGACAGAGAAGCCGGTTAACGCTGCTGAAACCCGCGCAAAACCCATGGCAGGGCTGGCATTCATCGTGCGTTGTGGAGCGATGCCGGATGCCGGCGATGTCCGGTCTAAAGACCCGGCTTACCTGATGGAATGATCGGCGGAGGAGCCATGCGCAAAGCACTACTGTTCACATTCATGCTGCTGGCGCCCGTGGTGGCGCAGGCGCAGATTCACCAGGTCAGCTCGAGCGCGAGCGACGGCAATTCGACCGTTCAATTCAATCTGGGGTACTTCGCGTTGAAGGGACTCGACTCACGCGTCGACGACGATGTGCTGGTGAATAACCTGCTCTCGGCGCAGCCGCTGCTGTTCGAGATCAAGGACTTCAACAGCTTCACCTTTGGAGGGGAGTACCTGTTTGGCGTCGGCCGCATCGAAGGGGGCGTCGGTCTCGGCTACACCCAGCGGACCGTTCCAAGCGTCTACCGGGATCTCACGCACTCGAATGGCACCGAGATCGAGCAGGACCTGAAGCTGCGCACGGTTCCCGTCACGTTCACCGCGCGGTTCCTGCCGCTCGGCCGCGGCGCGGTTGTCGAGCCTTATATCGGCGCCGGGCTCGTCGCGATCCGCTGGGACTACAGCGAAGTGGGAGAGTTTGTGGACGCGGTGGACGACTCGATCTTCCCCGCGCGCTTCACGGCTGACGGCACCGCGGTCGGGCCAACCGTCCTCGGCGGATTGCGTGCGCCGCTTGGGAACTGGACGATCGGCGGAGAATTCCGGTGGCAGAAGGCTGAAGGCGACATTCCCGCTGACGCCGGGTTCCTCGGAACGAAGATCGATCTGGGCGGCTGGACGACGAACTTCACCGTCGGCGTGCGGTTCTAACAATCGAAGAATCGAAGGAAGAGGCGAAGAATCGAAGGAGCATTCTTATTTTTTTAAATACGCTCCTTCGACGCTCCGTCTTCCTTGGAATCTTCGATATAAAGAGACGTTCCCACCTTCCGCGACGCGTTCGTAGCTGGCGAAGAAATTCGGATCGAGCTTCCCTTGCCAGTAGAGCGCGTCCCCTCCCTCGGCCTTCTCTTCCAGGATGATCCACTCGGCGAACGGAGCCGGGTGGCCGACCGCCGCCTTCCAGATTTCGCCGTTCCCTTCATGCAGGAAGTCGCGAATGTTGAAGCCGGCATGCGACATGTCCTGCATGTAGTGGCCGAGCGAACCCATGCTCATCATGATTGGCTGGCCGTCCCAGTGGGTGCGGAGATACTCGGTCACCGTGCGCCGGCCCGCGGTGTTCTGCGCATCGCGCTGTGATTCGACGATGACTGGCGCCTTTGCATCCAGCGGCTTCGCCGACCATGCCGCGACAGCAATAACGAGGACACCAACGCCACCGCGTATGCGTCGAGGCAGCAACGCGACGCCGGTGCCGGCGATTGCGGCCGCGGCTGCCACGAGCGGCACGTCGTAGCGGATTCGAACGGGGTGCCCCTTGTAGTACGCGTACAGCGGCAGGGCCGCTGACGCGGCGAGCGCGAGCACCACAATCGCTCCCGCGCGTTCGCGAGCCAGCACGAACGCGACGATGATGACCGCGACGGCGGCACAGGCGATCCATGGGATGGCGGTGCCGGTGAGCTCGCCCAGTCCTTTCCAGACCTGCGTCCACGCGAGCCACGGACGACCGAGCGCCGGATTCTCGGCGACGAAGAATCCGCTCGACACGAACCATGCCCCGACCGTCACCTTGCTGTTGACCAGGAACGCGGCGATCGTCCATAGCGGCCACAGTGCGAGACCGCGCACCGCGCGCGCCGCTTCACTTGCGCGCCACCCGCGCCGCAACAGCACGGCAAACGCCAGCACGATCGCGCTGAACACGATGGGCCACGCCTCGTAGCGCGTGAGAACGGCCGCAACGCACGCCCAGCCCGGTGCCCGTGTCGAGAGCCGAGGTTCGAGGCCCGAGGTCCGGAAGTCGAGATTCGAAGGCCGAGGTTCGAGGCCCGAGGTCCGGAAGTCGAGATTCGAAGGCCGAGGTTCGAGGCCCGAGGTCCGAGAGTCGAGATTCGAAGTCTGAGGTTCGAGACGCGGGGTCCGAGAGTCGACGGTCGAGGACCACTGCGCGATCAGTGCAACAGCCAGGAAGGTCGCCCCGAACAGCAGCGGTTCCGTCATCGGCGTGCTCTGCAAATACAGCACGTCGGGGTTGAGCATCAGCAGCGTGGCCGCCACGACACCGCCCACAACGGAACCGGTTGCACGCTGAATGAGCGACGCGATCGCCCGGGCGGCAAGCGCCATCGAGGCGATCGAGATCGCGACCGCAGATGCGCCGGATCGATAGAAGACGTCGATCTGAACTGGAAACAGGTTGAGGAGGTGCGGCAGCGGGAGCCACACGGCGCCGACCTGCTGCCATCCGGGCGTGAGACTGTCGAGCACGCGGCGCGCGACGACGAGATGCGCGCGTGCGTCATAGTGCGCAAGGGTCAAGCCGAGCCGGTAGTAGTGGATTGCGGCGAGGGTGCCGATCGCGGCGACGACGAGGGCAATCCAGCTCGGAGCATTCGCGATGAATCGTGACCGGCCCACCCCGAACCTCGAACCGACGTCGAACGTCGAACTGACCGCGAATCTCGAACCAGCCCCGAACTCCGAACCGTCAACCGCGAACCCCAAGCGATAGTTAGTCTACACTCGTCTCGATGAAGCGTCTTCTCGACTGGATCCAGGGGTTCGCGGTTACGCTCGGTGGGCCTGGCCTCTTTCTGATTGGTTTTCTCGACTCGTCCTTCCTCTCGTTCCCGGAAGTCAACGATCTGCTGGTCGTCCTCATGGTCACCGAGCACAAGCATCGGCTGCTGTATTACAGCCTCATGGCGACGCTCGGCTCGCTTGCCGGATGTCTCGCGCTTTACTACGTGGCGAGCCGCGGCGGGCAGGCCTTCATACGGAAGCGCTTCAAAGAGCAGCACGTGGAGCGCGGCCTGAAGCTCTTTCAGAAATACGGCCTGCTGATGGTCATCGTCCCCGCGCTGCTGCCGCCGCCCGCGCCGTTCAAGATCTTCGTGCTGCTTGCCGGCGTTGCCGGTATCCCGGTGTGGCAGTTCGCCACGGCCATATTCATCGCGAGGTTCGTTCGCTATTTCGGGGAAGGGCTCCTCGCGGTCTATTACGGAGAGCAGGCGACCGCATTTCTCGAGCAGAACGCGAAGCAGGTCGGTCTCTGGCTTGCCGCAATAGCGCTGGTGATCGGTGGCGCGTGGATCCTTCTCAATCGAAGGAATCGAAGGGGCGTCGAAGGAGTCAAAGGGGAACGATAAAGATTGTGAAAGTCATGTATAATCAAGTGTTTACCTGACAGTCCATGCAGGCCCCTGACATTTCCGTTGTCGTGCCGATGCGCAACGAGTCGCCCAACGTGGGCGAGCTCTACGGGCAGTTGACCGCCGCGCTCGCGGCGTTCGGACGGCCGTACGAGATTGTCGTGATTGACGACGGCAGTACTGACGATACGTTTGCGCAGCTCGCGACTATCCAGGCGAAGGATTCGCGTGTCCGGGTGATTCGCTTCCGCCGGAACTTCGGACAGACCGCGGCATTTGCCGCCGGCTTTGCATACGCGCGCGGACGATACATCGTGACGTCCGACGGCGACCTGCAGAACGATCCGAAAGACATCCCGGCGATGGTCGAGATGCTCGAACGCGACAGCCTCGACATCGTGTGCGGATGGCGCAAGGACCGCAAGGACGCGTTCCTGAACCGCCGCCTTCCGTCGATGATTGCCAACAAGATCATCTCGGTCACGACCGGCGTAAAGCTGAACGACTACGGTTGCTCGTTGAAGGTGTTTCGCGCCGAGGTCGTGAAACCCATGAAGCTTTACGGCGAGATGCACCGGTTCCTGCCGGCCATTGCCAGCGAGTTCGGCGTGTCGATTGGCGAAATGGTCGTCAACCACCGGGCGCGCGTGCATGGGAAGTCGAACTACGGCATCTCACGCACGGTGCGCGTGGTGCTGGACCTTCTGACCGTCAAGTTCCTGAGCAGCTATTCGACACGGCCGCTGCAGATGTTCGGCGGCATCGGGATTACGCTCGGGTTCCTGGGTTTCATTGCGTGCGCGTGGGTGACCTACCAGCGCTTCTTCGGCTTCGAGTCGGCGAACCGACCGTTGTTCTTCGCCGGCATCATGCTGGTCCTCGGCGGCATCCAGCTGCTCATGACCGGGCTGCTCGCCGAGATGCTCTCGCGCACGTATCATGAATCACAGGACAAGCCCATTTACGTCATCCGGGAAGTCCGCGAAACGTCGTCGCGCTCGCCTGAACTGATTGGAGCCTGAGGCTCCACCGTCACTTTGATGAAGCAGTCTGTTGTTCGCCTGGCCGCGGTTTCCATGTTCGTCCTTGCGGCCACGGCGCTGTCAACGTGTGGTGGTGGTCCGTCAACGCCGACATCCAACCCGGGCCCCGGCAACCCGCCTCCGCCCAACACGGCACCTGTCGTCAGGTCGATTGAAGCGTCGAGCACGCGCGTGGAGGTTGGGAGCCCGGTCACGCTGACGGCAACGGTCGAGGACGCCGAGACACCCCTCGACAACCTGACATATGCGTGGACGGCGGAGAACGGAACATTCAGCGGCACCGGCCGCGCGGTCGCATGGACGCCGGCGGCGGATGCACGCACGCCGGCCGACTTCACCGTGACGCTAACGGTCATCGAGCGTTACACGAGCGGTTCGAGCGCGCAGGAGAACAAGGCGACGGGCACGGCCACGATCCACGTCAACAACTCGCCAAAAGAGCTCGCCGAACTCTCACTCCGGTTCCTCGGGGATTTTGCCAACTCGAAAGTCTCACCCGAGCAGTGCGTCTCGGAATTCAGCGACTGGTGTCGCGGCAAAAAGGACGAGCTTCAGGACGTCATCGACAACCGCCACGATTTCGAAATCATGTCGTCCAGTCTCAGGCACACGGGCCTGCAGATCGATGCTGCCCTGACCTCGGCGATCGTTCACACGGCGTGCTCGTTCACGTCACGGGTGATTACCAACAGTCCACAATCGGGCGGTTGCCGCGAGAACCCGGGGTCGTGCCGGTTCGGCTCCACGCAGACGGTGGAGGGAGACTGTTGGACGACCAACGTGTACGAGCGGGGGCGCTGGTGGCTGTGCCAGAGCAAATTCGATCCGAAGCGGCCCCTGACTTCCTTCGAGCGTGCGTTCTTTGGCATTCGCGCGGGCGACGGCTTCTAGAACGGTCGGTGTTCTGGTCGCGCTGCTGCTGACGGGCGCAGCTGACGCGTCCTGCTCGCGGCGTCAAGCAGAAAGATCTCACCTCCGCGTCAGCGGCACAGACTTCCTCAAGCCGGACGGATCCCGCTTCGACTGGCGCGGCATTACGGCGTTCCGGCTCGTGGAGTTCGTCGCTCATGGACGGCAGGCAGAGGCGGACGCGTATCTGAAGTGGGCCGCATCCAAAAGACTGACGCTCGTTCGCGTGCTGGTGATGGCCGACGCGTTATTCAAGCTGTCGCCCGCTGATGGCGTGCGCGCGCTGCCGGAGCTGCTGAAGCTCGCGCAGGACTACGGACTCTACGTCGAGGTCGTGGCGCTCGCCGACACTGCGAACACTGAGGTCGACATTCCCGCGTACGTTCGCACGGTTGCCGAAATTTGCACGCGTCATGCGAACGCGATCCTCGAGATTGCGAACGAGCCTGGACATCCCACCCAGGCACGCCTCCTGCACGATCCGGCAAACGTTCAACAGCTCGCGCGATCGATCCCGAAAGAAGTGGCGGTCTCGCTTGGCTCGGTGGAGTACGGCGATGGCTACGCGGCCGGCCAGTACGTGACCTGGCACGTGCCGCGGGGCGGTGATCACGTCGGCAACGTGGCAGCGGGCGCGGCGCTGATCCGCCAGTTCAAGAAACCCGTGATCAACGACGAGCCGATTGGCGCGGCCGACGCGCCTGTTCCAGGCCGGCGCGACAACTCGCCCGAACGTTTCCGCGCTGCCGCGCGCGCGACCCGCCGTGCCGGGATGGGCGGAACGTTCCATTACGAGGGAGGTCTCCAGGCCAGGCTGCCATCGACGATCGAGCTTGCCTGCCTTGACGCGTGGCTCGAAGGGATGGACGCGCGCTGAAACTGCCGCTATCGGTCGTCGATCTGACGGTCCTGTAGATATGATCCGGCAGGATGTCCGTTTTCCGCCGCCCATCCGGGCTGTCGGCGTGGATTACGTCGCTCGCGGTCATCGTCTTTTCGTTCTACGCGCTGTCCTTCTTGTACTTCTTCGTCGACGACGAGGCGATCCCGTTCGTGTATGCGCAGAACATGGACGAAGGGCGGGGGCTGACGTACAACTCGCTCGAAGGGCGCGTCGAAGGGTACTCCGACTTTCTGCAGGTGCTGCTCGACGCGGTGCTGTTGCGTGTCGTAAGGACCCTCGGCTTGTCGAAGCTGGCCGCGCTCGAAATGGGCAAGGCGCTGAGTTTCCTGTGCGGCATCGGAATCATCATCGTCACGGCGCGCACGCTTCGCCGGGACGGCGCATCTCCGCCAGGTCTCACGTCCGGCCTGCTGTTCCTCGCCCTGGCGGGTCCGCTCGCGGTATGGAGCTGCTCCTCGCTGGAAGTGGTCCCATTCGCACTCCTCATCGTCGCGCTCGCATCGGTGCTGTTCACCGGTGCAGACGAGACGCCGGCGGGATCCGCGACCTGGTATATCGCGCTTGCCACGCTGGCAATCCTTGCCCGCATTGACGGATTCGTTCATGTCACCGCGTTGCTTGCCGCGGCGCTGATCGCATCGGACGCCAGCCGCCGGCGCTGGCTGTTGCGGAGCGTGGTCGCCCCTGTGGCGGGGATTGCCGTGACCTATCACCTCGCGCGATTCGCGTTTTTCGGATCGCTGCTGTCGGCGCCGCTAGAAGCGAAGGTGCTGTACAAGCTGGCGCCGAACACGCACGCAATCGTCAAACGGCCGGAACGCGAGTACCTCCTCGCCTTCATGGATCTCTACGGGTTTGCGCTCATCCCGGCAGTGCTGCTGTCCGCGGTCATGGTGTGGCGGCGGGGCGCGGGCAAGCCGTCACTCATTGCGTTTGCGTGCCTGGTCACGTATGTGGCGGTCGTCGGCGACTGGATGTTCGGGTGGCGCTTCGTGGTGCCGCTGCTGCCGCTGGTCGCGATTGCAATCGGCTCAGGCGTATCGAGGCTGGGTGGCCGCATCGCGTGGCTGGCGGCTGTTGTGGTGGTCGCGTGGAGCGCCAACGCGGCGCGGGCATTCGCGCACGAATACGTGGTGCATGAAAAGCGCCCGTTGTGGTGGAGCGATCGTCACGCGGGCGCCCGTGCGTGGCTCTCGCCATATGCCGACCTGATCGCGATCGCTCGACGAGCCGTGACGACCCCCGGGGAGCGCATGGCGTACAACCAGGCGGGCCTGGTGCCGTTCATCCTGGATGTCAACAACATCGACGACCTTGGCATCTGTTCGCGTTTCATTGCCGGCTTGCCGACCGCGGACGTGTACTTCACCGAGGTGGGCCGATACTCACCGCTGACCAACGCGCCGGTCCTGCGAGCCGCGCATGCCTACCTGTTGCATGAGAACGTGCGGCTCATCGCGAGCCGCACCGACCTGCTGACCAGTGCAAACGGCGGTCACGTGCCGCCGGCAATCCTCAACGACCATTTCCGGCTGAGCGCGATCGACGCGTCAGGCGAGAACGCCCTGTACGTGCGGACCGATAAGCCTGCCGATCGCTATCGCACCGATCCTGCGATGTTCCAGGAGAATCTCGCGCATACCTCGCGCGTGCGCCGTGTCAATGTCGACGGCCAGAGGCTGCCCGAAGGAGCAATTGGTCCGGCATTGCCGTTTCTCCGGGACCAGATTGGCGTTCTGCCGATCCGCGGGCGCCAGCGCATCGCGATTCGATTTGCCGATCGCGATGAAAACGTATCGGCGTTGTACGCCGCGGCAATGTCGTCGCGCGATCCAATGACGGTCACGTTCGGTCTTTACTCCGCGTCGGGCCGCCAGGTGGCGGAGGTCCGTGTGCCGGTGGGTCCATCGGGCACAAGCCTGATGCGGGAACTCGAAGGAGTGGAGGCCCGGCTCCTCACGATTGATGTGGAATCAACCGTCCAGGCGGAATCGCGACTCACGATTGGCGATCTGCGCGTCCAGGGACAGTCCGCCGCGCTGCGCGATTACGTCCGGCATCAATTGCGGTTTCCCGCGCCCTGAAGGCGGCGGTCTGCTGCGGGAGCGGGCGGGATTCGCGGGACGTAAATCCACCGTGGATGCGTGTAGTACCCCGTTCTCGTCCACAGGCTCTCGGAGCCGGGGACCGGTTCGGATGGGCGGTACGATGTATCGAGATCCGGTTCCATCCATGGCTCGATCTTGTCGATCACCACCATCCGGTATTGGTGTTCGTCAAAGGCGTACTTGATCTCACCGGTCAGCCTCGTCACGGCCGCGGCATCGCCGCCGCGAAGCACGTCGAACACGGCCCAGGAATGCGCATGCATAACCGGCCCGGACGGTGTTGCCACGAACGAATGGAACGGCATGAACACTTCGCCGCCGGTCTCAGCGATACGCCGTCCGAACTGGACGGCCAGCTCGGCGTCGTGGGTCGACGGTACCTGCTCCTTGATTGAGTAGCGCAGGGCGACGAGCTGGATAGCACACAGCACGGCAACGAACAGTCGAACGAACGGCCGCCGATGTGGCGCGAATAGGGCGGAGAGGCGAGCCGCGGCGATCCCGCCGAGAACAGACAGGCAGACATACACGGGAATCAAGACGTTGTCGTACGCCCCGACGTGCAAACGCGAGAGCCGGGCGGCGCCGATGCCGCCCAGAGCGACGAGCGGCCAGAACGCGCGGTGCCGGTCGCGCGACGCCACCGCCACGATCAAAGTAGCCATCGCCAGCGCTGACAGAATTGGAATCGCGCTGACAATGTCGTGAGTCCAGAAGGGAAAGCGCTCGGGAGACGAGGCCTGGATCTGCCGCGGCAAGCGGACGACGTAATACCAGTACCACCCGTGTGTCGTGGCGTTGAGCGCCCAGGTCGCGCTGCCGAGGACGCCGGCGAACGTCAGCGTCAATACGGCTGCTCTCTTGCAGTCGGCGAGCGCCGCATAAATCAACAGCGGCGCGGCCATCATCAGCGCAGTCTGTTTCGTCAGCGCCGAGAGCGCCAGAAGGACACCCGCCGAGGCCCAGCCTGCGTACGACTCGCGGAAGCGAACGAGGAACACCGCCGACAGCATCAGCGCAAGAAACAGTGAGTCGTTGCGCGCCAGGTCGAACCAGGCGCCACCGATCCGATAGATCGCCGCGAACAGTCCTGCCGCCAGCACGCCGGCATAACGACTGCCGGTGTCTCGCTGCGCGAGCCGGTAAATGCACCAGAAGATCACGATCGAACTCGCGAACGAGACGAGTCGCAGCGGCAGGAAGCCAAGACCGGTGAATCGGGCGACAGCCGCACTCACGTAGTAGTACAGGGGCGGATAGAGAAAGGGCGTGAACTCGAGCGTCGGTGGCCCGTAAAGAGGCTTCGCGGCCAGCACGCGAGACACGTGGTGCACCATCGACCCCTCCATCCATTCGAGGTCGAAGGGGTAGGCCAGGCGCCCGAGCGCGACGAGTGCATAGGCGCCGACGAACGCCACCGCGACGACGGCTGTGAAGGCTTCGACGGCGAGGGCGCAACGCTCTGAAAGGTGTTCGGGGCGCATGGCAGCGGTCTCGCGGAGCGGCAGACAGGATGCTACGGCAGATCGTTTTTACCTTGAAAACTCAGCCGTTGCCGATTAATCTAATAGAAATTTACCATGGCGAAGGGGAAGCTGGGCCTGGTCCCGCGGCGCGGCCGGCCGAGAAAGTTCACTGTACCGTCGCGCCCGATTACGCTGACGCTCCCCGACCACGTCATCGAGGCACTCGAGCGCATCGACGCTGACGTCAGTCGCGCGGTCGTGCGCCTGGCGCAGCCAGAGCTGGCCAAGCGCGCCCATCCGCCCGCGGAATTGGCTGCCTTCGGCCGCAGTGCCGTCATCGTCGTGAGTCCAAGCCGCACGCTCGAGCAGCAGACCGGCGTAACGCTGGTTCACCTTCCCGATGGACGCGCGCTGATCTCGTTCGATCAGTCGATCAGCATCGCCCAGCTCGAGCTGATGATTGCCGACGCGCTCGAAGGCGGGCGCCTGGCGAAAGCTGATCGCGCGGTGTTCGAGGCTATCGGAGACATTCTCAGGACGGCGCGGCGATCGGCCGACACCGTCCTCTCGCAGCGCAACATCATCGTCATCGAAACCCGTCGTCGTACCAAGAATCGGAGGACTGCGTGAACGTGAAGATCTGGCACAGCGCAACCGTCGCGGCATCGGCCGCATTACTCGTCGTCGCGTGTGGCGGAAAAGACAAGACTCCCACAGCGCCAACACCGGTGGCCGCCACGTTGACCGCGCCGGCGCTCGATAGCCCCTCGGCCAACGAACAGCTGGACACGCTCCGTCCGACGCTTACGGTACGGAATGCGACCTCGGACCAGGCGGGCACGCGGACCTACGAGTTCCAGATCTCCGACAGCACCTCGTTTACGACCGCAACGACATCCAACGTCACGGGATTCGCGGCAACCGTCGGCAAGACAGGCGTCGCCGAAGGTAGCGGCGGCAAAACAAACTGGACGCCTGACAACGATTTGCAGCCGACGACGGCGTTCTACTGGCGCGTGCGGGCAGTGCAGGGCGCGTCGACGGGACCGTGGTCCGAGGTCGGCAAGTTCAAGTCGCGCCTGGTCGGCTTTCTGCGCGCCGGCGAGCTCTACGACCCGCTGATTCACGGCGAGACGGTGGGGCAGGTGGTCGGCGCCGCGACGTTCATCGCCGGGAAAGGGCTCCAGCTGATTAACGGCACGAGTCACGTGAAGTACCTGCTGCCGCAGACGATCACCAACGGCGAGTTCTCGATGGACGTTGAAGGTCTCCGCGCGAACGGTCCCGGCGACAAGGCCAAGGTGTTTGGGATGCAGGAAGGGCAGGGAGACTTCATCACGAACAAGTACCGCGTGGATATTCAGTACCGCGGCGTGGCGGGCGTGCCGCCGAATGCCATCACGTTCCGCGCGCTCTATGGGTCGGCTGACGATCTCGACAAGCGATACGAGCCGGGTACAGCGACGCGCTTCGCGTCCGTGTTCGCGCTCGATCCGTCGACGGTTTACAACTGGAAGGCGACCTGGGGTCCCGAGTTCCGCGTGACGGTTCGGTCGGGCGGTCTCGATGGATCCATCATCTACAACGTCGGCATGCCGTCACCAAACGGCGTCTACGCGCCGAACCCGCACTACGCGTATCTCGGCGCGCCAGTCGGCCGCAGCGGCAGCGAGGCGGCCACGATTCCCGGCACGATCTACCGCAACGTGTGGCTCGGCAACCGCCCACGCCCGGATTCGCTGGGTAGCGCACTGCAGTGACAATAGCGAGTCGCCAGTTACCAGTAGCCAGTAAGTAGCCAGTTGCCAGTAACCGGTGAAGAACTGGTAACTGGTAACTGGTAACTGGACCGACGCGGCGGCGCGCGTCAACGGGGAGAGGTTCCGGGCGCCTGTTCCCATTTCGCCGCGATCGCGGCCTGGAAGATTTCGGCGAACTTCTGATACCCATCCTCGGTCGGATGAAGGCCGTCCTGGCCAATCAGCTCGAGCGGGAACTGGGCATAGAGGTCGACGAGCGTTGCCCCCTTCTTCGCCGCCATGTTGCGGATCCGGTCGTTCAGCTCGGGAATCACGTCGGCGTTGCCCGTGTTCTTCTGGCCAGGCCGCTGCGGCGGCAGCGTTGCGAGCAACACCGTGATCCCCCGCGCCTGCGTGTCGCGGACCATGTCTTCCAGGGCGTCGACCGTCTTCGACACCGTCTCGCCGCTGTTCAAATCGTTCGCGCCTTCGAGCAGCAGGACGACGTCCGGCGAAGCTTCCTTGACCGCATCGGCAAGGCGCTCGCGATCGTCCTTTGCCCTCTTGCCGCCGCTCCCGGCATTCAGCACCGTGATGGTCTGGGTCGAGTAGCGCGCAGTCTCCAGCAGCTGCAGCTTGAACGGGTAAGACTGCGGAAGACCCGCATCCAGGCCGTACAGGGTGAACACGGGCGAGGTCGTCCCCGCGGTCATGCTGTCGCCAAATGCCAGGAGGCGCGAAACGCTGAGGATAGGTGGGGGAGGAGGTGGCGGCGGAGGATTTCCCGTGCTGGTGCCGCCGCCCGGATCGTTGATGGGAGGCGGGGTTGGGGCAGTCGGACGACTGCCACACGCAGCTAGCGCCAGTGCTGTCGCCAGCGCAAGAAAAGCCCCAACTCTCAGCATCGGAAAGATCAGTATATCCGATTTCGGCTGAGCCACCTGAGCGGGTCATCTGCAAGACGGCTCTGTTGTTAGAGGCGGGAACACGACTATTGCTCTTTTCTGTCACTTTACCCACAATCGAACGAGCCTGGTGAACGTCCTGATTGCCAAAAATCCCGCCGGTGATGCCACGCCGCGACGCTGCGCCGTCGTTCTGTTCTCTGGCGGCCGCGGTTCTGGTGCGCTCACGCGGCAGCTTGTGAGCCGGCCGGGGGTCTCCCTCACCGTCGCCATCAACGGGTACGACGATGGAGCGTCAACAGGTGAGGTGAGGCGCTTCCTGGGCGATTCGTTGGGGCCGTCGGACTTCCGCAAAAACGCCTCGCGCCTCGCCACCGAGCTGAAAACCTGTCCGCCGGAGCTGATCGAACTGCTCGATTCGCGGCTGCCAGCCGACATCTCCCCGTCCGCGGCGGTCGAACGGCTGACAAAGATGATCTCGGGTGCGCAGCCCGATCGCCGGGTTGGCGACTGGGTGACGGCGTTTCTCTACGAGTACAGCCGCAAGGCGCCCCCTTTTGCGTTTGGCGATTGCAGCATCGGCAACCTGGTGTTCGCCGGCGCATACCTTCGCGCACGGCGTGATTTCAACCGCGCGGTCGATGATTACTGCGCGCTGCTCGGGATTCCGGCTGGACTCATCGAGAATGTGACCGACGGTAGCAACGCGCATCTCGTCGCCATCGACGCCTCCGGTCACCTGCTCCGCACCGAGGAAGCCATCGTCGACGCCCGCGTCCAGAACACCATCACCAGCCTGTTTCTGATCGATCGGCCGCTGACGGACGAAGAGGCAGGGCAGATTCAAGGGGCCCGCGCAGAATCACGCACGCAGGCTCTCGAGGCGCGGCGCGCGACCTTGAGATTGAATCCGCGGCTCGCAGACAAGATCGCGTCGGCCGATGTGATCATCTACGCGCCTGGCACGCAGCATTCGAGCCTGTTTCCGTCGTACATGACGCCCGGTCTCGGCGATGCGATCGCGTCGAACTTGCGCTCGATCAAATTGCTCGTGACGAATATCCAGACCGACGCCGAGATCACCGGCTCCACCGCTGTCGATCTCATCGACCGTGCGCTCTACTACCTGAACATGAAGGGGGAACGGACGCTGCCGACGCCGTGCCTCATCACGCATTACCTGATGAACGAGCCCGGGAGAACGGAAGCGTCACCGTATGTGCCGCTCGGGCCGGTGGAGACGATCGAGGATCCGCGGCTCGTGCGGATTGGCAACTACGAAGACGGGATTACGGGACGCCACGATGCGACACGCGTGCTCGGCCCATTCTTCGACGGTCTCCAGGCGCCGGTGCGCCCGTACCGGATGGCGGTTCTGTTGCACGATGCCGGGTCGATCAACAAGGTCACGCAGACGCTGCTCGAGATGACCCGCGGCGGCATCGCCTCGATCCCATTGCAGATGACGGTGTTCTACGAGGGCACCGAAGCGCTCGATCCCTCGTTTGCCGGACTGCTGCCGTTTGCCGTTCGTACTATTGCCAACGCGCAGTCGTTTGCCGATGCCGTCCGGGCCGGCGAATACGACTACGTCGGGCTCTTCGAGTCGTCCGGCATGTATCGCGGCGAAGATCTCGTGGCCCTGGCCTCGCACCTGACCGTCGGCCGGCTCGATGCCGTGTGGGGGAGCCGGCGACTGTCGGTCCGCGACATCCACGAGTCGTACCGGCTGCGCTACAAGAGCAACATCGGGCTTGGCGCCATCAGCTACATCGGCAGTCACATCCTCAGCCTTGCCTACCTGCTGCTCTACGGGCGCTACATTTCCGACACGCTGTCGGCCGTTCGCGCGGTGCGGGCGACCGACGCGCTCGAGGCGGGAATCGAGCTGACGCATAAGCGCGCGAACCAGTTCCTGCTCTCGCGGCTTCTGCGGCGCGGCGCCGAGATTCTCGAGCTGCCGGTGCAGTTCTTCCCAATCTCGCCGGAAAGAGTGAAGCGCACGAGCCCGTTCGAAGGGCTCCAGTCGCTCGCGACCATCGTTGCGCAACGCTTCGCCCGGCAACGCCCCTCTGCGCGCGGCGAGAATGCGGCTGCGCACGAACACGCGCGAGACGCCGCGATGGCGCGGTCGCGCGAATAGTCACGCCTGAATGTCACGTCTCCTGGTTATTCCGGCCGCCGGTCTCGGCACGCGTCTGCAGTCCTCATGTCCCAAGGCGCTCGTCCCGGTCAACGGACGGCCGATGCTCGATCACCTGGCCGATCTGTACGCGGATCACGTCGAGTACTCGGTCGTCATCGCGCATCCGTCGTTCGCGGCGGACGTCGAGGCCTGGGCGGATGAGGCAGGCTACAGTGAGGTCGTCCAGCAGTCGTCCCCGACCGGCATGCTGGATGCGATCCTGCTCGCGGCCCCCGCGGTGACCCGGCTGCGTCCCGATTCGATCTGGATCACCTGGTGCGACCAGGTGGGCGTGCTGCCGCAGACGGTGCAGCGGCTTGCCGACGCGACATCCGCCGACCCTCCGCCCGCGCTCGTGTGCCCGACCGTGCGACGCAAGGACCCGTACATTCATTTCGCACGGAACTCCGCCGGACGCATTACCAGCGTGCTGCACCGGCGCGAAGGAGATCGGATGCCCGACGAAGGCGAGAGCGACATCGGTCTGTTTGCGCTCTCGCGCGAGGCGTTCGACCGCGATCTTCGCCAGTACGCGTCCGAGGTGATCGCCGGACAGTCGACTGGCGAGCGGAACTTTCTCCCATTCATCGCATGGCTGTCGTCACGCGCGCCGGTTGTCACGTTCCCCTGTTCGGATCCCATGGAGGCCGTCGGGATCAACACGCCTGAGGAGTTGCGCCAGGTCGAGGCGTGGCTGCAGCGGCGCGGCACGTCATGAAGACGCTGTCGATTGTCATTCCGGCGTACAACGAGGAGCGCTTTATTGGACGGCTGCTCGAGCAGATCAAGGCTGTCGATCTCGCGCCGCTCGGCGTCGCCCCGGAGATCATCGTCGTCGACGATTGTTCGAAGGACGGCACCGCAGCCATCGTGGCGGCAGTGCCTGGCGTGCACCTGCGCCGGATGGAGCGGAACGGCGGAAAGGGCAGAGCGGTGCGCGCCGGGATTGCGTCTGCGACCGGCGAGTATCTGATCATCCAGGACGCGGATCTGGAGTACGACCCGCAGGACTACATCCCGATGCTCGGTCCGTTGCTCGATAAGCGCGCGGACATCGTCTACGGCAGCCGCTACCTGGGACGTGGACGGTATCCGAATCAGTCGCTCGGCGCGTATCTGGGAGGCCGAAGTCTGAGCGCTATCGGGTGGCTTTTCACCGGGCGGTACCTGACGGACACGGTCACCGCACTGAAGCTCTTCCGCCGCGACGAGATTGCCGCCCTGCCGCTCGAGACGAGCGGCTTCGAGCTCGATCACGAGATCACGGCGCGGATGCTGGCGCGCAAGCGGCGCATTCTCGAAGTGCCGATTCACTACTACCCGCGCAGCCGGGAAGAAGGGAAGAAGATCGGCGCGCGGGATTGGTTCATCGGCGCGCGGACATTCTGGAGATACCGTAACGGGTGATGGGTGCCGAGGCGCGAGACGCGAGGTGCGGGGCGCGAGGTGCGTCAGGTGCGTGCGGTGCGCAGGGTACCCCGAGGTGCGCTCACTGAACGCGGTATACCGTCACTTCGCCATTTCGGTACGCCGGTGAGAAATACAGCGGTGCCTGGTCGAATTTCGTCACACCATCGGGATATGCGCTACGTTCCACACGATCGACGTAGATGTAATTGATGCGGAGCGACCGAGCGATGTCGAACGCCTCGCGCGCGTTCGTCGTCGAGTATATCGTCTTCACCCGATCCGATCGCTCGCCGTACTCCGGGATGTTCAGCAGCGAGATTGGAAGTCCCGCTGCCATCCGTCGTTGCGCGAAGCTCGGGATCAGGCTCCAGGTGTGCCGTCCGCGGGCCAGCGGATCCATCTGAACGATTGCGTGCTGCGGCGTCTGCCTGCGGAGCCACTCGAGGGCATCGTGCTCGTCTCGCGTAACGGTCACTGTCCATGGACCAATCGGACTTTCGGACTGGTTGCTGATGTCCTGGGCGTTGTACACGTCGATGACGAGCGTGGGAAGACCGAGGATCATCGCGAACGCCGCCGCGACATGTGCGACCCTGCGCCTCGCACCGGTCGCAACGAATACGCTGGCGATTAACGCGGGCACGGCGATGAGAAACATCTGACCGGCCCGGAAGCCGACCCACGCCGAGTCAACATTCAACCGCACGAAGTACAGCAGCAGCAACGATACAGCTGCGAGAATCACCGCGCTTGTCAGCCTGCGCCGTTCCGAGCCGCCGCTGACGAGCCATCCCACACCTGACATGAGCAGCGCCGGGCCAAGCGAGAGCACGAGCGTCCACACCGGTGCGTGCCGCGCGTCACCGAGCCAGCCGAACTCGAGGGCGCTGCCGGCCCCCTCGAACATCTGGTTGCCTCTCGACCACGCAATCGCCAGGAGCACCGGGAGGACGGCCATCGCATGGCGCAAGAGTCGCCGCACGATCTCGCCGGATCGCAGCGCGTCCACGAAGACCGCAAGACCCCAGACGAGCGAAAAAACGCCGCCCACGAATGGGTTCATCATCGCGGCGCCGCCGAGCGCGAGGCCCGCGATCAGAATGGCGCCAGACGGCGCGGCGCTGCCGGCGGCATTGACCATTGCCAGCGCGACGAGTCCCAGCGCGTATGCCATCGAGTGCTGCGGGACCCACCAGAAACATCGCTGAAGGCCGTCGACGCGGAGGCCGCCGAACCACCAGTTGCTGATGGCGTCGATGTTGAGGTCGAACACTCCCGTGGGTGGCTGTCCTTGTTGCCAGAAGCGCCAGATCGCATAAGTGCCCTCGGCACTGGACGCCACGATGGCCAGCGCCACGCCTCCGGCGACGGGCCAGGCGCGCGGAATCGCCGTCCACGCACAAATGAAGATCGCGCCCACGAAGAGCAGCGCTGTCGCGACGGCGTTGACCTTGAGATCGAGCTGAACGTCCTCGACCGGATCCGGACCCACGCTCGCGACGGCAGCGGGCAGAAGGAAATACGTCCAGTAGTAGTGAATCGGCCGGTTGCCAAGGTATGGGTTTCGCGGTGGCGCCTCGAACTTCGTCATCTCGGCGGTGAGCGCCATGTGCCACACGAAGTCGGCGGTGAAGTACGCGCGATAGTAGCGATTGCCTTCCGCATCCGATGCACCGACGCGCGCAAACGGCAGAACCGCGATGGCGAGCGTCAGCACCCAGACCGCGACAAGCGCACTCATGTCGCGCCGTGTCCACGCCGGGAGCGTAATGAACGGCGCCGCGAGACCGCGTGTCAGAACCCACGCGATGACTCCAGCAATGAGCCACGCCACGCCGAAGGCGAACGCCGACGGGATCCCTGCGCGAATTGGCGCCCAGATCGCCAGCGCAGTCAGCCCATAACCAATGACAGCTCCCGCGATCCATCCCGCTGCGTGACGCCGTCCGAACAGTGCGAACCCGAGCGGCAGGCCCGGGACGAGCGCAGCAAAGTAGAAGGCCGCGTAGAGGAGGATTCCGATCATGAAGCAGGGGAG
>JBKOZS010000324.1:0-15366 GCA_046726015.1 Acidobacteriota bacterium
AGATCGATCTCGAACCCGCCGCGCGCCTTCAGGCCGGTGACGCGACCATCGGGCCACGACGCCGGCAGCGCCGGTAAGAGGCGGATCTCCCCGTCGTCGCATTGCAGCAGCATCTCGGCGATCGCGGACGTGCCGCCGAAGTTGCCGTCGATCTGAAACGGTGGATGCGCGTCGAACATGTTGGGATACGTGCGCTCGGGGCCGAGAAGGAACTTCAGGATCTCGAACGCGTGATTGCCGTCGCCGAGTCTGGCCCAGAGATTGATTCGCCAGGCGGTCGCCCATCCCGTCGCCTGATCGCCGCGAATCTCGAGCGACCGCTTCACCGCTGCCGCGAGCTCGGGCGTGCGGCGCGCGTCGATGTCGTGTCCTGGAAAGAGACCGAACAGGTGCGACACGTGACGGTGGTGGATCTCGGGCGCCCGCATGTCCCAGTCGTCGAGCCACTCCTGCAGCTGGCCGGCGCTGCCGATCTGCGGCGGCGCCAGCCTGGCGCGCGTCGCGCTCCATTTCTGCCCCAGGTCGGCGTCGACGCCGAGCACACCAGCGGCCTTGATGGCGTTGCCGAACAGCTCGCGCAGGATCTGCCCGTCCATCGCCGGACCCGCGGCGAGCGATGTGCCGAACGGGTGCGGGTTCTCGGGCGACAGCGACGGCGAGGTGACGAGCCAGTGATGCGCCGACTCCTCGACGAGCGTGTCGAGGAAGAACTGCGCCGCGCCTTTGATCAGCGGATAGATGCGCTCGAGGTAGGCGCGATCGCCGGAGTATTCGTAGCGGTCCCACAGCGGCAGCGTCAGCCACGCCCCGCCGGTCGGCCACATTCCCCATTGCGGCCCGTCGATCGGCCCGGTGGCGCGCCAGAGATCTGTGTTGTGGTGCGCGACCCATCCCCCGGCGCCGTACATCTCATGCGCCGTGCGCGCGCCGGTGACTGACAGATCCGACACCATCGCCGTCAGCGGGTCCATCGTCTCGGCCAGGTTGGTCGAGAGCGCCGGCCAGTAGTTCATCTCGGTGTTGATGTTGATCGTGTACTTGCTGCCCCACGGCGGCGACATACTCTCGTTCCAGAGGCCCTGCAGGCTCGCAGGCTGCGAACCGGTCCGCGAGCTGGCAATCAGCAGGTAGCGCCCGTACTGGAAGTAGAGCGCCGCAAGACCGGGATCGCCGCCGTGGCCAAACTCGCGAACGCGTTCGTCCGTCGGCACGCGCTTCGAGGATCCGAGATCGAGCGCGACGCGATTGAACAGCTGCTGGTAGTCGCGGACGTGCGCGTCGCGCAGCGTGTCTACGCTCTTGCGCGAGACCGGCTCGAGCGCGGCCGACACACGCGCGGCGGGATCGGCGGTCACGTCTTCATAGGTGCGATAACTCGTGGCCGCCGCGATCAACAGCGTGACGGCGTCGGCGTCTCGGACGATCAGGGCGTCGCCGCTGGCGTGGCGTGTTCCTCCCGTCGGCAGCACGCGGACCCGGGCTTCGAAGCGCAGCGCGCCCGTCATCGGACCGCCGTCGGCGGTGGTCCCGGCGCCATCGCCGTTGACGCCGCGCACCACGAGGTCGCCGTCCGCGGTGGCCTCCACGGTCGCGCGCTGAGGCGTCTGCATCCGCGCCTCGAGGGAAATCTGCCCCGGACGGCTGGCCGTCAGCCGCACGACGATGACCTGGTCGGGCGCGCTCGCGAACACTTCGCGCGAGAATGTCACGCCGCCGCTCACATACGAGACGTGAGCCGTCGCCGTCGCCAGGTCGAGGTCGCGCCTGTAGTTCTCGACCGAGTCGACCTGTGGAAACGTCACCGCGAGATCGCCGACCGTCTGGTAGGGCATCTGCGCAAGCGGTTTCGACATCACCTTCGCGCCGACGAGCTGCGCGGCTTCCGAGTATTTGCGGTCCGCGATCAGCCGTCTCACTTCGGGCAGCGCGTCCTTCGCCTCGGGGTTCACCGGGTCGTACGGGCGGCCCGCCCACAACGTGTCTTCGTTCAGCTGCAGGCGCTCGTGGACGATGCCGCCGAAAACCATCGCGCCGAGGCGGCCGTTGCCCACGGGCAGCGCCTGCACCCACTCGGCGGTGCCGGCCTGCCGGGCCTGCCGCGGCGCGTCGAGCGGCAACAGCGGATGATCGGAAGCCGGCGCGCGATACCAGAGGCTGAGCGACGATGACGGCGGCGCGGCCTCGCCGATCAGCCGCGGCGCTGGCGGCGATTGGGCTGCCGCGATCGCGAGGACGACACCGGCGGCAAGAACTCCAGCGAGTCTCATTTCGCGCTTCTCAGCGCGTCGACGACGGCGTTGAAGGCGGGTTTCGGCTGGCGCTGACGATCCCACAGCAGCGGATAGTTCATGCGTCCGCGGTTCAGCCAGGAATCGGCGTCACTCAATCCCCAGAACGTGACGCGCGTGACGGCATCGCGATGCTTCAGGAACACCCGGAACACGTCGGCGTAACGCCGCGCGAGCTGCTGCTGCACGTCGTCCGGCAGACCGTTCGCGTAGGGATTGGCGACCGCGGGATCGGCGCCGCGTGGAGTGTTCGGCAGCAGGTTGATGTCGAGCTCGGTGTACATCACCTTCAATCCAGTGGCGTGCAACTCCACGAGCGCCGTATCGATTTCCTCGATCGACGGCGTGTCCATGCGCCAGTGCGCCTGGTTGCCGATGCCGTCGATGCGCAGCTTACGCGCCTGGAGATCCTTCACCAGCGTGATCACACCGCCGCGCTTCGCAGGCTTCTCGAGATTGAAGTCGTTGTAATAGAGCTCGGCGTCGGGATCGGCCTCGTGCGCGAACTCGAACGCCTTGGCCACGTAGTCGTCGCCGATCCCGACCTGCCACGGCGACGTGCGCATCGAGCCGTCCTCGTTGATGGCTTCGTTGACGACGTCCCAGCCGTGGATCTTGCCTTTGTAGCGGCCGACGACGGTGCGGATGTGATCGCGCATGCGCGCGAGCAGCGTGTCGCGATCGGCGGGCTTGCCGTCCGCGCCCTGGAAGACCCAGGCTCCCGTCTGGGAATGCCAGACGAGATTGTGCCCGACGACCTGCATGTGGCGCTCGACGCCGAACTGCACGTAGCGGTCCGCCGCGTCGAAGAGGTAGCGGTCGGCGGCCGGGTGCGTCGGTTGAAACTTCAGCACGTTTTCAGGGCTAATCTGGTTGAACTGCTTCGTGATGATGTCGGCGGCAGCCGTGTCGGTGCCGTCGAACTGTCGCTGGTTGATGGCGACGCCGACCACCATCCCCTTCGGCATCAGGTCCTTGAGCGCGACATCCTGGTGTGCGACCGCGGGCAGATCGGCAAGAGCCGCGGCAACGAGAATGGTGCCCGACAACATGGAACACTTCATGGTGCGGAGCATTGTATTCATTGACGCTCGGCATTGGAGGCCGCTACAGTTCTGTCCACTTGATCGTCTCCTGGACGTGGCGACCATGACGCGGGCCCTCGTTGCGTTTGGCCTGCTCGCGGCCCTCGGCGCACGGCCGGGCTGGACTCAGGGCTTCGACGACTGCGACCTGTGGGGTGCGTTAATTCGATCTGAGTACACTAGGGGCCTTTTCTCAGGGGATAAGCCGTGCTCCTGTCGGTCGTTTACGTTGCCCTCCAACGGACCCTGCAGCTTGTCTCGCTTCTGTTCCGATCAACTGACTCCAAAGGGCTTGAGATCGTGGTGCTGCGCCATGAATTGGCGATCTTGCGTCGTCAGATCCATCGACCCACGTTTCGGCCGGCCGACCGATACTTCCTGGCGGCGGCCAGCCAACTGTTGCCGCGCGTCAGGTGGTCCGTATTCCTGGTTACGCCGGCCACGCTCCGGCGCTGGCACCGCTGGAGGGTGGCGAGGCGCTGGACCTATGCGCGACGGCCTGGCCGCCCGCCGATCGCCAAAGAGCGTCGAGCGCTGATCGTTCGCTTGGCACGGGAGAATCCGCGGTGGGGCTATCAGCGCATTGTGGGCGAGCTGAAGGGTCTCGGCATCGTCGTATCGGGAACCACGGTCAAGAAGATCCTGCGCGAGGAACAGCTCGGTCCGGCAGGCAAGCGCAAGGGACCATCGTGGCATGAGTTCTTGCGCGCGCAAGCGAAGAGCGTTATCGCTGTCGATTTCTTCACGGTCGACACCGTCTGGCTCCAGCGGTTGTACGTGCTGTTTTTCATCGAGGTCGCCAGCCGCCGGGTCCATCTGGCCGGGTGCACAGCCCACCCAAACGCCGAATGGGTCAGGCAACAGGCGCGGCAGGTGACCTGGACGTTCGCCGAACTGGCGGAACCGGTTCGCTTTCTGATCCGCGATCACGATGGCAAATTCACGGGCGGCTTCGATGCCGTATTCGAGGCGGAAAACATCCGAATCGTTCGGACGCCGATTCAGGTCCCTGAGGCGAATGGGATCGCAGAGCGGTTCGTCCGGACCCCTCGATCAGAGTGTCTGGATTGGCTGTTGATCTTGAGCGCAGGCCACCTGGAGCGCGCGCTCACCGTGTTCATTAGATCATTACAACGGTTGGCGGCCTCATCGCAGCCTGGACTTGGCGCCGCCGAATGGCCGGAGGTCAGCGACGACGTGGTCGGGGACGCACCCGATAACCGTGACACGCCGCGACCGTCTCGGCGGACTCTTGCACGAGTACGAGCGCGTGGCGTGAGCGAATCGAGTAAACGCACCGTACACGCGACAACTTCGCAACCCTGGCATCCCTCGATTGGCAAGTGCACGTGTACGGCGCTGCCGCGCCTGAGATTCGTGCGGCATGTGACGAGCGTCACCTGGCCCTTCACGAATTTGCGTGGCGTCCCGCAATGAGGCGTGCCGGACTTCGCCGAGACGCGTTGTATCTGGTGCGGCCCGACGGATACATCGCGCTTGCGGCGGCAGTCCCGTCCGTCATCGTCCTGACGTCGTATCTTGATGCCCGCGGGATACTTGCAATGGTCAACTAACCCGATTTAGGCGTTAACACGGCCGAGCGTAAGGCCCTGAGCCTTAAGCCCTGAGCCTCGAGCCGTCGGAGTGTGGCGACGAGCGGCATCGCGCGGCATCACGCAGAACGGCGTCGCCGGCGCATCCCCGACCGCCTCGCGGCCGTGCGCTCGGGGCGCTGGCGCGCCACGGCCCTGATGCCCCCAATCGAGAACTCGACGATGTGCCGTGCCGCCTGATTGATCTGCTCTGGCGTTCCAGTGAACGAAAAGCCGAGCCGCTCGGCGACCGGATTGCGGCGGATATAGAAGACGGTCTGCGACATCAGGCTGCCGACACAGCGCAGCGTGATGTCCTCCGACGGCGAGCCGCCAATCAGCTCGGCGACCAGGGCCGAGAGATACTCGAGACGCGGCCGCACGGCCTGGTCGACGAGCGCATCGAGCTCCACGGTCGGCTCGTCGATCTCGCGCTGGATCAGCCGATGCAGCGTCTGGTGTTCCGGGGCGAGCACGCGCTCCAGGAACACGGCGACGAAGCGGCGCAGTTTTTCCTCGATGGCGCAGCCAGCGCCGGCCTGCCGTCCGGCCTCGGTGGTCGCACGCATCGCGGCGATCGCGCTCTGCAGCACCTCGTGGTAAAGGCCCTCCTTGTCGCCGAAGTGATAATTGATGGCGGCCACGTTGGCGGACGCCTCGCGACAGATGTCCCGGACAGTGACGTTCTTGAAGCCGCGCTCCCCGAACAAGCGTTCGGCCGCGCGCAGCAGACGGGCCCGGGTCTCGACGTCCGACCGCGTGCGGGTTCTCGCTCTCGTTCTCACAGCGTTCGTTTGAAAAGCGCGGTCGCTGCCGACATCGCGACAGCGGCAAAGAGCAGCAGGAATGTCAGGTCGCCGGCAATTGCGCCGAAGCCGGTGTTCTTCAGCAGCAGGTTCTTGAACGCGTGCACCGCATAGGTGAACGGATCGATGACGGCAATCACCTGCATCCACCCGGGAAATCCCTGCTGCGGATACACGGCACCGCTGGGAAAATAGAGCACCGTGTTGAGGATGCCGAACACTGCGCGCGGCAGCAGCGGATCGGTGACGCGGACCATCAGCAGGAACATGAGGCTGATCAGGGCAAACGATGTCACCACGACGACGACGAAGAGCCGCATCAGGCGGAGTGGATCGAACGGGCTCGGCACGCCGGCAATGACCGACCCCACAACGATCAGGACCATCCCGGCGATCACCGCCTTGATCGTCCCGGAGATGTTGAACCCGGCGATCAGCTCAAGCTTTCGAATCGGCGTCACGAGGTACCCTTCGTGCAGACCGCGCGCCTTGTCGTCGATGAAGATAATCCCGCCGCCGATCATCACCATCATGAAGATCGACATCACGATGGACCCGGGCAGGAGGTACTCGATGTACGGCACATAAGGATAGACCTCGACGACGTCGAGGCCGGTCTGCGGGGCGATGCGTGGCATCATCACCGGCTGGTTGTAGCTGGTGAGCATCGTCCCAAACGTTGCAGCGAGCGCCGACGACACGAAGTTGTCGGTGTTGTCCTCGATGAGTGCGATCTGTGGCTGATTCCGGGTGAGCACCCGGCGTGAGAAGTCCGCCGGTATCGCGAGGACGCCGTTGACGCGGCCGTTGCGCAGGTCGGACACGGCGACACCCTGGTCGGCGTAGTCGATCACGTCAATGGTGCGCGCGCCCGAGGAGATCGCGGACGCCAGCTCGCGCACCTTGACCGCCGGCACACCGTGATCCTGATCGACGACAGCCACCCGGAGATGCTTGACGTTTCCGCCGAAGGCGTAGCCCAGCACCACCAGCTGAACGATCGGCATCACCATCGACATCGCGATGAGCACCGGACTGCGGCGAAACCGCCGCAACTCGCGCTCGATGATGGCCCACGTGCGTCCCATGACGTCGCTCGCTTTCTCATTGCCGCCGCACCATGAACCCCTGGCGATCCATCGGGTTCGTTTCCTGCAGCGCGTCGCGCAGCGCCCGGCCCGCGTAGTGCACGAACACGTCGTCGAGCGTCGTGCTCTGCACCGACAACGACTGGACGGTAACGCCGCGCCGGGCCGCGGTGTCCATCAATGCCAGTGTGGTTGCCGGTCCGTTGTCGGAGGAGATGCGGAAGATGTGGTCTTCGCCGGCGACGGTCTCGACGTGCGGGAGCTGTCGCAGCGACTCCACCCAGCCGGCCGGCATCGTCCCGAAGCTGGCCTCGATCACGTTGCGGCCCGGGATCGAGGCCTTCAGCTTCAAAGGCGAATCGAGCGCCTTCAGCTCGCCGTGATCGACGATCGCGATCCGGTCGCACAGCTTGTCGGCCTCGTCCATATAGTGCGTGGTGATCAAGATTGTCAGGTCGCGCTGCGACTTGATTCGCTGCAGCATCTCCCACACGGCAACGCGCGAGACCGGATCGAGCCCGGTGGTTGGTTCATCGAGAAAAAAGATCCGCGGCTCGTGGACCAGCCCTCGCGCGATCTCGACGCGCCGGCGCATGCCGCCTGAGAGGTGCTTCACCGGGGCACTGCGCCACCTGGTCAGTTCCACGGCCTCGAGCAGCTCGTCGATCAGTCGCTCCCGTTTCTCCCGCGGCACGCCGTAGAGTTTCGCGAAGATGATCAGGTTCTCCTCGACGCTCAGTTCGAGGTCGCTGGTCATCGCCTGGGGGATCACGCCAATCACCTGGCGGACCGAGTCCGCCTGCCTCACCACGTCGAATCCGTGCACCATCGCGGTCCCCGCCGACGGCGGCAGCAGCGTCGTCAGCATCCGGATCAGCGTGGACTTGCCCGCGCCGTTCGGCCCGAGCAGTCCGAAGATCTCGCCGTCCTCGACGGTGAAGCTGATGCCGTTCACCGCGGTGAACGTGCCGAATGTCTTGACGATGGATCGAACGTCTATGGCGGCCATGTCGTGTGACCCGGACCTCGTGGGGCGCCGCGGATCAGGGCACCGCGTTGTTGTGCGACGACACTGGCAGCAGCACGTAGGCGGTCATGCCGACGGCGAGCCGGCGATCCGCGTTGTCAACGCGGAGGCGGATCTCGAACGTCTTGATATCGCGCTTGGTGCGGCTCACGTCGCGCTGCGTCGCGAATGCCGCATCGACCCCCCGATAGAAGACCGTGCCCTGCCGCTCGACGCCGGAAGGCAGGCGCACCGTGATGCTGTCGCCGAGTCGGACGCGGTCGATGTAGCTCTCTTCAACGTCGGCGCGGATCCACAGGTCGTCGGGATTGATCAGCGTGAGCAGCGGCTGCCCGGGACTCATCACCTCGCCGACGCGGACGGCGCGGACGTCCACAATGCCGTCGATTGGCGCGTGGATCTCCGAGTATCTCAGGCGGACGTTGGCCTTTGCGCGCTGGGCGCTGGCCGCCGCCGCCATGTGCTCGCTGGTCGCCACCTGGCTGCGCCGGAGTTGCACCTGCTCGGCATTCGCGCGCGTGAGCGCGACCGCCGCCCGCTGCGCCTCGACCTGTTTCTTGAGCGCATCGAGCTTCGCCTGCGCTGCCGCCGCTGCCGTCCGCGCCTGATCGAGTTCCTGCAGCGACACGACACCCTTCGCCCGCAGATCCTGCGTTCGCGTGTAGGTGAGTCGTGTGTTCTCGACGTCGGCCGCCGCGGCATCGACCTGCGATTCCGTCGACGCAAGGGTCGACTCCGCCTGGCGGATCTGATCCGCGGTCTGCCGTTCCTGAAAGCGCAGCGCCGCTTCCGATTCGCGTACCTGCGACGACAGGCCCGCGACATTCTGCTCGAAGTAGGCGCTGTCGGCCTTGAGCTCGTCGGGGGCGATCACGGCGATCAGCTGGTCGCGCTTGACCGCGTCCCCTTCCTTGACCAGGAGTTGAGCGATCTGTCCGCCGATCTGCGGGCTCACGATGACGTCGTTGGTGGTGACGATCCCGGTGAGGATTAGCGTCGAGCCAGCGCTGTGACTGTAGGCGTAGGCACCGGCGCCGGCAGCGGCCAGGAGGAGGACAGGCAGTAGGCGTGTGCGCATGTCGTGGCCTCAAACAAGTGTATAAAACATTTGTTTTAATCGTGTCAATACCCTCGCTTCTTCGGCTTCCGGCCAGTCCTCGCAGCAGTGACCGCGCCGCTCTGGCGATAGCGGCCCGGAGACGTACCGAATTCACGCGTGAACGCTCTGCTGAACGCCGCTGCGGACTCATACCCGAGTCCTTCCGCCACCTGCGACAGAGAAACGCCTTGATCACGGAGCAACTTCGCTGCGAGGTGCAATCGCCATCGCTTCACGTAGGCCATCGGGGACTGGCCCACGAGCGCGGTGAACTTCGCCGCGAACGGGGAACGCGACAGCCCGACCGCCGCACTCAGGGACGGTACCGTCCACCGCTTCTCCGGCGCCTGATGGATCAGGCCGAGCGCCGCACCAATCGACGGATCGCGCAGCGCCCCCAGCCACCCTGCCGTTCCTGGTGGTTGCTCTCTCAGCCACGTTCGAATCGCCTCGACGAACAGCACGTCGATCAGGCTGGTAATGATCGTCGCGGCGCCGATAGCCGGGCTCTGAGTCTCACGCGTGAGGAACCGCATCGTCGCGTCGAGCCACTCGTTGCCCCGGCGCTCGTCCTTCTGGACGCGGATCCACTCCGGCAGCACCGTCAGAAACGATTGCGCTTGTGGGCTTCCGAAGTGGAACGCGCCACAAATCAGCTTGACGACCTGACCACCGCCGCCGTGCCGCAGCACCGCCCGAAGGCCCCCCTGGGAACCGCCAATGAGATCAGCGAGTGGAATCGGGGGCGTCTTCGGCTCGTCGCTGAGTTGGTAGCCGTGCCCGCGCGTGACCAGCAGCAAGTCGCCCTCTTCGAGCGCTATGGCCTTGGCCTGTCCCTCGAGGCGGAGCCAGCACGTCCCCCGCTCGACGACGTGGAAATGCGAGAAGTCTCCCGCCGCAAACCCGAGGGCCCATGGCGCTGAGAGTTCGCACCGGCAGAAGACTCGGCCTCTGAGTTTGAGCGCGTCGAGGACATCTGCCAGGACATCAGATCCGGTCGTGTCCAGGAGCAATGACACTGAGACCTCCCTCCTGAAGGAGGATCAGTCACATCTTCAGGCGATTCGGCAATGGATCCACATCCTTCAACGTGATTTAAACGGAACTTTCACGCGTCGAGATGGGGAACTCACCTACGATTTTGCGTCGACATCGTTCAGTGGGTCGAACGCATTTCTGGCGACGCTGATGGTCATGCGCGCTGTGGCCCGACGTGCCACGAGACTATAACGGCTTCAGAGGGTAGTGAGATGGCGGCTATCGCGCTGACGGTCAATGGAACACGGCATGTCGTCGACGCGGATCCGGCGACGCCGCTGTTGTGGGTGCTGCGCGAGTCGCTCGGGTTGACCGGCACGAAGTTCGGGTGCGGTGTCGCGCAGTGCGGCGCCTGCACCGTGATCCTCGATGGCAATGCGGTGCGCTCCTGTGTCGCGCCCGTCGCGCGGGCGGAAGGGAAGAGCGTGACCACGATTGAAGGTTTGTCCCCGACCGGAACGCATCCCGTGCAGCAAGCCTGGCTCACCGAACAAGTCCCCCAATGTGGATTCTGTCAGTCGGGTCAGATCATGTCGGCCGTCGTGCTGCTCCGCGCGATCCCTCAGCCGACCGATAAGGACATCGACGAGGCTTTGGCCGGGAATATCTGCCGCTGCGGCACGTATCTCCGGATTCGGCGAGCCGTTCATCTGGCTGCCCGATTGATGAATGGAGAGCGCGGATGAAACCGATTCTTTCAATCGCGGCGATCTTTGCGATCGCCAGATGCGCGGGTGGCGTCGCCGTGATAGCCGCACAACAGCATGATGAATCGGCGCGTGCGTTCCAATCCATCGCCACGGTGTTGTCGAGTCCCCGTTGCGCGAACTGCCACTTCGAAGGGGACTCACCTGCTGAAGGAGACAACGGACGTATTCATGCGATGGTGGTGCGGCGCGGAACAGATGGCCGCGGAACCCCCGCCATGCGGTGCACGAACTGTCATCAAGACAAGAGCCTCACGGTGCCGCATGCCCCTCCAGGCGCACCCGACTGGCGCCTGCCCCCGGCCGCCACACCGATGGCCTGGAAGGGCCTGAGTGTTGGCGAGCAGTGCCGCATGCTGAAGGATCCGTCGAGAAACGGCAACAAGACCCCGCAGCAGCTGCTCGAACACGTGAGGCACGATCCGCTCGTCCTCGCAAGCTGGAATCCCGGGCCGGGACGATTGCCGCCGCCAATGTCGCATAGTGCGTTCGTCGAAGCCGTCAGGATCTGGGTCGAAGGGGGCGTCGCGTGCCCCGAGTAACCGCGAGAGGCAACATGGCCACCGATCTTGAACTCGAAATGCCGACTGACGATCGGCATCGAAACGATCAACTCGCGCGATTCAGCCGGCGGGAGTTCATGCTCACGAGCACGCTCGCCGCGGGCAGCCTGCTGATTCACGGCAGTCTGGCGGCATCTCCGGTCGTCGGTCAGGTGGCAGCGGCTCAGGGCCAGGCCGTGCTCAACGCCTGGGTGAAGATCGGCCGCGACAACATCGTCACCATCATCTCGTCTCAGGCGGAGATGGGACAGGGAATTCAGACCACTTTACCTGCCGTCCTGGCGGACGAACTTGGCGCGGATTGGAGCAAGGTCCGCCTGGAGAATGCTCCGGCCGATCCCGCGTATCGCAATCCGCGCATCAACTGGCAGTTTACAGGCAACAGCGAAAGCACCACGGCGTTCTTTGATCTCATGCGCGAGATGGGCGCTGCTGGCCGCCAGATGCTGATCGGCGCTGCGGCGCGCCAATGGAACGTCGGCGCGGGCACGTGCCGCGCCGAACGAAGCAGGGTCTTTCACACGGCAACCGGTCGAAGTCTGACCTATGGCGAGCTCGCCGAGGCGGCTGCTGCCATGACGCGACCCGAGAAAACGCTACTCAAGCAACCGGCAGACTGGACGCTGATCGGCAAGCCGCTCCCGCGCGTCGAGAACTCGGGGAAAGTCGATGGCTCGGCGATCTTCGGAATGGACGTCACGGTTCCTGGAATGGTCTACGCAGCGGTGAAGACCAGCCCCGTCTTCGGCGGCAAAGTTGTGGGCTACGAACGCGACGCGATTCGGAGTTTGCCCGGATTCATTGATGTCGTCGAAATTCCCAGCGGCGTCGCCGTGGTTGCCCGGAGTTACTGGCAGGCACGCACCGCGCTGACTGCGCTTCCCATCCAATTCGACGACGGTCCCAATGCGTCGCTCAGCAGCGACACGCTGCACAGGCAATACGAGGATGCGCTCACGGGAGACTCATGGCACACGCCGCACGTCAGCGGTGACAAAGATGCGATTGCCAAAGGCTTTGCGACGGTGTTCTCACAGGACTACGAGTCGCAGTTCCTCGCGCACGCGACCATGGAGCCGATGAACTGCACCGCCCACGTCACCTCCGACGGGTGCGAGGTGTGGGCGCCGACGCAGGGTCAGGAGCTCTCTCAGATTGTCGTCTCGCAGGTCCTCGGTCTTCCCAAGGAGAAGGTCACGATCAACCGGACGCTCCTCGGCGGCGGGTTCGGGCGGCGGCTGGTCGCCGACTTCGTGGTCCAGGCCGTGCTGGCATCGAAGGCCGTGGGTGCGCCGGTCAAAGTGATCTGGTCTCGTGAAGAGGACATGCAGCACGACATCTATCGGCCTGCCGTTGCCCATCGCATCACGGCTGGCGTTGATGAATTCGGCCGCCTGCAGGCGATCGCGCACAAGCTCGTGTCGCCGTCGATTCTCCAGTTCGTTTATCCACCAGCCGTCACCGACTCGTACGATCCCAGCTGCTGCGAAGGTGTTCTCGAGACGCGCTACCGTATCCCGAATGTCCGCGTCGACTTCAAGCTGTTGAAGGTCGGCGTGCCCACGTCCGTGTTACGCACCACCGGCTTCGGTCCGAACGTGTTCGCGTTGGAGAGCTTCATCGACGAACTGGCGCATCGCAAAGGACAGGATCCGTACCGCTATCGCCGCGAGTTACTGGCTGACGACGTGCGAGCGCTGCGGGTGCTCGATCTCGCCGCAGAGAAATCGGACTGGACAGGTGTAGCGCCGGTCGGTCGCTATCGCGGGATGGCGTTCTGCGAAGCGTTTCGGACGCTGACGGCGCACGTCGTCGAAGTGTCCGTCCCGCGGCCGGGCGTCATCAAGATTCATCGGGTCGTCTGCGTCGTCGATCCAGGCACCGTCCTCGATCCCGGCATTTCCGCCAATTCAATCGAAGGCGGCGTCGCATGGGGCCTTTCGTGTGCGTTTGTCTCCGAAATCACGTTCGCGGGGGGACGAACCGTGGAGAGCAACTGGCACGACTTTCAGGTGCTTCGTATGCCCGAGATGCCGCCAGTGGACGTGCATTTCATCAACAGCGGCGAGCGTCCGCTGGGAGGGGTTGGCGAGGTGGGACCCGTCACCGTCGTCCCGGCCCTGACCAATGCCATCTTTCGCGCAACCGGGCAGCGCTATCGTTCCCTTCCGTTGTCGCGACACGGGGTGAGCATTGGGTGATCGCGCGTGGTCCTTCAGCAACGTCGAAGAAGCCGTTCCGCCGGATTCGCGTGCGCGTTCACGTTGACGATGGCGTGCGCGCAGCTCGCCCGGGCACAGAGCGCACCGGCTGATCCCGACGCTCGTCCAACCTACCAACAGTACCGCTACGACGAGGACTGGAGCGTGTTGAGGGACGCTCGACGGCACCGAGACGTCTGGGACGGAGTCAAGTTCGTACCGCTCAAAGGCGACGACTGGTATCTCTCCGTCGGCGGTGAGGCACGTTGGCGGTATGAACAGGTGCGTCAGCCCGGATTTGGATCTCAGCCCGCCGATCCAACCGGGTACACGCTTCAGCGATACCTGTTGCATACCGATTGGCATTTCGGACCGCGTGCCCGTGCCTTCATCGAAATTCAAAGCGGTCTCGAAGCTGGCCGGAACGGCGGACCTCGGCCCACCGACAAGAACACGCTGGATTTGCACGAGGCGTTTCTGGATGTGAAATTGCACAGCAGCAATCGGGGATCGATGGCGTTGCGGCTCGGACGCCATGAGGTGGGCTTTGGCGCGGGACGGCTGATCTCCGCCGCCGAAGGTTTGAACGTGCGGCGCAGTTTCGACGGCGCCCGCCTCATCGTCAAGCGAGGGCGGTGGACCTGGAATTCAACGGCAATGCGGCTCGTTCTGGCGGTGCCGGGTGCCTTCGACGATCATTCCGACTCTGGACTCGTGTGCTGGGGCGCTGGAGGAAACGGCCCGCGACCATGGCTGGGCCCTGGCAATCTCGCGGTGTATTACATCGGTGTTCGGCGGAGAAACGCACGGTTCGACCAGGGGATTGCCGACGCGACGAGACACTCCGGAGGCATACGCGTCTGGGGTTCAGCCGGCCGAGCAGACTACGACGAGGAAGTCATCGTCCAGTGGGGGACTTTCGGTCACGATACGATTCGCGCCTACGCGATCGCTTCCGACGTCGGGTGGGTGCTCACCTCCGCCGCGGGACATCCGCGGCTGGGCGCTCGCGTGTTTGCCACCAGTGGTGATCGCGATCCGGTCGAAGCAAAGCTGAACTCGTTCGACCCGCTCTTCCCGAGCATCGCCTATTCCGGAAAAGCCGGTCTCATCGGTCCGACGAATCTCGTCACCGTCGACCCGTCCCTGAGCTTTAGCCCGCATCGTCTGCTACGAGTCACCACGGATTGGGCCACGTTCTGGAGGACGAGTACGAATGACGGCGTGTATGGCATCAACGTCGCGGTGTTGCGAACCGGTCAGAAGAGTGACGCCAGATTTGTGGGATCGCAGGCGACAGTCGAATTCGACGCGCGGTTGACGATGCATCTGAGTATCTGGGCCTCTCTCGTTTACTTCAGCACCGGCGCTTTCTTGAGAGAGACGCCGCCGGGTCTCGACACGCGATATCTCGCCGCTCATGCCTCCTATCGCTTTTGAGCTTCCGAAGAGGAGGTCCCATTGAACTGGAACCGATGGATTCGGCAGACGCACCGCTGGCTGTCCATTGCCTTTACGGTGGCCGTCACCGTCAACATCGTGGCCGTGAGTAGTGGGAGGTATGCTGTCTGGGTCGGCCTCTTGGCGCTGCTCCCGCTCGTCTCGCTCATGGTCACCGGTCTGTACTTGTTCGTGCTGCCGTATGCCACCAAGTGGCGCAGCGCGCGACGCACCGACCTACATGGCACAGTCCTGGAGTGAACCGGTGGGCCGCGGCATGCCCTCAGTCTGATTCCGTCGACTTCCGGGCCGGCCATGAACCTCGTGCGTCGGTCGCAGTGGCGGGACATAAGAAAAGATGTCCACGGCCGCTGCGTTCAGACGTCGAACGGGTGAAAGCCACGGAATAGGAGGGATCATGAGCGAATTCGT
>JBKOZS010000325.1:0-14390 GCA_046726015.1 Acidobacteriota bacterium
CGGGAAAAGGAAACGTGAAAATGGCAGTGGTGTCCGCGCCCGACGTGGCAAAAGCAGAGCCGCGCTAGAAACGGCTGAAATTTCGCAGATTCGCGACTGAATAGACTGGATGTGTTCTGAACGGCAACTGAGCCGTTCGTAAGAATTACCCTGCTGGCAGGACCTACCGAATCACTCGGACGTTCGATGGAGGACGCGGGAGGCCGGGCGCAGTTGCGGCGACGGGTCCGGTACCAGATACAACTCCTGCAATTCCCAAGAGAAGTGTGGACATATCGGCGCCGAGGTCCGTGCCATCCAACCCACGCCCCTTCGCGAAACCAGTCGGATTGAGGCTGTAATCTGCCTCGGCGGCATTCCGGAATACGGACGAGAAATCCGTATCGAAATAATTCCCGGGCGGATAACGACTCGCGGTGCCGCCGCTCAGCAGGTTGTGATCCACGATTCCGTCGGGAAAGTATGCACTGATAACCGCAGAGCCATAGGCGAACGACTCGCCGTTGATGCCATACCGATCGTGGCGCGCCAGATTGTTGGTGAACCGAAAGCCGCCGATCTTCCTGGGACCCGATGCCGTTTTTCCGTACACATACACCACTGAGGTGCCGTCGTGGTCGATGGTGTTGTGATCGATGAGGATGTCGCGCGGTTCGTCGCCGATCAGCAGAAACCAGCCGTTGCCACCCCATTGCGCCTTGCTGATGTCGTGGAACAGATTGTGGCGAATCCGGATGTTGGCGGCCTGCGCGGAGATTCCCGGACTGTCGTACCCGAGAATGTTGATACCTGCCGCGGCATGCCGGACCACGTTGTACTGGAAGCTCACGTCTTCGACCACGCACCAGGTGCAGCGACTCCCGGAATTCCGCGGCGTGAAGACGATCGCATACCCCGGCTGGCCATCCTGCCAGTTGGACTCGAAGACGTTGTACTCGACCGTGACCCTCCGCGCGTTTTTGAGTTCGAAGATGTTCTTGATAACCCAGCGCGTACCCTTGCCGGCAGGGGGCGATGCGACCGTACCCGCGGCTCCGTTGTCAGTGAATGCGGGTGAGATCGTGGTCCAGGAAAAGCCGCGTGCGAACACCTGGTAATCGGTCGCATCCGAGACGGCAGACCATTGAAGGCGAACGGATCCGCCTGCCGATACGTCGACATCGACCGATGCCGCCGTTGACCGTCCGATCGTCCCTTGCCCGACTGGGCGGCGTGCGACGACGAGATACGTGACTCGGCCCGCGGCGAGCGTGCCGTCGGCGTCGGCTGTAGCGGTCAATGAGGCTGGCGTCGCGATGATCGGATCGCGCCAGGCAGTCGGTTTCGACAAGTAGTTGCGCCGGAAGATCACGTCCGATGCGATGAGGCCTTCAATCGCCGGGTCGTTGCCGCCGAACAGCACGTTATCCGCCGCACCCTCGAGGTAGTTGTTTTCGATCCGGTATGGGCCCGGACCGTTCCAACCCGCGATTGCCTGCGCATCCATTCCCACGGCCTTGCATCCGGCAATGAACGAATTCTGGATCGTGACGGCGCGCGCATTCAGCGCGATGCCCCGCTTCTGCCCGACGAGTGCGTCGCCGTGCACGTAGATTTGATCGAGCTCGAGATCGTGCGGCACGTCAGCGAGCGTGTTTTGTGCCGTGGACCCGTCGCCGATCGCGATAATGTCGCCGAAACCGTTCTTGTTTGCCTGAAACTCGAGGAAACGCAGTCGCCAGTGATGGGCGCCAGGCGCAGTGCGCAACGCGCTGATGCTATTGCCCGACCGAATTTTCGGCATTGCGTTTTCCCACTGAGGTCCGATGCGAGTCCCCGCTGCGGGCAGCTCCAGATCGTTCGCCGATGAACGAACGGTGATGAAGGTCGATCCAGGTTTCACCGGCAGGATGAAGTTGCCGGTAAACGTCGCGCCCGCTTCCAGGAGGATCACGTCTCCGGGTTGGGCGGCATTGAGCGCCGCCTGCAGGTTGTCGCCGGCGCGCACGGTCACTGTCGCCGCCGTAACTGTCGTCGGCAGCGTGATAGTTGGCGCGACAACGAGCAACACGCCAATCGTGAGTTTCAGCGAAATGAGACGGCGCATGAGAGGGGCGCGGACGCGACCTACAAATCTCTTGCCGGTGGGATCGGTGCCAGCAGGCCGGATTCGCTCAACCCGGGCACGTCGATTATCAGACGACCGCGAGCGTGCGCATTACATTCCTGCGCCACAATTTACAGATATCAACTCTCAACTGGGGCGGCCTGTCTCACCCGCCCGACCCTCGTCCCCTGCCGCGCGCCGGCACGTCGTCGCGATCCCGCGGCTGAACGGCAAGCAGGACTAAGCGGAGCTGGCGCATCGGAGCGCCGAGGGGGCCTCCGTCACTGGCGGCGATGAGGTACCGGCTACCGGTCTTCAACCGGAAGTCCCCGGCATCAGGCGCAATGAACTCGTTCATGAGCTCAGCCGTACTTGGGAATGCATTGGGCGCGGGGTACGCGGAGGGGTTTCCGCCGGCAATCACATTGTGGTCGAACTCCACGTCCGGAAAGAACGAATCGAGCGTATCCCGGCCGACGCCGCGGCCCTGGCCATGCACGCCGAACGAGTTGTGCAGCGCAATGTTGTCTTTGAAGATGAACCGCTCGATGGGGATGGGCGCGCCACTTCGGCGGCCGCTGGCTTCAATCAGGTTGCCTCGCTGGATGATCGTGTTTCGGCTCACCGTGACATCGGTCGGGCCGTCGCTGATCAAGAGAAAGAAGCCGTTCCCTTTCCACTTGTCGCGGTCGAAGCCGTAAAACAGATTCTCGGTAATGTGAATGCGTCGCGCGAGTCCACTGGGTCCGCCATCGTCGTGGCCAAGCACGTTGATGCCGGCCGCAACGTTGCGAACGATGTTCCGCGTGAAGGTGACGTCTTCCACTGTCGCCCATGCCGCTTGTCCACCCTCTCCACGCGGCGTAAGAACGATGGCATAGCCGGGCTGAGCGGCCAGCCAATTGTTCTCAAAAAGATTCATCGCAACCATCACGCGACGCGCGTTCTTCAGTTCGAACAGGTTCTTCACCTGCCACTTCTCGGAGATCCACGACTCCGGGCGTGCCACATAGTTCCGCGTGAAGACGACATCGGAAGGCACATTGTCTCGAATGCCGGGCGGGGCACCTCCGAGCATGAAACCTTCGCCGGCAGCTTCGAGATGATTGTTCTCGATGCGGTACGGACCCGGCCCGTTCCAGCCGCAGATCGCCTGCGTATCGATGCCGATCGCTTTGATATCGCTGATATGCGATCCGGTGATCTCCGTGGACGCGCTGTTGAGCGCGATGCCGCGCTTCTGTCCGACGACCGGGTCACCATGGATATAACAGCGATCGATCGCCAGCTCGTGCGGAACTTGCGCGAGACTCGATTGTGCGGTGGAGCCGTCGCCGAGCGCGATGATGTCGCCCGCGCCGCCCGAGTTTGGCCCGAACTCGAGCAGTTCGATCCGCCAGCCGCGAGCGCCAGGGGCCGTACGCAACGCCGGACCGGCATTGACCGACTGCAGTTTCGCGAGTTTGGGGGAATCCTGCGGGCGAACGCGCTGACCTGATCGCGGAAGCTCCTCCCCCGGTCGGGTCCGGATCGTAACCACCCCGCCCCCGCTGCGCGCCGGAAGGACGAAGTTGCCTCGGTACGTAGCGCCCGGCGTCAGGTTGATGACGTCCCCGCCGGCCGCGCTATTGATCGCGGCCTGCAGATCACCGTCTGGCCCGACGGTGACCTGGCCGCGTGCCCCTGCACCCGCGGTCAGAGCAAATGCCAGCACGGTGGACAGCAGGCGAAGACGAGCACAGCTGTGATTGGAACTGCGCATAGAGGGCGAGGAGCGATCGAAGGCGCCCGGCTGCGGATGCGGACCATACGCCGCAGGCAGACCGGCTGCGCCTCGAACTGGATGGTTACGCGGCTCGGCGGACCGCTGCCGCCAATCCTATCAGTACTGTTCCCACCAACACCATCGCGGCTTCGTCACGCAACCCCGGCAGCGGCGCCTGCACCTGCTGAACCGCCAGCGGGGAAGCCGAGGGGCTCGCCGCGGACTCCTTGTTCGTCGCCGGTTCGGCCGCCGCCAGCGTGGCGCAACCGACGAACACGAAAGAAACCACGAACGTGCGCATCGCGAAACCTCAACTCCTCAACGAAACTCGCCACGGCGTCGGAAGGCCGGTGGACGAATGTCCGACGTGGCCTGAAACGCCTTGATTCGCTTTCGGCCGCTGCTCGTTGCAGCTGACGCCGTGACGACGGCGTAACCTACAAGGGCTGTGCCATAAGAATGGCATCGCATTCCGTGATCGCGAGCGCTGGCATGTCGTTCTGCAGGGAGAGCGTCGGAAATTCGTTGCCTAAAGTTGCTGACTTTTGTGCAATCCCTGGGCAGGCGATGCTGTCGAGGTACGAGTCTTGAATGAAGTGGGAAACGAAATGGACACTCGCCTTCCAGTGCAGCCCAATGATACAGAGCAGCGCGCGCCGATATCCGCCGCAAAACCGACGAAGAAGCCCTACGTCGCGATTGTGGATGATGATTCAGCCTTCGCCGCGTATCTCCGAACCTTCCTTTCTTTACGCGGGTACGAAGCCCGCTGCTACACCCGCGGTGATGAGCTGCTGGCGTCGATGAAACAAACTGAGGCACCAGACGTGGTGCTCCTCGATGTGATGATGCCCGGCCTCGACGGTATGGCCACGTTGCGCGCCCTCAAGGCGTCGCGCCCCGAAGCGCAGGTCATCATGCTGTCGGGCCGTAACCAGGCATCCACGATTGTGGAAGCGGTCCGCCTTGGCGCCGCCGATTACGTCGTGAAGCCCGACGACCCAGAGGGCCTCGGCGAAATCGCGCTGGACGTGGCGATCAAAAACGCGATCGAGAAGAATCGCCTTGTCTCGGAGTTGAGCGAGCTTCGTCAGCAGTTGAGCGACGACGAGGATCGCGCGGTCTGGGGCAATAGTGAAAAAATGCGCGCGATCGCCACAGTTATTGAACAGGTGGCCGACAGCGACGTCACGGTGCTCATCCGCGGAGAAAGCGGCGTCGGCAAGGAGCTGGTGGCGCGTGCCATTCACCAGCGGTCGACTCGCCGGAATCGTCCGTTCGTAAAGGTGAATTGCGCAGCGCTTCCCGCCGAGCTTCTGGAGAGCGAGCTCTTTGGCCATGAACGAGGCGCCTTCACGGGAGCCGCGACCACGCGCATCGGCAAATTCGAACAGGCCGACGGTGGCACGCTGATGCTCGATGAAATCGGCGAGATGAAGCCGGCACTCCAGGCGAAGATGCTGCACGTCCTGCAGGACGGCGAGTTCACGAAACTCGGCAGCAACAAACGCATTCAGGTCGACGTGCGCATCGTCGCGGCAACGAATCGCGATCTGGAAAAGATGATGCTCGGCGGCGACTTCCGCGAGGACCTCTATTATCGCCTCAAGGTCATCGAGCTCACGGTGCCGGCCCTGCAAGAGCGTCGCGACGAGATCGCCACCCTGACCGACTTCTTCGTTGCGCGCTACTCGCGTAAGTACAATCGTCCCGCGCGTCCGATCTCGGATACGCTGCGCCACCTCTTCTTGCAGTACGACTGGCCCGGCAATATCCGAGAGCTGGAGAATATGATCAAACGCGTGGTGATCCTCCAGGACGAGCAACTCGTCGTTCGGGAGATCGAACGCAACATGCAGCGCGCGCTGGCGGCCGCCGTGCCCGCGCCTGCGGTCGCGGCAATGGTTGGGGCCGGCGTGCCGGGCGCGCTCGGCACCTCGATGCCTCCGATCACCTACGCACCTCCACCACCTCCGCCGGACCCCGACTTGCCCGAAGAGACCGACGACGCTGGTGAAGAGTCGAATGGAGATTCGGGTGGCGGATCTCTGGCGTCGGTCGCGAAGGCCGCGGCGATGAAGGCCGAACGTGCTGCGATCGAGCAGACTCTTCGACAAGTTCATTGGAACCGCCGCAAGGCCGCGCAGATCCTCGGGGTGAGCTACAAGACGCTGCTCAACAAGATCAAAGAATGTGGAATCAGCCGTGCCTAGCAGGGCTGTGGACTACTAACTGCGGCTCCGAAGCACACGAAAGCTACCCACAGTAAGTACCGGAGTTCCGCGGCATGTGAGGCGCCGCGGCACTCCACCTCGTCGCTATTTCGCAAAACGCCCGCGTTTTCGCCATCTTCTCCAAACTTTTTCCGTCGTGGCATTCGCCTTGCTGAACTGCCCGCGTGCAATGGACGACTCAACCACGCAGGTACGATTCGTTCGCGGATTCTGAGCTCCCCGCCACGCATGTCAGCCGCCGCCATCACGGCGAGCTGCTCGGCATGGGCGAGAAAATGCGCGAGGTGCGCGAGCTGATCGGTCGCGTGGCCGACACCGATGTGACCGTGCTGGTCCGGGGTGAAAGTGGAACCGGAAAGGAACTCGTCGCTCGCGGCATTCACGCCGCGTCCCCTCGCCGCGATCGCACGTTCGTGAAGGTGAACTGCGCGGCGCTTCCCGCAGAGCTGCTCGAATCTGAGCTCTTCGGTTTCGAGCGTGGCGCGTTCACGGGTGCGATTCAGCAGAAGCCCGGCAAGTTCGAGTTCGCCCATCACGGCACGATGTTCCTGGACGAAATCAGCGAGATGGGAGGCGGGCTGCAAGCGAAGCTCCTCCAGGTACTGCAGGACGGCGAGTTTGCACGGCTTGGCGGCCGTGAGGATGTGCGCGTCGATGTTCGCGTCGTGGCCGCGACGAACCGCGATCTCGAGTCTGCGGTTGCCGAGGGACAATTCCGAGAGGATCTCTTCTTCCGCCTCAACGTTGTCTGCATCACGCTTCCGCCGCTGCGCCAGCGCCGCGACGAAATCCCGGTTCTCACCGAGCATTTCCTTCGCCGGTATTCGGAGCACTACAACAAGCCGACGCTCGCGCTCGCAACGGACACGCTGCGGCTGTTTGCGGAGTACGAGTGGCCGGGCAACGTGCGGGAACTGGAGAACCTCGTCAAGCGAATGGTCATCCTCGGCACCGACGCGCCGATCCGCCGCGAGGTCGCCGACTCGATCGCCAGGCGATCCATGCGCGTGGGGCCGATCCCCGCGCTGCAGACGGTCGAGCAGCAAGCGCCTGTGGCCGCTGCGCCACCGGTGGCCGTCGTCCCGGTCGCCGCGCCGCCTGCGCCGCCACCGCCAGCGCCGACCGGATCCCTCAAAGACATTGCCCGACACGCGGCGCGTGAGGCTGAGCGCGAACTGATCTTCCGCACGCTTCAGCAGACGCGCTGGAACCGTCGCGAGGCGGCGGAAATCCTCGGCATCAGTTACAAGGCGCTGCTCTACAAGATCAAGGAAGCGGAGCTGGATAAAGCGTCGTGATGGCCGAAGACCCGTACCTCCAGGAGGACTTCCGCGTGCTCACTCCCGAGGCGTTTGACTTCGTGCTCAACAACGAGTTGAAACGCGCGGTGCGCTCGCAGAATTTCCTGACGCTCGTGCTGGTCGATCCGCAATCGGAAGGACGTACGCCCACTGAGGCGGCGCGCGAGATCGCGATGCTCGTCAGTCGCGAGGTCCGCGAAACCGATCTTCTGTCAGCAACACCCGAGGGACGCCTCTCGATGGTGTTGCTCGATGCCGACATGCCCAACTCGATGCGCGTCATCGACCGCTTGATGGCCCGCCTCGAGCACTACCAGTTTTCGTCGCCGTTGGCGATTGAATTTGGAGCGGCGTGTTGTCCAACCCACGGGGCCGATGCTGACACGCTGCGGCGTGTGGCCGAGGCCCGGACCGGAATGCCGCGGCGTGAGCCGGGCGCCCGGTCTTCAAACGCTCAATAAGGTATGGCCATGAAGACTGCCACATTCACGGCGTTCTCTTTCCTGATTTTGCTGAGCCCGGCGTTCGCGCAGGACGAAGCCCGGCGAACACAGGCACCCGGGGCGGCCCCGTCGACGACGACCGCGTCAGGGGCACCCGAGACGACGGCGGCGGATTACCGGCTGTTCCCGGGGGACAAGCTTCGCGTCGAGGTCTACAAGGACCCGCAGCTCTCGCAATCCCTGCAGATTCGGCCCGACGGGAAGATCACGCTGCCGCTGCTCGGCGACGTGCTGGCGTCAGGTCTGACACCCACGCAGCTCCGCGATTCCCTCGCGACATCGCTCAAGGAATACATCACCAATCCGGTCGTCACCGTGATCGTCGTCGAGTCGACGCCACAGAACGTGTTCGTGATGGGCGAAGTGAAATCGTCCGGTCCGATTCCGATGAAGGGGCCGCTGTCGATTATGCAGGCGATCGCGATGGCGGGTGGCTTCTCCGAGTTTGCCAACAAAAAGGACATCCGTATCCAGCGTCAGACGGGGACCGGTGTGAAAACGCTGACCTTCAACTACAAGGAAGCGCTCGAGAGCAACAAAGCGCCGCTGCTGTTGCAGGCCGGCGACGTGGTGGTCGTGAAGTAAGGAACGAAACGGTATGCGATCTTACAGGCATCTCATACGGATGATCGCGGTTGCCGCCACCGTGCTGACGACCGCGCCATCAGCGTTCGCGCAGGAACCTCCGGAGGTCCAGAGCTCGCCGATCGCCGGGTGGAGCTTCACCCCCGGGGTCACCGCGTCGTCTGTCTTTGACAGCAACGTTGCACTGGCTGCGGAATTTCCGACCCGCCCCGACACGCAGGGCGATCAACTGTTCGTGATCGCGCCATCCGGACAGCTCGAGTACCACGGGCCGCGCACGACGTTCGAGAGCGGCTATCGCGGCTACCTGCGCCGCTACGTCGATCTCGATGCATTGAACGGCTTCGATCAGCGCGGCTACGCATCCCTGCGTTACCGGACGACGCGCCACGTCACGGTGTTCGCGCGCGACACGTACATCAAGGCCCCGACGACCGACGAGCTCGACCTGAATGGCGTCCTGTTCAGACGCACCGGCGCCCGCCACAACACGTTCGTCGGAGGGATCGAGTCGCGGCTCACCAAGCATATGGACCTCAATGCCCGGTACGACATGAACTGGGTCGATTTCGACCGCACAACCACGGTGTTGCGGAGCGGTTTCGCACAGACCTTTCAGACCGAGCTGGCGCGGCGATTGAACGATCGGTCATCGCTCGGCGCCGAGTACTCGCTCCGTCTCGCCGACCTCAATCAGGGCACACGTCACCTCACGTTCCAGGACGTGGGCGGCACGTTTCGGTACGACTCGGGCCCCCGGACCACGCTCGACGCGGCAGCGGGTCTGTCGTATCTGATCGACCGAACCTTCGATGACACTCGCACCGGCCCTTACGTCCGCGTCGGGATCACACACGAGGCAGAGCGCGCGGTGGTCGGCGCCAACTACTCGCGCGAGTTCTTGCCGACCTTTGGGTTTGGCGGTTCGAGCGCAAGTGAGTCGGTCCGCGGCTACGTGCGAATGCCGTTCGATCGGAATCGGCTCTACGTTCAGGAATCCGTTACCTGGCGGCGCAGCGATCCGTTGATCGAGGAGACGCTGGCACTCGACTCGCTGTGGCTGCACTCGACGCTCGGCTATGCAATGTCGCGGTGGCTGCGTGTTGAGGGGTTCTACGTCTATACGCGACAGGACACGCATGTCGCCGGAGGCCAGATCAACCGGCACCGGGTCGGTGCTCAGATTGCAGTGTCTCAACCCATGAGGATCCGATGAACGACGAACATCGCTTTCACCCGCTCGATTACATGTCGGTGGTGCGCCGCCGCATGTGGTGGTTCATCGTACCGCTCATCGTGTGCGTGCTCGTGGGGGCGGCGCTGACCGTGCTGCTGCCCCGCGAGTACCTCTCGCAGGCGACGATTGGCGTCGCCGCGCCGACCCTGTCTGCCGAACTGCTCAAGGGCGTGAGTTCGCTTGACAAGGAAGAACGCCAGCGTGCGATCTCTCAGCAACTCCTCAGTCCGACGGTCCTCCAGCGCGTGGTCCGGGAAGAGCGCATCAACCCCGAGCAGGCCGTGGACCAGGTTGCGAGTTGGCTGCGCTCGAATGTCGAGAAGAACATCTCGGTGCCGAATCCCATTACGAGGTCGGGCGATTCTGGCAAGGGGATCGACAGCTTCGTGCTTGGCTACACGGACAGCGACCCGGCGCGGGCCCAGCGCATCGCCAACCGGATCGCGTACGTGTTCGTCGAGGAGAACTCGAAGAGCCAGATCGAGCGTACGGAGAATACCTCCGAAGTACTGAGCCAGCAGGTGCAGGCCAGCCAGGCCCGGCTCGCGCAGTTGGAGAACGACCTCCGGATCAAGAAACAGGCGAACATGGGCCGGCTGCCCGACCAGGTGAACGCGAACGTTCAGATGGTCAATGGTCTCCGCAGCCAGTTTGAGTCACTGTCAAACCAGTTGCGCAGTGAACAGGATCGGCTGACGAGCATCGAGTACCAGATCGAGGCGATGCGCCAGGGCGGAAGCGGCACGACCGCGTCCAGCGCCGCCGCCATCCAGGCGGCTCAGGGGCGCGTCAACGATCTCCAAAAGCAGCTGGCTGAGGCACGGACCCTGTATACGGACAAGCACCCGGAGATTGCGCGTCTCCAGCAGGATCTCAGCAGTGCCCGCAAGGATCTCGCGACCGCACAGCAGCAGACCAACAAGGATGACGGACTGGCAACGGACCCCTTTTACAAACAGAAGGTCCAGGAGCGCGAGGGGTCGAAGCTGCGCATCAATGAGTTGAAACGCTCATCGCTCGCGGCGCAGAGTCAGATCACGCTGTATCAGAGCCGCGTCGATGCGGCGCCGATGGTCGAGCAGGAACTGGCGTCGCTCGAGCGTGAGGTCACGCTCGAGAAAGCGCACTACACCGACCTGACGACGAGACACCAGCAGGCCATCACAGCCGAGAACCTGGCCCGCAAGCAGGGGGGCGAACGCTTCAGCGTGCTCTATCCCGCGTATTTGCCGACCGGCCCAAGCAAGCCGGACCTGCTCAAAGTGATGGCGCTGGCGATCGCCGCCGGCATCGTTCTCGGCGCGGTGGCCGCGATTGGCCGCGAATTCCTCGACCGATCGGTCCACGACGTGCGCGCTTTGCAGAACGAGTTCGAGGTGCCGGTGCTCGGCGAGATTCCGCGTATTCCGGCGTAGTCCGGCAACTGGTAACTGGAGTGGGAACTTCATGAGCCGCATACAGGACATTCTCAACAAGGCTGAGCGTGATGGCAGCGCCCGCCGCACGCGTGGCATCGACAGCGAGGCGCAGGGAGAGCCCGCGGCATCCGTCGCGACGCCACCACCGGTGCCACGCCCGTTCGCCGAGCCGACGCCAATCGCCGAACGGCGTGAAGCACGCGCGCGGCAGGCCGAGCAGGTCGTGGCACCACCTCGCGAAGTGCACCTCGACCGCCATCTCGTCGCTGCGCTGGCCCAGCAATCGCTGGCGGCCGAGCAGTATCGTTCGTTGCGGACGCGCATCAGCCGCGTGGAAAACGGCCGCGCCATTCGGGCGCTCATCGTGACGAGCCCGTCGAAGGGGGATGGCAAGAGCCTGACGGCCGCCAATCTGGCGCTCACGATGGCGCAGGAATTCTCGCAGCGCGTGCTGCTCATCGACGCGGACCTGCGGCGGCCATCGCTCCATCACCTGTTTGGCCTGCCCGAAGCGCCTGGCCTCACCGACGTGCTGATGGGTGCCGCGACCGTGGACGATGCGCTGGTCACGCTCGCGGATTATCACTTGTCGGTGCTCCCGTCCGGCGTGCCACCCAGTCACCCCGCGGAGCTGCTCGGATCCGCTGCCATGCGGCGAACGCTGGATACCCTCCGTACGCGGTTCGATCGTCTGATTCTCGATATGCCCCCTGTGTCACCGCTCGCCGATGTTCACATCGTCGCGGGAACGGCAGACGGCATCCTCATGATCATCCGCGCCGGCATGACCGCAAAGCCAGCGATCGAGCGCGCACTCGCGGGCCTCGACATGACCAAAGTACTCGGTCTGGTGCTGAACGAAGTCGGCGAGGAGACTGCGGCCCAGTACTACGACGGTTACGGGTATATCGCAGGGTAGCGGACGGAAGCGGGCCATGCAGCTGTTCAACCGGTACGTCTCGACACGAAGCCTGACGGTGTTCGCCGCCGAACTGCTGCTGATCTTCGGGTCGGTCGCCCTTGCGGCGCGTCTGCAGCAGACGCCAGATCTCGCATCGAACCTCGGGAAAATTGCGCTCGTTACGCTGATCTGCCAGCTGTGCCTGTACTACAACGATTTCTACGATCTCACCCTCGTTCACTCGAACCGGGAGCTGGTCGTTCGCCTGCTGCAGGCCGCTGGCGCAGCATCCATCCTGCTGGCCGCCCTCTACTTCGTCTTGCCGGACCTGATGATCGGCAACGGCATCTTCGTATCCGCGTTATTCGTATTCCTCATAGCGATTCTCGGCTGGCGGCTTGCCTTCAACCAGGTCACCGGCTCGCTGAAGCTTGAAGAACGCGTGCTGTTCGTCGGTACCGGTGAAACCGCGCGGAAGGTCGCACGCCAGATCCTCGATCAACACGACTTCGCGTATCGGATCATCGGGTTCATCGACGACGACGTCTCGCGTGTCGGCGAGCGCATCGTCAATCCGGCAATCGTGGGCACGCCGGCCGACATCGAGCGGCTGGTGGCACAACACCAGGTCGACCGGATCGTTGTCGGACTGTCGGACCGGCGCGGGAAACTGCCGGTAGAGGAACTGCTTCGCGCGAAGATGGCCGGCGTCCGCGTCGAAGACGCGACCACGACGTACGAACGGGTCACCGGCAAGATTCTCATCGACGATCTGCGCCCGTCGTGGCTGATCTTCTCGGACGGATTCCGGGTGTCGCGAATCACCCGGCTGATGAAACGGACCATCGATCTCACGCTGTCGCTGATCATGCTCATCGCCGCGACGCCGGCGATGCTGTTGACCGCGCTGGCGATCGTCATCGAGGACGGCCGCCCGGTGCTCTACCGTCAGGAACGCGTTGGCGAGAACCGCCGCATCTTCACGCTCTCAAAGTTTCGATCGATGCGGAAGGACGCCGAGAACGGCACGCCCATGTGGGCGAGGGACGGCGACGATCGCATCACCTCCGTCGGCCGCGTCATTCGTAAGACGCGGCTCGACGAGCTGCCGCAACTCTGGAACGTTATCCGAGGCGACATGAGCTTCGTCGGCCCGCGTCCCGAGCGTCCGTATTTCGTCGAGGAGCTCTCGAAAGATATCCCGTTCTATCAGCAGCGTCACGCGGTCAAACCGGGGATCACCGGTTGGGCCCAGGTGAAGTACCGCTACGGCGCATCACTCGAAGACGCGACCGAGAAGCTGCGCTACGATCTGTATTACATCAAACACCTCTCGATCTTCTTCGACCTGACGATCGTGTTCGACACCGTGAAGGTCGTGCTCTTCCGCAAGGGGGCGGCATGAGCGAGACCTGGGCGCCGAACGACCGCGGACAATTCGCGACCATCGCAAAAAACGTTACGACCCGGTATCTGGCGATTGCCACCGAGATGATCGTCGGGCTGGTGATGCTGCCGTTCAACTTGCGGCATCTGGGGCAGGAGGCCTACGGCCTGTGGGCGCTGACGGCGTCGCTGACGATCCATTTCTCCGTGCTCGACATGGGGTACGGCGGTGCTCTCGTCAAGTTCATGGCGCAGTATCGCGCGCATCGCGATACGCGCGCGCTGAACGAGATCGCGAGCACGCTGTTCTTCCTCTTCGCCGCCGTCGGCGTGGTGGCCTACGTTGTCGCCGTCGCCCTCGCCTTCAACATCGAGCACATCTTCCGGATCACGCCGGCGCAGGCCGAGACCGGCAAGTGGATCCTGCTCGTCATCGGACTGAACGTCGCCCTCAACTTTCCCTTCAGTGTGTTCGGCGGCGTCATCAGCGGATTCCAGCGATACGACGCCAACAACATGGTGGCGATCGTCAGCTGCATCATGGTCGCGACGGTGAACGTTGTGATGCTGCTGGCGGGTTACGGGCTGATCGCGCTGGTCATCGCAACAACCAGCGTGCGCGTGATCACCTACTTCGTCTACCGTCGTAACGCCTATCGTATTTATCCACCGTTGCGCATCCGGTGGTCGTATTTCTGCCGCAAGCGGCTGCGCGAGGTCACCGGCTTCAGCGTCTACAGCTCGGTCATCGACTGGGCGAACAAGCTGAATTATCAGCTTGACGAGATCGTCGTCGGGGCGTTCCTGGGCAGCGCCCCGGTCGCGGTTTGGGCCGTCGCGGGTCGAATCATTTCAGGCACGCAGCGGCTTACGAACCAACTCAATGGCGTGCTGTTCCCGGTGGTGGTGGACTCTGATACGACACAGCGCACCGAGCGGTTGCAGAAGGTGCTGCTCGAGGGCACACGCCTGTC